>JABDBI010000014.1 GCA_013288705.1 Methanobacteriota archaeon | reverse complement strand
AATGCGTCGAGGCCAAGTGCCGCGAAACGCTTTTTGACGGACTGTGAGCCGTCAGCAATCTTGAATGGATTGGTGCGAGAGGTGCCTAAAATTGTTCCGCCTTGTCGATCGATGTGTCTGACTATCTCTGCATTTAGCGTTGTGACAGTCTCTTTTTCGTCGAGAACGCCCCGCCACCCATCGCGAATGCCAATCGTCTCAATGCCATTCTCAAGCGCTTTTTTGGCAATGGCTTTGATCGCTGGATTTAACCCAGGGCAATCGCCGCCGCCAGTCAGCACGCCGATTCGCTTTATCTTGGTCATACAAAGCCTCCGCTACACTTGCGTTTATAACTCTGGTCACGCAAAATGCAATGTAGCGCAACGAAAGGAACTCAGTATGGCGAAGAAAAACACGCCGCTCACACTCGCGATTGATATCGGCGGCAGTGGTCTCAAAATGATGGTGCTGGATGCTTCAGGTAAGTCCGTAACAGAAAGGACAAAGGTAGAGACACCGCATCCCGCCACGCCGTCAGCCATTCTCCAGTGTCTTTGGTCAATGCTGCCACACCACGGACGATTTGATCGTGTTTCCGTGGGATTTCCTGGTGTCGTTCTAAAAGGCGTCGTCAAAACAGCACCCAACCTTGATCACACGTGGGAGGGGTTTGATTTAGCCAAACGCATCACGACACGCACAAAAAAGCCCGTTCGCGTAACAAACGACGCAGACATGCAAGGCTATGGCGATATCAAAGGAAGAGGCGTGGAACTCGTCGTCACCTTAGGCACTGGCATGGGCTCTGCACTCTTTGTCGATGGACAGCTTGTACCCAATCTTGAACTTGGCCACCATCCCTTCCACAAATCGAAAACCTATGAAGACCTTTTAGGCAAACGCGGGCTCGAGCATGATGGCAAAAGCAAATGGAATAAGCATCTCAAGCAAGCCATCAAGTTGTGGGCACAGACCTTTAACTTTGATGTTCTCTATATAGGGGGAGGTCATGCCACGAGAGTCAAGCAAGGCCTCCCCCGCAATGTTCACATCACAAGCAATCTAGCTGGCCTCCTAGGAGGCATTCGCCTCTGGAAAGATCAGCCTCGTTAACAGCGTTGCCATTGAAAGTGATAAATGAGTCCCGAGCCAACATCGAGGCTATCTACAGTAGCCATTGCTTGCTCCATCGCAGAATTGGTATGAACAAACATATTGGAGTTCGTGCGCAGAATCACATCCTGACCACAGGGCGACCAGGTAACAGCACTTGCTGCGAGCGTGTTGGTCAAGAGGTAGTTGTCAGAGAGCGGGCCAGCAAAGTGTTTCGTATAGCCTGGGCCACGTGCACCAGCAAAGAAGTACTCAACGCCAAATTGCGAATATGTGCCAGCTGGCAGATTGTTGAAGCCACGGTAGTCAATTTTGAAAACAGAGACGCTGAATCCCTGAGGCACATGCACAGGGATGGCAATGTTGCAGGCTTTGCGGTCCAAGGACTGCCCACCGGGCCCTCCAGCTTGCACAACATACTGGTCAAAGAGGATACTTAGCGAGGTCGCATCTGGGCTCAGGGCAGCCGATGCGGTCCCCGCAGGACATCCGGTGCCGCCATAACTGGGCGTTCCTAAATAGACGCCATCTGGGTTTGCCGCAAAGCCTGGAATTGACAAGGCCAACGTAACGGCACTCATTAAAAAGAAACGCTTCATCTTTCATATCCCCTAAACATCATCTCGGATTGCAAGCAGCGCCGAGTTGCATCCGCGATGAAAATACTTTTCTTGGCACTGCCGAGGTATTACTATTGGATATCCGGCGACGAAAATATCGGACCAGTGTCCGATCTAAAAGCCCGACAGAAAGCTTACTTAGATTTTGCAATAGCAATTGGGAGATACGATGTCTGCATCTTTAGCCGCTTCACGTTATCTTAGACGCGCGTTGATTGCTCTCTGCGCAGTCATGATGCTTGTCATCCTGATAGTCTGGTGGGCGGTCGGTCCCACATTGCCCAAGGAAAGCACGCTCGGCGCCGATGAGCTCCCTCATGCATCGCCTCTGCCCCCGAAAGACGCTATTACAATTACCACCTACAACATCGGCCACGGGCAAGGTATCAAGGCCGATCCAACCGATTGGCGAGATAAAAAATTTACTGAGAAAAAAATGAGCGAACTTGCGGCAGTCTTAGCAAAGATTGGTAGCGACATCGTTCTTCTGCAAGAAGTTGACCTCGATTCCAATCGAACGCATCACATCAACGAGGCACAATATCTGGCCGAAAACGCCGGATACCCTTACTATGCTTGCGCTTTGTTGTGGGACAAAAACTATATTCCTTTTCCTATATGGCCACTCGCACATCACCTGGGAAGCATGAAGGCAGCTAACTGCACTCTATCGCGCTATCCACTGAAAAACCATCTACGCATCGTCTATGACAAGCCTGCGGCAAATCCCTACTGGTATAATCTCGGCTACATTGACCGGGGCGCACAACGTGTTGAAGTGCAGATTGGCAACAAAACGCTCACAGTCGTGAATGTTCACTTGGAAGCATACGACATTAAAACTCGCGAAGAGCAGGCACGCCTTCTAATGAAGTGGGTCAAGCTGATTCCGGGGCCTTACATCCTTGGGGGCGATTTCAACTCGCTCCCGCCCGAAGCAAAAGTGCGAAACGGATTTCCAGATGACCCCACGGATGATGAGTCGCTAGACACCACCATGCAAATCGTGCGTAACGGGTTCTCACATTATAACGAGGCACTTCCCCTCAGCCTTCACCAAACAGATGAGCAAAGCACTTTCACCTTTCGCTCTGACAAACCCACACGCCGAATCGACTATATTTTCGGTGGACCGGGAACACATGTTTCTAAAGGCCGCGTTGTTAAAGAGGCCTTGGATGCATCAGACCATCTTCCGGTAGTGGCAACTGTCCAATAAATACCCGTCGCCACCACTGACCGGTTTCTCGTCGGGCTGTCCGGTCGGTAAAATGGTATCGATACACACCGATGCGCAGATATTTCGGCGGTCGCACCGGAAATGGGTTTTCTTTTAGCAACGCCAAAACGTGAGGAGAACCCATAAGCAGGTGGTTCAAAAACTGCCGTAGCCAAGGATCGATCCAACCACCTCTGAGCGCGGCAAACCACATTTGCCAGTCAAGGCGCGGCTGGAATGGCGCAATTTGCGTCGGTGGCCGGTCCATTCTGCCTGGTTTGTGTCGAAACGCATAGGGCTGCCACAAGATCTTATCATCGCTACCTTCGATCACCAACTCTAGACGCTCTGTCGTCATGACAGCAAATAGCCCATACGAACTTGATATATTGGAAACCACGGGCGTCTGCAAAAAGCGAATCATCCATTGCTTCGGCCAAACCAGACGAAGGAGCTGGACGCAATTGATCGCAATGAAAAACAAGCCCGCCATATCACACAAAATCCCGAGGGGCGTCGCGAGCAGGTTCGACCAGACTATGCTGCTCAATAAAGGCATGCACATAGCAATGGTAAGAAGATTGAAAAAGGCAAAGTTGCCCGTGACGATGAGTAGAATCTGAAAAAAAATCAGAACACAAAATGCAACGAACCTAAAACTAAATGGACCAAAAATCAGAAATGGCACCAACAGCTCGACGGCAAACATCACAAACGTCGAAGCTTGATGCGCCCACACCGGAAGCTGATGCATGTACCACGCCACGCGATTTGGCAGCGGCTGCGTCTCGTAATGAAAACAAAGGGCTTTGCCATTTCGCCAATTTGGATCGCCGCTGAGAAACTTAACTAAGCCAGACGACCACATCAAACGCGCCAACAAAAACCACCAAGCCAATAGCATCAAAGGAGATGGTGGCGTCTGCAGCGCAAAGAAGAACGCCAAGAATGAAACTTCGAGCAGCAACCTATCCCATTGAAACGATAGAAAATCTTGCCCAACGCTCACAAAGGAAAGGTACAAGGCAAAAAGAAGCGCGAGAATAAGCACCGGATAAACATCAGCGAGCAGAAGAAGAGACAGCAAAGTGCCGGCCCAGGCTAAAGACAAAATCCACCCGTCTCCCGTACCAAGCCAAAACAGCGTGGGAACCTCAACAAATCGCCTCCTTCCATACACGTGGCTTATCGATCGTAAGAATTGCCTAATCGGTAGAATGCCGCTCCGCGCGTAAAGCCCCCGTACCTGCCATAGCAAAGAGGAAAACGCGCAAAGATAGACCACACCGAGCAAATGCAGGCAGATCGCTTGACCATTCATGTCTAAAATTATATATTTTATCTGTGATTATATGAATGAATTTATTAAAAAAATACTTCTTCTTTTTTTAGTCAGCTGCGGTGGATGCTATAGCACGGTTTTTGTTTATGCCCAGCATGATGAGGGCTACCGTTTTGACAGAAGCGAGCCGTTGTTTGTCTATCTTGGGGATGATGTCAGTGTATCAGAGGTTAATTTTCGAGCCGCGGTGGTCAGGGAGCTCAGCGCCGCTGGTGTGAATGTGGTTTCCCGACTGGAAGACGCTCACTTGGTGCTAACTTCTAAGATCACCGAGCAAAGATATTTCTACCAAGGATACCAATACATTCCAGAAACCTACACATCTGTAGACTACATTGGAGGATATCCTTACTACACGACGACAATGGGCTACCAACCTGTTCCACAGATTTACAGTTACAGCATTGATCGAGCACGCCTGCGCGTATTCGAAGCAAGCGCATTTAAGCGCGGAAAACGCATCCCTGTCTGGGAAGGTACCGTTGAATTAAGCCCCGACCGCATACATGATTCACTTCGATTGTTAATTCGGCACTTGGGTGAGAACTTTGCGGGGAGAGTTCGCTTAGAAGATGAAAGTCGTTGATTAGTCGAACTCTTTTGCTAGGTTGTGTGATATGCGCGTCGCTTTGTGCCAGTTCAATCCACTGATAGGAGCTATCTCGCAAAATGCGGAGCGGATTTTGGCGTTTGCCAAACAAGCCAGCGAAAAAGGCGCACAGTTGCTCATTCTCCCCGAGCTTGCCATCTGTGGCTACCCACCCCAAGATCTTCTGTTCCGCCAGGAGTTACTTGATCAGATAGAAGAGCACCTTCTCGAAATCGCCCGACATGCCCCAATTCCCGTGCTGGTCGGCGCTCCAGTCCGCCATCACCAGCCCAACGAAAATCCACTTTGGAACGCCGCTGTCCTTTGCACCAAGGGACAGGTAAAAGTAATTGGCAAAAAAGCACTGCTCCCGAACTATGACGTTTTCGATGAGAAGCGCTATTTTGAGCCAAAGGGCCAAAAAGATGAGCAGGGCATCATGGAGCTCGGCGGTGTTATATTTGGCGTTACCATTTGCGAAGACGCCTGGAACGATCCGCAGTTTTGGCCTCATCAACGCTATCAGGAAAATCCTGTTGAAGAAGTCGTCGGGCAGGGAGCACAGATTATTTTAAACCTCTCTGCATCCCCCTACTCGCGTAAGAAGCCCTTGTTACGAGAACAAGTGTTTTCCCATCTGGCAAAGAAACACCAGCGCACCCTAATCATGGTGGGGCAAGTCGGAGCCAACGACCAGCTTATTTTTGATGGAAGCTCGGTTGCCATCGATGAGGATGGTCAGGTAATGGCGCGCGCACCCGTGTTCGAAGAGGCTTTGCTATTGGTGGATATCGGGGTTAAGGCAAAAGAAAAGGCGAGACCCTTTCCCAACGAGATGGAAATGCTGAGCCTTGCCCTGATCACCGGTATTCGAGACTATGTGCAAAAATGTCGCAGTCCGGGCGCTATTGTGGGCCTGTCTGGCGGCATTGATTCGGCGGTAACGGCTGCACTCGCCGTACGCGCACTTGGGCCAGAGCGCGTACTAGGCGTTCGCATGCCAAGCAAATTCTCCTCTAACCACTCTCTGGAAGATGCAGAGGAACTCGCCAACAACCTCGGCATCAAACTTCATACGGTGCCTATAGAGCCTATGGTGGCTTCTTTTCGGAACGCACTAAGCGCGCCGTTGGCGGGATTCGCAACGCATACTGACGATGTCACTGACCAAAATCTACAAGCACGCGCACGCGGCATGGTGCTGATGGCGTTCTCTAACAAAACCGACTATTTGGTGCTCACCACGGGCAACAAGAGTGAGACATCCGTAGGATACTCCACACTCTATGGCGACATGTGCGGCGCGCTTGGCCCACTCTCTGACATCTATAAAACAGACGTCTACAGGCTTGCCCATCACTTCAACACGAATGGTCCCAGCATTCCCGAAAGAAGCATCACGAAACCCGCGAGCGCAGAGCTCAAAGAAAATCAAACGGATCAAGACACCCTGCCCCCGTACGATTTGCTGGATGCCATTTTGAGCCGTTATATCGATCAAGAGATGCCCGTCCGGCAGATCGAGCAGGAAACCCAAATTCCGCGCAAAGATCTGATGCGCATCATTTCGATGGTGCATCGAAATGAATATAAACGCCGCCAAGCGCCTTTTTCGCTGATGGTCTCCGAACGGGTGTTTGGCATGGGACGCAGGTGGCCGATTGCAAAAAAGTTTGATCCGCTCTAAAGCCTGTTGCCAAGCCGAGTTGACGTTGTTAGACACACCAACTGGGCTTATGGCCCAAATACGCACACACCCGATCTGTTTCTGCGTTGGAATCGTCCTCACAAGAAACAGGTTGCCTTGCTAGGGTGCCGCAATGGCGAGAGCCAAAGGCGGTGCATGGATGGTGTGGAGGTTTTAACCCAAAAGCCCCAAAGGGGCAAAAAAAGGATGTGAGATATGTCAAAACTAGGAATGCGAGAAATGCTCGAAGCTGGTGCCCACTTTGGCCACCAGACCCGCCGTTGGAACCCAAAAATGTCCAAGTACATTTTCGGTCCCCGTAACGGTATTCACATCATCGACCTGCAGCAGACTGTGCCGCTTTTAAAGCAAGCCTACACCTTTGTCGTAAACTTGGTGGCAAATGGCGGAAAGGTGCTCTTTGTTGGTACAAAAAAACAAGCACAAGATATCATTGCGGAAGAGGCCAAACGCGCTGGACAGCATTATGTAAATAACCGCTGGCTCGGCGGCATGCTCACTAACTTCAAAACGGTGAAGCAATCTGTGGACCGCATGCGCTCCATTGAGGAAATGTCCAAAGATGGGACGTTCGAAAAATTGCCAAAAAAAGAAGTGATTAATCTCTCACGAGAGCTGGGCAAGCTAGAGAAGAATCTGCTCGGTGTAAAAGACATGGGCAAACTTCCCGGTGCTGTTTTTATTATTGATCCCAATCTGGAGTACATCGCTGTATGCGAAGCACGCAAGCTCGGTATTCCAGTCGTAGCGACCGTTGACACCAACTGCGATCCAGACGTGATCGATCATCCTATTCCTGCCAATGATGACTCCATCCGTGCCGTCAAACTTTTTGTGAGCAGCGTCGCTGATGCATGCTTGGAAGGTGCAGCACAGTATCAAGAGCGACTGGCGGAGAAACGCGCCAAGGGCGACATCGCTGATGAGGAAGCGCCAAGCGAAGCAAATGGCGCCAAACAGCACACCAAAAAAGGCAAGCGCAAGCAGCCACAAGTTGATGTCATTCATAATGTCGTCGAGCATGTAAAAAACGGCAACGGCGCCCTGCTTGACTCGGATGAACTCGCGCCAGACATGGATGACGATGACGGTGCAGATCTCAAATTATCATCGTCGCATCACGCCTAAGGCACAGATATAACGGAGTTTTTGAATGCAAATCACCCCACAAATGGTTAAGGAACTGCGCGAAAAAACCGGCGCGGGCATGATGGATTGCAAAAAGGCACTCACGGAAGCTGGCAATATGGAAGCAGCAATCCAATACTTGCGCGAAAAAGGTCTAGCTGCCGCCGCCAAAAAGGCTGGCCGCGTTGCCGCTGAAGGTCTTGTTGCAGTCTTGGTCAAAGACCAAGTGGCAGCTATGTGCGAACTCAATTGCGAAACTGACTTTGTGGCACGCAATACTGAGTTTCAAACATTGATTGGTCAGCTTTGTGAACAAGCGGCCGTCACGCCAACAACTCAGTTTGACAAAAACGGTGTTGTTGATGGGGCAGAATTGGGCAACCGCCCTTTTGTGAAGGACGAAGCCAAAACGATTGAGGCTGTTTTGCAAGATAAGATTTTGACCATTGGCGAAAAAATCTCCTTGCGCCGCATGGCTCACCTAGAAGGGGGCGATGCTTATGGCTGCTACGTCCATGGTGGTGGTTCTATTGGTGTGATCGTCGAGCTCCGCTTAGCGGATGCGTCAAAGAGCCACGCTGAGCCTGTCAAAGCACTTGCGCGTGATCTTGCTATGCACATTGCAGCAAGTCACCCTCTATGCGTTGAAAGAAGCCAGCTGGATCAAAAAATTGTTGAAAATGAGAGAGCAATTTTCAGGCAACAAGTGCTTGATCAGGGCAAACCAGAGAACATTGTCCCCCGTATTGTAGATGGGAAAATCGAGAAATTTTACAGTGAAGTGTGCTTACTCGAGCAGGCTTTCGTAAAAGATCCCGATACATCGATCAGCAAGCTGATAGAGAGTGTGTCTAAAGACGTGCAATGCAAAATCTCCGTGGGACGCTTTGTCCGCTTCAAAGTTGGCGAGGGTATTGAGAAAAAAGTCGATGACTTTGCGCAAGAAGTGGCGCGCATGACCGGAATGTGATCGCTGATCAGGAAATTATTTTCCTTCCTACAGTGAAATTATCCTAGCAAATGGTTAATATGTCCACCATGACACAACTCGCGCGCATTCTTATACTGGTCAGCCTTGTTCTTGGCATGTTTGCATGTGCCGCTGATGAAAATCTGGTGGCCAATCTGTCGGAACCGGATGCAAACGAAATCATGGTGGTGTTGCAGTCGCAAAAAATTGCGGCAATTAAAACCTCTGTTCCAGGCCGAACTGTCACATACACCATCTCGGCTAAAGCTGCCGATGCAGTGCGCGCCATGCGCATTTTGGTCGACAATAAGCTACCGAGGCAAGCAAGTCTTGGGCTAGCGCAGGTTTATCCGCCGGGCTCGTCGAACATCATCCCCTCGCAAAATGAAGAAAAAGCAAAATTTCTGATGGCCATGCAAGGCGAAATTGAGAATATGCTGAGGATTCTGCCTGGTGTTGTTCAGGCACGGGTTGCGATTGTTTTCCCTGATACCAACGCGATCCGTGACATTAATGCTGCTCCTCCTAAGGCGACTGCATCGGTAGCCATTGTGTACAATCCAATCGATAATAAGGGACATGCTTCCATGACGGCTGACGACGTCAAGTACTTGGTAGCTTCTGCAGTTGAGGATTTGTCACCAGCCAGTGTGACCGTCGTATTGGCCGCCAATGTTCCCATGCGTCTAGCCAACGGGTCCAAAGGCGGTGGCACGGGAGTAGCAACGACAACTGCGCCGGCGGCGGCAACTCCGATAAGCGCGCCTCCTACGCCTAGCACCGGCCCAATGGAACCAATGCCCCCTTCCCAACATCCTGCACGCGCAACAATGCCGCTTCAAAAATCGAAATCCAGCGACGTGGGGCCGTTGCTTTGGCTTTTCGCCTGCCTCGCAGTTTTGGGTGTTGCGCTTGGGATATTCGGTCTCAGGCGATCGTTTTCGCTTAAAGCAAAACTGGTGGCAGCAGAGAGCGCAGCAAATATGTCATTGCCACCTTCACCGACTCAAACACCTCCACCTCAGAGAGATGCAGAAGATCTTAAACAGAATGAAGGCACACAGATCGGCTAGCGAGGGCCAACTTGGTAACGCCACAATTTGACTCCACCACAAATGAGCAGCAAGGATTGCTCATCGCCTTAGCTATGTTTGGTAGTCGCCAGCACAAAGAGCTCTTTGTGCATTTGCCACAAGAAGAAGCTTACCACCTGGATAAAGTCATTCAACCCCTGCTTGAAATTGATAGAAAGAGGCGCATTCCACTCCTGGTTGCTGAGCTCAAGCGTCTTCTCAGGCACCAGGCACCAACCCGTTTATTTTCCATTGATCCGACATGGCTTTTGACGGGGCTTGCTGCTGAACCGTTGTTCATCCGGCATTTGGTCTTGAGTGCATTCCCAGAAACTCTTCGCAAAAAGATTCTCGAGCAGAACTCGGATGTTCTGTCACAAACGCTGCCTCCGAAGCCGGTGATGTCAAAAGAGACTTCGTCGCTTGTCTTGAAGTGCTTTGAGTCTAAATTTGCACCAATGCCTTATGAAGAACCGAAATCCAAATTCGACTTTCAACATATTGCGCTGCTCACTGGTGATGAGTTTGCCATCTTCTTTCGCACCGCAGGCTTAGAACAATTGGCTCATGCGTTTGCTGAGTTTGGTATTCGCAAAACGGCAAACTTTCTCAAGCATCTTCCCGCCTCCGTCCGAGACGCGATCATTAACGATATCCGCACTATTTCAGTTGTGCGTAAACTCAACCAGCCCGCCATTTTGCCATTTCTACGATCCGTATGTGCAGAATTTCGTGATGTTGAAGATCTTTACCAAAAAGCAGGGTTATATTTCTTGGCTTGTGCGCTTTCGGAGAACGAGTCACTTTTGTCTCGTCAGATAGCCCAGCGACTTGTGATGCCAACGGGTGAGAAATTACTCAGTCACGTCGGGCAATTGACAAAAGAACAATCACTTATACTGCAGCGCCCCAGCGAGCTGCAGCAACGTGCTATTGAGGTAACGTTACAGTTGTCAAAGCAAGGAAAAATCGATAAGCGTTTCGCACAATGCGCTCCACTTACTTAGATCGAATTCTCCTTCTTTACTTTGCTTTCCTATTATGGAATTTATGTGCTGGCTGTTCTTCGCCAAAAATCAAACATAGGCGAAATGCCTGCAACGTCATGTCTAGTACGCAATCCCTCATTGCTTGCGATAGTTTTGCGACCGGTGCGTTTGCATCCCAATACCCATTCTGCACCCAAATGGATGATGGCCAGATCGATTGCGCGTTTTATGTCTACGAAGATTTGCCGCCGTCCTTCTACCGCTTTTCCGGAGATGGCCGCAGCCTCAACAGAAAATTACTCGCTGCCCTTTGGACCAAAGAAGACCTCCCCTCGCTCAAGCTGCATTTGCCCAAGGAAGCGAAAATTGGGCTTAAGTTGCAACAACACTATTTGCGCAATGAGAAAAGCCACGCGAAACTTCGCGCGGCGGCAAAAACCTTGCAAAGAAACTTTAGCCACACCGACGAAATTGCTCTACCCAAAGGACTGACTGCATACCGACTCTCAGGAGCAGACAAGAAAGGAAATGTGCAATTTACCGGGTACTTCACGCCGATTATTCACGTGCGGAAGAAAGCAGACGCGCATTACCGATTCCCGCTCTATCGCAAGCCTGCGGAGTTGAAACAGGGCGTCCCTTTTTTGTCGCGTAAAGAAATTGAACAAGACGGTGCTTTAAGGGGGCGTGGCCTGGAAATCGCCTTCACCAACCATCCACTCGATATTTTTTTCATGCAAGTACAAGGCTCTGGGCTAGCCGTCTTTGAAGATGGCTCATCCCGCATTCTGGCTTATGCTGGCAAAAACGGCCATCCTTATGTAAGTATTGGCAGGCTCTTGGTCGAAGATGGCCATCTCACACCGGCAGAGGTTTCCCTCGAGGCTATTCAGGATTGGTTCGATTGCAACCCGAGCCTGCTGGATCACTACCTCCTACAAAACCCATCCTATGTGTTTTTCACACCCAAAGGTCAAAAACCCATGGGTGCTTCCGGAATGCCCCTTGTGGCTCAACACTCGGTGGCTGTTGATCCCACAATTATTCCGTATGGCAGCGTACTGCTCGCGCGGGTGCCTGTGCTCGACAGCGCAGGCAAAGTGGATCATCACGATTGGAGGCTTCTCTTTGCGCAGGATACCGGCTCTGCGATCAAGGGCCCTGGGCACATCGATTTATACATGGGCACAGGCGCACAAGCGAAAAAGCTTGCGAGCAATCTGCATCATTACGGAGAGATATGGCTGCTGACGTCAGAGCATCGCGGGAAATAAGCGACGCTGTTTACGCTCGTCATCAAGGCGGCGATGCGCAATTTCGCAGTAGCCCTCATCGCGCTCCACGCCAACCCAGCGGCGATCCAAGCGATCACAGGCAAGTAGCGTCGATCCTGAGCCGGCAAAGCAATCGACAACGACATCGTTCGGATTCGTACCCGCCAATACCAAACGCTCCATCAATCTCAGAGGCTTTTGCGATGGGTGCTTACCATGCACGCGTTCTCGCATAGGCGTGACGGGAATTTCCCAAAAATTGCGCATTTGTTTGCCACCATTGAGCTCTTTCATGTGGTGGTAATTAAACGTCCAATGCTTGGCATCTTTGTTGGTATTGTTGCAAAGCCACAAAATTTGCTCAGTGCTCTCTGTGAACATGCGGCAGGTAATATTTGGCTGCGCATTAGGTTTTGCCCATACAATGCTGTTCACGACACGTAAATCAAGCCGCGCCGCGATAGCGCCGATGGTATAGATGTTGTGATAGCTACCAAAAATAAAAATGTTGCCATTCTTTTTTGTGATACGACAAATTTCCTGCAGCCAAGCCGTCGTAAATGCCTCGTAATCCGTGTTGCTAAAGCGGTCCCAATCGCTGTCGATGGTCACATGCGATGAAAATGCCCAAGATAATCCTTTGCGGTCACGCGCAATATTATATGGCGGGTCAGTCATGCATGCGTCAAAAAGGCCGTCGGGCCACATTTGTAGCGTAGAAACAACATCTCCGAGGTACAACTGGTTGTACATTGGATAGACGCGCTGCGCCTCATTCTCTCTCGCCGCATCAAGGGGCTTCGCCACTGGCTCATAGGTACGACCCAAGTCGTACGGTGCTACTTCACCCTTCTGATATGCTGCGCTTTGTGCCATGAGATAAGTCCTTTTCTCTATCTTCGGTCATTTTTTGATCTGCGTCAAATTTTTCCAATATGCTCGCCGACAATAAGCGGATATCCGTTTAAAAACGCCGCAACTGGAAGCCGCTTTTTACCCTCGAGCTGCAATTCTCCGATCTGAACGCAGCCATCTCCTGTCTGAACGACTAAAAAATCGTCCACCCTTACAATAGTCCCTGGGGCGCTTTTTGGCGTATCATCGCGGCTCTGTCGCACAGCAAAGAGACGAATTGTACGGCCGTTATGCGACGTAAAAAGCCCAGGCCATGGCTGAAACCCACGATAACGATTGACAATCGTACGCGCACTTTGTGCAAAGTCTACTTCGCCTTCTTCCTTGGACAGCATCTTTGCATAGGTAATTCCATCGATTGGCTGGGCGCTTTTTTCCAAAGTCCCATCTAATATTCTTGGCAAACAGTCGATCAGCGCGCTTGTGCCTAACGCAGAGAGCTTCTTTGCAAGGGACATCGCATCGTCAGACTCAGCAATCCCAATTTCCCGCGTGAGATAAACATCGCCAGCATCGAGCTCAGGCACGAGATCCATGATAGATACGCCAGTTTTAGCGTCACCTGCCTCCAAAGCCCGCTGTATGGGCGCTGCGCCGCGCCAGCGCGGTAACAGCGACGCATGCACATTTACAAAACCACATCGCGACATTCTCAACAAATCTGCTGGGATGATGCGGCCGTAGGCAACCACAACTGCTAAGTCGATTGGCTCTTGTCGAAACGCGTCACGCAACGCATCTCCGTCGTCGGCACCAACCTTTAAGCTCTTTGGCTGCAAGGCAGTTACGTGATATTGCTCAGCTAAAACCTTAACTGCAGGCGCAGATTCTCTTTGCCCTCTACCTTTTGGTCGATCAGGCTGACAAACTACAAACGCAAGTGTGCAGTCATGTTGTGCGCAATAGTTCAACAAACCCTGGAAGACTGGCACGGCAAATTCCGGGGTCCCAAAAAAGGCGATACGAGTTTTCTTAGAAGATGTCATGACAGCTCACGCGTGTTGTGCGAAAACAATGACATGACTGCAATACGTACATACATTGCAATTTTTTATTGTTTGGCGCTCGCGACAGCCTGTGCCACCTTGCCCCCTAAAAGTCAAACGGCGACGCCAGCTGCCGCCCCTACGCAAGTTCAAGCTCAGCAATCTCAACCATCGCCCCCGCCGGCTGCGCTGATTACGCCTACCACTGACAACATTCCGCTGGCAGCAAAGAGCATTGGAATTATCTTGCCTCTCTCGGGCCCGTATAAAAATTATGGCTTACGCGCGCTTGCCGCCCTGCAGATTGGGTTTGGCTTGCCAACCATTACCCCGGACCCGGCCCCCATCACTGTGCAGCAAGGCGATACGCTCTCGCTGATCATAGGCGATTCACAGGGCAAAGCAGAACTCGCCATCCAGCTCGTCGATCTCCTGGCCACAAAATATCACGTGCTCGCCATGCTTGGCGACATCCTCAGCGATACCGGCCTTGCGGTGGCACGTAAAGCAGAAGCTCTGCAAATTCCCAACATTTCTTTTGCGAGAAGCCCAGGCATCGCAGAAACAGGCCCTTATTCCTTCCACTTTGGCCTCACCCCCCAAAAACAGGCGCGCGTGCTCGTACAACACGCAATGCGCGATTTGAGCCTGAAACGATTCGGCGTTCTTTATCCCAAACACCGCCCCGGAATGGAGATGATGCATGCTTTTGTCGAAGAGGTGAAACAGCAAGGCGGTACTGTCACTTCGCTTGAATCTTACGAAAGCAATGAAACAACATTTACAGAACACGCCAAAAGGCTTCTCGGTAAATCTGCCCTGCCAAACGTGCCCTTTGAAGGTCTTCTGATTCCCGATTTTCCTAAAACCGTAAGCTACATCATTCCGGCTCTGGTTGCCGCGAATATTCTGGTTTCCCACGATCAGCGCATTGGCAATATCTATCGCAGGACAACGGGATGGTTTGGCGCAGAGCCCATTTACTTGCTGGGTCCAAGTAGCTGGCACAGCAATTTGCTGGGAGAGCGTCTGGGTAGCCAAATGGACGGTGCTTTTTTCGCAGGTGGCGTTGATTTCAGTGCATCAGATCCGGTCACAACACAATTTCGGACGAACTTTGACGCGGCCCAACATGCAGAACCAACGCTCATGGAGGCCCAATGCTTCGACATTGCAATGCTTGTGAAAAGCATGGTGCAGGCAAAGAAAGGCAAATTTTCTCGAACCAGCTTTCGGGATCAATTGGCAGAAACACAAGGCTTTCAAGGAATCAGCGGCCCTATTTCTTTCGACAAAGATGGGGACTCGCTGACTCCGCCACACTTGTTCATGTTCGAGGATGGCAACATCAAGCCTATTCGTGTATATTAAGCGTTGGAGCGGTAAAATTCACATGGAATCTCAGCAAGGAAAAACATCCAGCAATTCCCGTGCGCAGGCTCTTATAGAAGAGACAGAAAAAGAGGTTGCTGGTTGGCTGCGCGCAGTTGACGATGAAGTGGAGGCCTTGGCAAAGGCTGCGCAAGAAGCGGGTCAAAAACTGGGCTCTAGCAAGGCAGAACAGCTGCAAGAAAAGCTCGGCACGCTTGAAGAGACTCTGATGAAAGACAAAGAAGCTGAGATAATTCATACGGCCTTAGAAGTCGCCAAGCAACTTTTGAACGCTGAAATGGCGGCTGCCAAAGATACCATTGTCCTGGTGGCCAAAGCTGCGCTTTCGGCCACCAGCGAGGCCTCCGAGATCCGTTTGAGGGCTCATCCACAAGACGCAGCGACGCTCAAAGCCAGCAAAGCAGAATTGATAGGTGCGCTGGGTCGCGCAAGCGATTTAGAAATTCAGGAAGACAGACTGGTCGAAAAGGGTGGCGTACTCATCCAGACAGAATCAGGCGTCATCGATGCCCAGCTGACCACCCAACTCGAAGAAATAGCGCGTGCCTTGCAAGGCCTAAGCGGCGCGGAGCTTAAATGACAACGCGGGTGATTAAAAGCCAAAAAGGCGATTCCCAGCCATCCACTCCCGCCGCACCAGCGACAGCACCTCGTTTTTCCGGCGCCCGCGTGATCGAAGGAGAGATTTACCAAGCGCAAAAGACGGCGCAAGAAATTCGCGCAAAAGGGGAGCAAGACCGAAAAGCCCGCTTGATCGAGGGAAAGCGCCAAGCGGCTCTTGTTCAAGAAGAGACAATGTCAAAAGCAGCGGCTGAAGCGTTCGCGAAAGCCGCAAACGAAGCAATTGCGATTTTTCAGCGCCGAGCAAAGGTATATGAAGATGCTGCCGCTGATATTCGGGTCATCGCCCTTGAAATCGTACAAAAAATTCTGGGTACGATCCAAAAGCTACCCCCAAATCAAATTGATGATGTTTTGAAAGAAGGCATCAAGCAATTGCGAGCAAGGCGTTGCCTGCGGCTGCAAATGTGCAAAGAGCAGAAGGACAAATTCTCACAAAATGAGCAAAGTTTGTTTGGCAAGATTACCGCACTCCCGGATTTCAAAATTGAAGAAGTTGCAGATGTCAAACCTGGGTTCATTCGTGTAGTCACAGATGTAGGTAGTGCTCTTTGCGAAGAAGCGGATGCAATCAAGAGTCTCACGAAGGTCCTTGCGTGACTTTACCAAAACACCTTGCCATCATTATGGATGGAAATGGACGTTGGGCAAAACAACAACGGCTAACTCGCCTTGAGGGTCATCGTGCGGGCGCTCAGGCTGCACAAGAAATCGTCAGATATTGTGGCGAATTGCACATTCCATTTTTAACGCTCTACGCATTTTCGTCCGAAAATTGGCAAAGGCCCAAAGACGAAGTTTCTGGCCTTATGAGAATTCTGGAAAATTATCTAAAAAAGGAATGTGACGAGTTAATTGCAAAAGGTGTTCGTGTTGGAACGATTGGTGCCGTACACCAATTGCCCAATCAAATTCAGAAGGCGCTTCAACAAGTCTGTCAAAAAACAGCCAACGGAAATCGCTTGCGCCTCACGCTTGCCCTTTCCTACGGCGCCAGAGATGAGCTCGCCCGAGCAACCAAAGCGATCTGCACCAAGCTGAAAGATGGTCTGTTGAAACCAGAAGACATTGACGAAGCATTATTGGAACGTCATCTGGACACCTCAGATTTACCTGATCCAGATCTTTTTATTCGAACCTCGGGAGTGAAGCGCTTGTCAAACTTCCTGCTTTGGCAACTATCCTATGCGGAGCTCCACTTTACTCCGGTATTGTGGCCGGCATTTTCACGTGCGGATATAGACATCGCACTCGCCGATTTCGCCGGCCGCGAAAGGCGCTTTGGTAAAACATCGGAGCAACTTAAGACATGAATCTAGGACTGCGCATTTTGAGCAGCCTCGTGTTGCTGCCGGTTACCATTGCTGCACTGGTTTTAAGCCAATGGACGACGCTGGCGCTTGTGTTGGTGGTTGCAATCTTCTCCTTTCTTGAATTTGGTCACATGGTTGCACCAGAGCAGGCGAAGCTGCGTATTATATTTGCACCCCTCAGCGTGATCTTCTGCCTGCTATGCATGCTCGCACCGCAAGCTTCAACAATTCTGCTGCTTTACGCACTCCTAACCCTTGGGCTCTTGGCCTACTTTACTTTTCATCCAAGCCTCAATGCCGCCGTGCTTGAAAAAATGTCCATGCTTTTATTTGGGTGCTCTTACATCGGTATAGGTGTTGTCTCTATTTTTCTTTTGCGCAAATACCCAGATGGCGGGCTATCGTTCATTTTTTTAGCAATTACGGTGACAGCGTCAAATGACACTTTTGCTTATTTTGCCGGTCGAACGTTTGGTAGACATCAGCTATTTGCTGCAGTGAGCCAAAAGAAAACCTGGGAAGGTTTTGCTGGAGGAGCCATCGCAACCGTGCTGATGCCCTTTGTTCTTAGCTACGTTTTTTCTCTATTTCAGATTCCGTTTTTGCAAGACCTACAAACGCGAGACATTTTATGGATTGCGCTTCCGGCAATCGTGCTAAGCCCCCTTGGGGATCTGTTTGAGAGCCGCATCAAGAGAGCTTATCATGTCAAGGATTCTGGCCACATGATCCCCGGGCATGGGGGATTTCTCGATCGCGTTGATGCACTTTTGGTGATCGTACCATGGACTCTAGCCTACACTTCACTTATTCGTCCGTTGTGGTAAGCTGCTACCAACACGGGGATATTCGTGGCGGTCACAGATCAAGCATCCGATACCAGCGAGGCAAGACTCGCACGACGTGCCAATATTGTTCAAGCAGCGAGAGCTTTGGTGAATGCCAGCGTTGGCACGGAGTTTGACCCAGTTCACTCGGCGCTGTGCGCGGTCGACGTTGTCATGGTTGCAGGTGCACCGTGGCTCCGAGATGGCCTTGAACGCGATTTTTCCAAGGATGAAGCTGGATATAGAAAGATCGGCGGCGGCGCCAATACGCCTCAAATGGCCTATTTTTTTCGCAGCGCGGCAAATCTCATACATTATCTCAAGAGACAAAATTTCTATACACCACGCGGCTCAATGCCTGCTCCCGCTGCGGGAATGGCTTGCTTTTTTGATTGGGATGATCGCGGACGGTTCAATTTCACCCCTGACCGTGTGGGCATTATCATCAAAGTGGAAAATGTACGCGCTGCCGAAATTGTACTTGCTACCAGCGTGGATCTCCGCAATGTGCAGAGTGGCTTTGTCGTCAAACGCGTCAAGGTCCACGCTGGAGATGAATTTGATCGCGCCCTAATTGGCTATTCGGATTTACCCTAAACCCGAAATCACCACACAGTAAAGCGATAACTAAAGTCACCGCGACCACCAATATGACAATCCACAGGTGATTATTCGCTTTGGCAGATCGAGGAACGCGTGTGCGAAACATGGATTTTTCGGGTTGAATTAGCTCCTGCTCATTGAATTCTCCATCAACCACTGACTACTCCTTGAACGCTTTGCTGGCTTCAACAGACAAAGAGAACAGATACTTCCTACCAGTAAAGGCTCAGCAGCATGGCGAGCAGGCTTGTCATCGATCGAATCGCATTGAAAACGTTGCAGCGGTATCACCATGCAACGCTCAATTGCTTTGGCGATCATGAAACACTGGTGGATGCGGTCGCCAATCGACCTGGCTTCTTTGGACCAAATCCCGTGGCATATCTTTCGCTGCTTGCACGGCGAAAGAGCATTCATGCAGATGATCTGGATGAAGCACTTCTCAACGACCGCACCTTGGTTCGGGCAACGGCTTTCCGTGGTTCTCTATTTCTGCTGAGCAGCTCTGATTACCCACTCTATTTTCGCGCACTTCATGGGCACCTCAAAGACAATGGCATGGAACGTCTCAAAAGTGTGGGGGTGACAGAAGCCATCCTCAGCAAATATGGGAAGATGCTATTGGAGAGCAACTTTTCCCTGCCGCAAACTCAGGATCAAATCGCCAATATCATTTTTGCGGGGGTAAAGAAACGCCCAGGCGCAATTTTGGAAAAGCTCGCAATTCGTAAACTCTGCGACATGGGAATTCTTGTTAGAACAATGACTAAGGGATGGAAGGGGAATGACTTCTCCTTTGGGTTGACCAAGAATTGGCTAACGGAAACCCAACTTACCACGGAAAACCCGGAAGCGGCCCGCACTGAAACCATTCGTCGATACCTGCGCTGTTATGGGCCTGCGACAACCGATGATATCGGGTGGTGGACTGGGCTGCCACTTATGCAAATCCAGCGCTCGGTGTCCCACCTTCGACGAGAAGCGGTGAGATTTCCAGTCGAGGGCTACAAAGAAGATCTCATTGGCCTGCGCGAATCCGTTGAGCTCATGCAAAATCTCCCCGATAGTAAAGATGATCTGGAATTTTTGCCACCTTGGGACCCTTACACGCTTGGGTGGGTACATCGCAAACGATTGGTGGACAAAGAATGGCATTCGTTTGTCTATGACGCGGCCGGCAACGCAACAAGCGTCATTGTGGAGGCAGGCAAGATACTTGGGCTTTGGCAGTTTAGAGATACACAAGTCAACACGCTCGAATTTCATGTTTTTTCCTCGCACGCCAATCGGAGAAAGGCTGTTTTCCATCGAGCGGAAGAGCACGCGATTCGTTTAGCAGAATTGACCGGCGCAGGTACGGTGAATCTTTTTGAACGCCCTCTGCCACGGTCTCTACTCGAACGCCCTCTAGGTTCATTCCTTTGGCCGCTTGGCAAAGAGCCTGTGGTATCCGATAAAGAAAACAGGCCCAGCGACAACCTCATGGAGCGACGACACTCAAATACCATGAGAGGCAAGTACTTGGATAACGACCATATGGTCCGTCCTTCCTCTGATGTTGTAGACGAAGACAGCCCAATATGACATGACATAAACCATGCAGACAACTAAAGAAGCGCCATTTTTAAATTGGTTTTTTAGTTCTTTTTTTCTTGTGCTCAGATTTCCAAAAGATTTTTTTTCGGTGCAACCGCTCGAGCATTTTAATCAACGTGCCATTTGGCTTGCATGTGTATGTGCCTTCGTAGGGTGCGCGGGACAAGCGGCTACGCAGCTATGTTTTGTGAATTGGGCTTCTCATTCAATCCCAACCGACCCTCTGTGGCTCAAGCAAATTTCGCAAATGCTCGCCGAACCTACAGCGAATCTGGCTGATTCTCTTCAGACCCAGCTCAAAATATTGCAGACACAAACCATGTTTGAGCTTCTTTTTCTCCCTCTTACCACTTATTTTACCTGCTATGTGTTGGCAGGCATTTTACATGTGACGCTTCACGGCCTTTCTAAAACACCTGCCAAACCTGTGGGATTTGACACAACATTGATGATTGTTGCGTTTGCTATGGCACCCCAAATTTTCTCCGCAGTTCCCGTGCTGGGCCCGCCCATTTCGGCTCTCTGGATGATTGGCGTACTCATCATTGGGCTCAGGCAGGCCTATTCCATCCGCGTTTTTTCGGCCTTCACGCTGGTTATCGCGCCGGCGCTGCTTGTAAAAGTTTTATGGACGTCTTCTATCCAATCGTTGGCAGTCTACTGGTCGAAAGTGTTATAGTAGTGGAGACGAAGGATGGAAAACAATGAAGCATATTTATCGTGGCATTATTTTTTTTGCGGTTTGTTTGGCTCTTAACCAATCCTGTTCATCGCCAAAGGGTATTAATCCGCTTGCATTAAACCAGGAAAATGCCTGTGTTCAAAGTTTACAAGTGGGCGACTATGACGCCGCTGAAACACGCTGCCAGCTTTGCCTCGAGTACGACGAGAATGTCCCTGAGTGCATCAATGGGCTTGGGCTTGTTGCACTAGGTAGAAACGATTCCGACACAGCCATCAAATATTTCACCCAAGCCATTAGCAAGAGTAAAAACTTCGCCCAAGCCCGAAACAATCTTGGTGTCGTGCATTTCAGGAAATATGAATATGAAGCAGCGTTGCCCTTTTTTAAGGCTGCTATTGAAATTGACCCTGGCTATTTAGATGCCCGATACAACCTCGGTCTCACGTACTTGCGTGTGGGGCAAAAATTGACGGGACAACAGGATTTTGTCAACGCGAAAACCAACTACGATCTCGCCTTGGGCCAGTATCAAAAGGTTGCCGCTCTAAATCCAAGCTTTGCCAATGCCTATCGCGATCAGGGATTGATCATGACCTACCTTGCTGCGGCCGAAAAGCACCCGGATCGGATGCACCAAGAATTACAGGAAGCCCTCCGTTTCTTTTCGCAGTGCCTCCGTGTTGAGCCCACTAATGAGGGCTGTCTCGAAAGCGATGGTCACACATTGCTTTACCTCAACCAATTCGACCAAGCCCTCTATGCATTCGTTCAGTGCCTTGCGCTCAACAAGAAAAACCCAGTCTGCATCCAAGGAATGGATGCAGCGTATCAGGGCAGCCAAATGAAGACGGGTGCCCTCTCGCAATATATCGATCGAATTAAGGCAAATCCACAGGACGCGCAAGGCCACTATGGATATTGTGCCGCCCTCTTCGAGAACGGCATGAATGACATGGGCGTTTCTGAGTGCGAGACAGCCGCCAAACTCGATTCTAAACTCTGCTTGGCATATTACAGCCTCGCCATGTATTACAAAAAGGTGCTTAACTCAAAATCTGCATTTCAGAATTGTCAATCCTACCTGCTCTGCAACGTCGGCAGGGGTGAGCCCGATAAGCTTGCACAATGTCAACGCATCATTACAACTCTTTCTGGGCAATAAAGGCTTCGCATGCAAATCAAGCTTCACGTCCATCTTGAAGTACCCGACGAGGCGTCGCGTGATTTTGATTTGTCATTTGATCAGCCGAAAATCACCCTTGGCCGTGATAAAAACAATGACGTCCAACTGCCACTTAGTACCATTAGTCGTCACCATGCAGTCATTTTGCGAGAGGACAAGGAGTGGTTTGTACAAGATCTGCGCTCCACGCATGGCACGTTATACAATGGCGAGCCTCTTCTTTCAGGGGGCAAGCGTGTGCTCAAGAATCAAGATGTTCTCCAGATTGTGCATTATCAGATCACCGTCGATTTGTCAGATGAAGCGAGCCAGAGCGACTTTCCAGATGAGCAGACTTCTGTTGTTGCAAAGAAAATGATGCAAGAGGCTTTGAGTGAGCTCGCATCTGGCGATGACATTCCCTACCTGAGAGTCATGAATGGGCCACAAGAAGGGAAAAAAGTCGAGCTCGGGCAAAGTGTGAGCGAGCTGGTCATTGGTCGCAGTGACAAATGCGATTTGCAGCTGGATGATGTCAATATTTCCCGTCGCCATGCGCGCATTCAGCAGGAGTGGGGTGAAATTTTTCTTGAGGACATGGGCAGTAAGAATGGTGTGGTTGTCAATGGTGAGCGCATCGAAGCGCGAACAGCACTAAAAGACAAAGACGAGATTTCGCTTGGCGCAATTCGGTTAACCTTTATTGATCCGGATGCAAGCATGGTGCAGAGGCTTAGCAACGTTCCCGCATTTGCCAATCGCAGTATTGCTCCACCACCGCCCGCCAAACCTGAAGCTAGACCGGCACAAACACCACCTGCAGAACATAAGTCAACCGCGCCGGATAAACTGGACAAAATACCGAACGAACCCTATCAAACACAACTCCCGACCAAAACAAAGATGGCCGCCACCGACGTCGCGCTTATTGGTTTGGCGGTGATCACAGTGGTTGGACTCATTGCAGGCGCTTTTCTGATTTTGTTTTATACCTGACGACAGGATTCAGGATTAGTTGGCGGAGCGACCGGGATTCGAACCCGGGATGGGGTTTAAGCCCCATACACACTTAGCAGGCGTGCGCCTTCAGCCACTCGGCCATCGCTCCAAAAACCAACGCCTAGCAGGTAACAAGTTTCATGCAGGTGCGTCAAGCACAATGTGGCACAATTTAGCCATCTAGGTGCAATTGGTTGGCCAAAAGGGTGTTTTGCGCAAGCACGGCTACCGTCATTGGGCCAACTCCACCGGGAACTGGGGTAATCGCCTTCACGATGTCCATCACCGCATCAGCATCTACATCACCAACCACCGTGCCGTCCTTTTGCCGATTAATACCCACATCAACGATAACCGCGCCTTCGCGAATATGATCACGCCCAAGGAGCCTTGGTTTTCCCACAGCCGACACGACGATGTCTGCACGCTTGGTAATTTTTTCCAAATCTCTTGTGTGGATATTACAAACCGTCACCGTCGCATCACGTGCGAGCAACATATGTGTGAGGGGCTTACCCACAATATTGCTACAGCCAATCACCACGGTGTACTGGCCTCGCAGATCAATACCACCATCGTCCAAGAGCTGCATAATACCTGCTGGTGTACACGGCTGAAATATCGGCTCACCTAAGATGAGCCTGCCAATATTGTAGGGATGGAAACCATCCACATCTTTATCAGGCAAAATGGCCGACATCACCTTTTGCACATCGATTTGCTTGGGCAACGGCAGCTGCACCAAAATACCATCGACCTCGGGATCAGCGTTTAGATCGCCGATCAAATCAAAGAGTTGATTCTGTGGGCAAGAACTGAGCAGATGAAAGCAGGAGCTTTTCATCCCCACCTCGTTGGCAAAGGCAATCTTATTGCGCACGTAGATTTCGCTCGCAGCATTTTCGCCGACCAACACAGTGCGCAAGCTCGGTGGCCGCTTTCCCTTGGATCTCCGCTTCTCTATCTCTTCGCGCAGGGCTTGCTTCATTTTTTGCGCGAGCCTTGCTCCATCCAACATTTGTGGCATTGATATTCCTCACCTAAAATTGAACACTATACTTATGCCAGCACGAAAAGACATCCACTCTATTTGCGTTTTGGGATCAGGTCCCGTGATCATTGGCCAAGCTGCCGAGTTTGACTACTCAGGCACCCAAGCGATCAAGGCTCTAAAGGACGACGGATACCGAATTATTTTGGTCAATTCGAATCCTGCTACCATCATGACTGATCCCGAGCTTGCCGATGCTACTTATATCGAACCGCTCACGCCTGCTGTGGTCCGGGAGATTTTGAAAAAGGAACGCCCCGACGCGATCCTACCCACCGTGGGCGGGCAAACTGCGCTGAATTTGGCGATCGCACTCGCGCAAGATGGCACGCTTGACGAACTGGATATCGAATTGATCGGTGCCGAGATAGATGTCATCAAGCGCGCGGAAGACCGTCAACTTTTTAAAGAGGCGATGACTGCCATTGGCCTCGACACACTGCGCTCCGAGCTTTGTCGCTCACTTCAAGAAGCGCACCACGCGAAGGCACAGTTCGGCCTTCCCATTGTGATTAGGCCGAGCTTCACGCTCGGGGGAACAGGCGGGGGCATCGCGTACGACGAGAGTCAATTTGAGAAAATCGTGCGCAATGGACTTAAACAGAGTCCAACGGGTGAAGTGTTGGTCGAGGAAAGTGCGCTCGGGTGGAAAGAATTCGAATTCGAAGTCATGCGCGATAAAGCCGACAACGCCGTCATTGTATGTAGCATTGAGAATCTTGATCCCATGGGTGTTCACACTGGCGATTCCATTACCGTCGCGCCTGCGCAAACGCTCACCGATAAAGAATACCAGGTGCTTCGGAATGCGAGCTTGGCCATTTTGCGCGCCATCGGGGTGAAGACGGGTGGCAGCAATGTGCAATTTGCGGTGCACCCGACAACCGGCCGTGTGGTGATCATCGAGATGAATCCGCGTGTCTCGCGTAGTTCTGCGCTGGCGTCGAAAGCGACGGGTTATCCGATCGCCAAAATCGCTGCTAAGGTTGCGGTTGGCTACACGCTCGACGAAATTACCAATGACATCACGCAAAAGACCAAAGCTGCTTTTGAACCGAGCCTCGATTACGTCGTAGTGAAAGCCCCCAGGTTTGCGTTTGAAAAATTCAAGGGCGTCAGTGGCAAGTTGACCACGCAGATGCAATCTGTGGGCGAAGCGATGGCCATTGGGCGAACGTTTAAAGAAGCCCTGGGCAAAGTGTTGTGCTCGCTCGAGTATGGCTGTGATGGCTTCGAAGCAAGCGCCGTCAATAAAATCAGCGGCACCCCGCTCACCGAACAGAATCTGCTTGAACGCTTAAATGCTCCTACTGCAGAACGCCTTTGGCTGATCGCCGAGAGTTTTAGATGTGGTCGTTCGGTCGAAGACATTTTTGCTACGACAGCCATCGACCCTTGGTTTCTCACACACATCGCCCAAATGATTGCGTTTGAAATAGAACTGCAAACCAGCATTGATGCGGACAAACTTTGGCAAGCCAAGCAGTGGGGTTTTAGTGATGCGAGCATTGCCAGCCTCACCAACAAATCTGAGCAGGAGATTCGCGCGCTGCGCTATCAAAACAAGGTTGTGCCGTGCTTCAAACAAGTCGACACTTGCGCAGCTGAGTTTGAGGCGTTCACACCCTATCTCTACTCTTGCTATGAGCGTCCACAGATCGACGATATCGAATCGCCGCCAACCAACGCAAAAAAAATCATGGTGCTCGGTGGTGGACCAATTCGCATTGGGCAAGGCATCGAGTTTGATTATTGCTGTGTCCAAGCAGTGCAAGCTCTCACGAAAGCTGGTTATGAGACCATTATGGTGAATTGTAATCCGGAGACTGTAAGCACCGACTACGACTGTGCAGATCGACTCTACTTTGAGCCGCTCACGTTCGAGCACGTGATGAATATCGTCGAACACGAGAAGCCCGAGGGGGTGATCGTGCAGTTTGGTGGACAAACTCCGTTAAAGCTTGCTAAGCGACTTGAGCAGGCCGGTGTGCCCATCATTGGCACTTCCCCAGACGCAATTGATCGCGCGGAGGACCGCGGGCGCTCAGCCGCGCTCGTGGCCAAGCTCGGGCTAAAACAGCCGCCCTCCTATTTGGTCAAGTCAATTGAGGAAGCAAAAGTTGCGGCGCAGGCTTTGGGATATCCGCTCATGCTAAGGCCCTCTTACGTGCTCGGTGGACGGGCGATGGAGCTCATATACGACGATGCAGGTTTGCTCCGATATCTTACATCGGCTGTACAAGCCTCTGACGAAAGACCTGTTCTCATCGATCGGTTTCTAGATGAAGCCATCGAAGTGGACGTCGATGTTGTTTGCGACGGCTCCACTGTAATCATTGGTGGCGTCATGCGTCACATCGAAGAAGCCGGTGTGCACTCCGGCGACTCGGCCTGTGTGCTTCCACCTCATGGGCTTGATCGGGCCGTCGTAGATGAGATTTGTGAAGCATCGAGACGCCTTGCACTTGAACTCCATGCCATTGGGCTCGTGAACATCCAATTTGCGGTGCAGAAGAACCAAGTGTTTGTGCTGGAAGTTAATCCGCGTGCGTCACGCACGGTTCCCTTCGTGAGCAAAACCACTGGATTCCCCTTGGCGCGTATTGCGGCACTCGTGATGGCAGGTCAAACGCTTGATGAACTTGGCGTGGAGCAGCCTCCTATTCACAGCGTCGACTTTCCCTATGTGGCCATCAAAGAAGCTGTGATGCCATTTAATAAATTTCCCGAGGCAGATGCAATCTTAGGGCCGGAGATGCGCTCTACCGGTGAAGTGATGGGCATTGCGACGCTATTTGAAGATGCGTTTGCCAAGAGCCAAATGGCTGCAGGCATGACTTTGCCTCTCGACGGAACAATATTTATCTCGATTGCGGAGCCCGACAAGGAAGCCATACTGCCTGCTATCAGGGGACTCTCACAAGCTGGTTTCCGCATTTTGGCGACATCGGGAACGCACCACTTTTTGAAGAGTCATGGCATTTCGTCACGACGCGTGAACAAAGTGCGCGAAGGTTCGCCACATATCCTGGAAGCCATCGAAGCGGGTGAAGTGCAGCTTTTGTTTAACACTACACTTGGCCCCCGCAGTGTTTACGACAGCTATCTGTTTCGACGCAAAGCACTTGAATTGCACATTCCTTATTACACCACCGTGCAAGCAGCAGAAGCGGCAAGCCGAACAATCTTGCATTTGCGTCAATCTCCGCTATTAGAAGTGGCGTCGATTCAAGAGCGCCTACGAGATCTCGCGGAGATGAAAAATGCTGGTCAAAACGCATAAAGAAAAAAGAGTCTTTGTAATCACGCTCGATGCGCCACCGGCAAATTGCTATTCCTATGCGATGATGCGCGCGCTCGATGAGGCGATTTTGGAAGCGCGTGCTTCTAGCGATAGCGATGTGATTTTAATCACCGGAGCAGGCGATCGCTTTTTTTGCGCTGGTGCTGATGTTGACATGTTGCGCGCAAGTACGCCGCTTGCCAAATATAATTTTTGCTTACATGCAAACGAAACGTTGCTGAGATTGGAGAATACACCAAAGCTAGTCATCGCTGCGATCAATGGACATTGCGTCGGTGGAGGTCTAGAGGTCGCCCTTGCATGTGATTTGCGGATCGCGCGCAAAGACGCGGGCAAGCTGGGTCTTCCCGAGGTCAAACTGGGCGTGCTTCCAGGTACCGGTGGCACTGCTCGCCTTACGCGATTAATGGGCAAAGGTGCTGCGATGGAGTTGCTCGTTTCGGGCCGATTGCTCAGCACGGAGGAAGCTATGCGAAATGGCTTGTTGCATCAAGTTATCGAAGCAAATTCAAGCAGCGAATTTCTTGCCGCAGTCGTTCAATATGCAGAGCAATTTTGTGCACCCACCTCGGCACCCACTGCGATTGGCTATATCAAGCGCGCAGTGCAATCGGGAGGCGAGATGGCGCAAGCAGAACATCTGGCGCTCGAACGCGAACTGCAGCAACAGCTCTTTGTTTCGCAAGATGCCAAAGAGGGTATTGCTGCGTACCTAGAAAAACGCCCTGCGCAATTCCACGGCGCTTAATTATATGACTTTTATTGCACCAGATAAAAAAATCTTCGTTGCTATGGCCGGCAACATTGGCTCCGGAAAAACCACTGCCGCAAAACTGATCAGCCAAACTTTTGGTTTTGAACTCTTCGACGAGCCAGTGATCGACAACCGTTTTTTAGTCGACTACTACCATAATATGCCTCGCTGGAGCTTCACATTGCAGCTCGAGTTTCTTATCAAGCGGGTGCAGCATCATGAGCTGATTTCGCGCGTGCAGAAATCTTGTATTCAAGATCGCACGCTTTATGAAGATCCGGAGATTTTTGCCAAATACCTGCATGGCCTTGGATTTATGGATGATCGGGAGCTGGAGCTTTATTTTGAGTATTTTGATCGCCTCAACCGTGATTTACATCGCCCCGACAAAGTCATTTTTCTTACAGTGCCGAGTGTGTTGCCATTGATGGAGCGCATCCAAAAACGTGGGCGTGCGGAAGAGTCTGGCATCACGACGAAGTTCTTAGAGGGTCTTAACGCGTACTACTCTGTGCTACCGCAGATTTGTGAGAGCAAATACAAGATGGATGTGATGTGCGTCGATGTCAGTGAAATAGATATTCGAGCGGATGCAGGCAAGGCGCACTTTCTGGACGTGGTGCAAAGATTTTTGCACTCCTAAGCACGGCGAGACGCCAAGATTTCCTTCTCCCGCTGGCGGGAGAAGGATTAAGGATGAGGGTGGATGAGTTGCGCGTCGCCACTTCCCACCCTCACCCTTGGTCCCTCTCCCGCCAGCGGGAGAGGGAAATCGCGCCGCCACGCAGCGGCTAACCAAGCCCCGTCATCTCGCGTACCTGGCGCATCATCCGCTCCGCAATCGGCCGAACCCGATCTGCTCCGTCTTTGATCACTTGCTCCACGTACGCAGGATCCGCAGTGATTTGCCGATAACGCTCTTGCAACGGCCGAAGCGTTTCCATAATCGCAACGAACACATCTTTCTTCAGCTGCCCATAACCCTTACCGGCAAAGCGCGCCTCAATTTCGGGCCGTGGCGTCTTGGTCAGCACTTCATAAATCGTCAACAGATTTATCACCCCCGGAGACGCATGCTCAAGTCGCACCTCTTGACCAGAATCCGTCACTGCCGACATCACCGTCTTCTTGATCACATTCTCCGGATCAAGCAAACAAACAGCATGGCCAACTTTTTTCTCCGCCGTACTCTTGCTCATCTTCGCTGTCGGATCATCAAGGCCCATCAACCGCGCGCCAGTTTTGGGAATCACCACCTGCGGAATACGAAACACGTTGCCAAATAAATGATTGAACCGCTGCGCAATATCGCTGGTCACTTCAAGATGCTGCTTTTGATCGTCGCCAACAGGCACCAAGTCTGTTTCATACAGCAAAATATCCGCCGCCATCAGCACCGGATAGTCGAGCAGCCCCGTGCTCACGCTCTCTCGCCCTTGCGCCTTGACCTTGTACTGCGTCATGCGCTCAAGCCAGCCGATCGGCGTCACGCAATTAAGCACCCACGTGAGCTCGGTGTGCTCGCGAACATGTGATTGAACAAAAATATCGGACTGCTTCGGATCAATCCCGCAGGCCAGGTATAATGCCACTACCTCGCGAGATTTCTCGAAACGCACTTTTGGAGTCATGTCCTCGGGAAACGTCAGAGTATGCAAATCCACCACACAAAAAATGGTGTCGTTGTCACCTTGATGCGTAACCCATTGCTGCAGCGCACCCACATAATTACCAATGGTGAGTTTGCCGGTGGGCTGTACGCCTGAAAAAACGCGTTTTCTTTTGCTGTTATTCATCACGCCCTAATAGAAAATACTTTTTCGCTTCCGTCTACCCTTATTGAGCATGGTCTGAATGCGATGTCGCACTTGCTCCACATAGCCGCCCACAATGCTGTCGTCTTCTGAACCATCGCCCTTAAATAGCATAGGGTCGCCAAAATAGATCCGATATTTGACCGGCATCGGAATTGGAACGAGCTGCGGAAAAATTAGCGGCCAGGCCGGCGTATTCATCAGCTTTGCCAAAGGCACAATATTCGCGATGGCTGGCGCCTGCTCTTCCGCCCCGATTACTGCCACGGGAACGATTGGCGTCTTGGTTTGCAAAGCGAGGCGCATAAAGCCATGACCAAATTGGGCGAGCTGATATCGATCCTGAAAAAGCTTACTGATTCCTTTAACACCTTCGGGAAACACCAAAACCGATTCATTGGCCTCGAGCAGTTTTTGGCAGATGCTTGGCTCCCCAACAATTTGTCCGATGCGTGCGTAAAAGCTCGACACAAATGGCAGCTCAGATACCCATCGCTCGACCATGCCTCGCAAAAAACAAGGATGCAGAGCATCTAAAATAAACGCCGTGAAAATCATCATGCCGTCAAACGGTAACTGGCCGGAGTGGTTAGAAATAACCAGCTTGCGGCCTTCAGGCGCTTTATCAATGCCAAAAACATCACAGCGAAAATAGTTTTTATAAATCCACGCCGCGATGGGAAAAGTAATTTTCAACACTTCCGGATCAAAGCCAAATTGATCCACACCAAACGCGTTGAGATTTTTTTTAGGCACAGATTCAAGGCGCTGTAGAAGTTCTGGGTCTAGCCCTGGTTCAATGTGCTGCTTGGCCCATTTGAATAAACCCGACGCCATTTCCGATACCTCGTCGCTTTTTTCTGACGCCTCTACCCAGTGAGAACAACTCTTTTGTTACAATCATTCGCATTCCAAGGGAAATGTTGTGTCTAGAGTGGGTCGTGTCAGTTGGATTGGATATCCGCATCTCGTGATTGCCGAGGCCAACAGCGGTGCTCAGCTCTTTTACGACGAAGATGACTTTCAGTCATACATCCAATTGCTGCGTCAAATGGTGCGGGATCGCATGGCCAAAGTTCACGGCTTTTGTCTGCAAAAAAATGAGATCCGGCTCGTTATAAAACCCCTCAAATTTTCTTTGGCGCGCATCATGCAACGGCTACACTGCAGCCACACGTTGCGCATCAACAACAGGTTTGGCAGGCGAGGCCATCTCTTCAGGGGGCGCTTTCAATCGATCGTATTTTCTCCCGAAGAAGCCGCCAGCGTGATTCGCAGTGTACATCTTTGGCCGGTGCGAAATGGACTGGTACGCCGGCCAGAGATTTACCATTGGAGTAGCCATGGTGCGTATGTCACCCTTGGGCATCCCTTGGCTGATATGCTGGATAGTTGGGATGTGCTTCAACGCTTTGATGATAATTTCACGCTCGCACAGCGAGCATTCGCGCGCTACGTCGAATCCGCTGCCCTGGAAGAAGATAACCTCGGTGTCACGGAGTCTTCTCCTGGTTTGACCGGAAAGACAGAAAAAATATTTACGGCCTCCATGGGGATCAAGCCGAAGCGGCGTCTATCATTGCAAAGCCTAAGTAAGCGCGTTGCCCTCTTGCTCAATATTCGCACCCATCAGCTATCTGGGGCATCCCGCAGACAAGATCTGGTCATGGCCCGCAGGCTTTTTGCCACAGCCGCAGCGATTCTGGCCGAGCATTCCATCACAGACGTTGCTGAGTTCTTGCAGCGTGATAAGGCTCAAGTAAGCCGGCTGGTCTCCCAGGGCATCGATTTACTTGATTCCAACGAAGCATTTAAAACACTCCTCGAAACTGTCCGCGGCAGAAATTTGGGGCCTGCAGGTTTATCCGCCAAATTGCAGTTGGAATCCTAAATTAGACTATGATGCAACCCACTACCGCTTTTATCGACATCCAAAACATGCTGCACAATATTGGTGTTGTGCGGACATGCGCGCCTCATTGTGATCTTATCGCCATGGTCAAAGCTAACGCCTATGGCCACGGCGTGGTAGAAATTTGCAAAGCGCTTTCCGCTGCAGGTATCGACAAGCTTGGCGTGGCCACGTTCGAAGAAGGTGTTTTTCTTCGGGAACGCGGTATTTTGGGAACCATTCTGATCACCGCTGGCGCTAATTGGATGCGCGGCGTGAAAGATCTGGTTCACCATCAACTTACACCGTGGATAGCCAGCGCCGAAGAAGTTGCCCTCCTGCGTGAAACGTTACGTGGCAGTGACAAACCATTTGACGTGCATTTGGATGTTGATACGGGAATGTCACGTAACGGCCTATACTTTCGTGCGGACCACCAATCACATGTCCACACGATCAGGTTGTTAAAAGAAACACCAGCGCTTCACGTTGCTGCTGCATGCACGCACTTTGCGACTCCCGACGCTGAAGACGATCACTATCTCAACGAACAGATTCACCTCTTTGTCTCAGCGCTGGATTATTTGGCCACAGAGAATATTTGCCCGAAGGTCATTCATGCCTCGAATAGCGCCGCGGTGTTGCGCGGTGTGAATAGCTCTTTGAGTTTTCTGCCGACAAGGTTCCCAAATAAAACTTTCTGGGTGCGTCCCGGGATGATGTTGTATGGGGTCAATCCGTTCCTACGTGATATCGCTGCTCCGATCTTGCGCCCGATTTTAAAATGGGTTGCGCCAGTGGTGGTGCGTAAGCAAATAGCGAAGGGGTCTTTTGCTGGTTATGGCTGCACCTGGCAAGCGCAACGCGACACTGAGATCGCCGTGCTCGGAGTCGGTTATGGCGATGGTTACCATCGGCTGAATTCCAATCGCGGCCAGGTTTTGATTGCTGGCCGGCGGGCACCGATCGTGGGTCGGGTATCCATGGACATGACTGTTGTCGATGTCAGCGATATCATCGAAGAGCTCGGCATGGGCAGTTGTGCGCTTGGTCAAATGGCGACGTTGATTGGCGCGGATGAGGAAGATGAAATCACCGCGGTTGAAGTAGCAGAGTGGTGTGAGACGATTTCGTATGAGGTGCTTACGACGATTTCGCAGCGGGTGGTGCGGAAGTATATATCAACAAATATCGATTATTAGTCAGCGAGACTCTCGCACCCACAAGGGCTTGCTGAAATACGCGATTGGGTTGGTGACATGAATACCCCCCGTGTCAAAAGGCCTCTTCAAATCGCCGACAATCTGTACGGCAGCCCGATGCTTGATTCGATCAGCATAATAGCGCAGCGATGTGGCAATATTCGCGTCAGAGTGTTTGACCTCAATGAGCTCATCCACTTTTCCATCAATGACTGTCACAAAATCAACTTCGTGCCCGTCTTTGTCCCGAACATAGTGCAAACTACAACGATAGCCGTGAAAATCTTCGATGTAATGCAAGCGCTTCAACAACGTCGTTGCCACAAGATTTTCAAGACGCATGCCCTCGTCATCGGCTGTGTCTGCGTTATCGTAGAAATACACTTTTGGCGGCTTTTGAATCGATCGCGGCATTTGCTTCACATAGGGATAAACTGCAAAGACAGCATACATTCTCTCCATCAATAGCAACCAAGCCTTAGCTGTCTTGGGGGAAATTTGTAAATCTTCCGCGAGGTTCGAGAGTGTGATTAATCCCCCCACCCGCGTGCGCAGCAAATCTACAAACAGCTGCAACAGTCGAATATCCCGAATATTCTCGAGATCGCGAACGTCTTCACGTAGGACCTTATCAAATCGCTCTTTACGCCAACGCCTGGCTTCACGCTCATCCCCGGACAAAAATGGCTCAGGAAATCCGCCAAGCTTCAGAAGGCGCTCATAGCCTTCTTTGCTACCAACATCCCGCGGCAGCTCGTCCAAGGTCAGCGGATGTAAACGCCAATAATGGTAGCGACCCATCAAAGAGTCCCCGCCTCGACGATAGACATCAAGCCGCGCAGATCCTGTCACAAGATACTGCTGGCCCTCAGGGCGCACATCGTACACGCCCTTAATCCAGCGCTTCCAGTGCGTAAATTTATGCAATTCATCAAACACGATGAGGGGACTGCTACTTTTCCACCGCTTTTTTCGGATGGCTTCGCGATCCTCATCTGCGTCCCAATTAAAATACTCGCCGCCCCGAAATTTAGTTTGGAGCAGTCTCTTGCTCAGAGTGGTTTTGCCCACTTGGCGAGGGCCTCCAATGAACACCATCTTTTTCGTAAGGTCTTCGGCAATATGTTTTTCGCAATAGCGCTTCACGGCTGTTTTTCCCTATACTCCAAAATAGACGCGTCCATTTTGTAAGGTACTCCAAAATAGCCGGGTTTTCAATCGCCCATTCAAAAACTACTCCCTAAATCCAAATACCAGCTCCCGTGATCCAAATGAAAAAACAGCATCACATCCGCTTCCACCGGCTGTTTCGTCACCAAGTTATGTGCAGTCACCGAGCTTTTCACCCGCGCTCTGCGGCCGGCAGAATCTAGCTCCACCACATCAATAGAACAGTCTGTGATGTCGAGTTTCTCTGGGGTGAGGTGGAACGTGCGAGTAAGCAAATCTGCGATGGCAACTGGGTCGCGCGCGCCGGGTGAGAGCATGTTGGCTGCGGATTTAAAATCGCGGAATTTCACATCTTCCCAAAACTTGAGCGTTTGCTGGCGTACAACCGCGCGCTCGCCGCCCAGGGGCAAGCCAAATGTGGGGAGGGCGCCGCCGGTTAATTGTGCGGCCAAAAAGTAGCCGCCGGTGGCGAGAAGCAATACAATGAGGAGAGTGAGGAGCCGTTTCATGTCTACTAATATGACGGAGAAATGGGTTTTTTGCTAGACTGGTGAAGGAATAAGGGGGGGAATATGCGGCCAGGAATTCCATCGCATCGCGTGCATACCGTTGCTGGCGAGGTCACAACTGTTCGGGGCACGCATCCCCCGGTGCACGAGGGTGCACTCCCGCCCGTGCATGGCCATGGCTTCTCTGACATAAATGTCGGTCCTTCAAGTCACCATCCACAACAGATAAATGCACAGCTACTTGCTCCTCCCTCAACAAGGACTTCGTCAAATCTTCCAGCAACGGCTAACGAATTCCGCGCGCTTGCACGCCATATTCAGGATGCAACACCACCCCTCACGAGGGACCAATTGAAAAACATCAATTTGCACGTCGAAAATTCCTATAGCCAAATCGGAAGAGCAGGTAAATTTTTTGGCAGAGATCGTGCTGCAGCCTACCGAGAGCTCAGCTCACAAATTTCCACAGCATACACAGAAGCCATCTTGCGAGAGACGACAGGATTTCCTGGAGGTTCAGTTGGAATTGTCAGCACGCTTCGTGGCTTTACCCGGCATCTAGATCATTCTCCTGTGAATCGCGATACCGTAGAAAGGCTCGAGCAATTTAAAGCGGCAGCAGATTCAATCTATGCGAATCGAGGATGGACCCTTTTCCCCGGCGAGCGAAATCAAGCGTACAAGGACTTTAGCCGAATGATCGATGGGCGACTCGCAGGTGTACGTGAACGGGAAAAACATGCCGCCATTGAAGCAGCAAAAGCTCCATTTGAAAACGCAGCGCTAATAATTGCCGATGACGAAAGCCATTCTTCCCGTGATCTGAAGAAGCTGTTGAAGAGTCTTGAAGCTACACATGCCGCGCTGGTTAGGCATGGGGTTGAAAATGCTGGGGAGTACAATCGCCTTGTCACCGGGATTGAGGATAAATTAGGCGAAGCACGTCTGCGTGAAGCAAGGGTTGTCGAAAAAAACGCATCCGCGCTTTTTAGAAACCCAGGTCTGGTCGAAAGCGGTGCGATCGGGGCTCTTAGAGATGTTCTGGCAGAGAATGACTCTGTTCGAGATTCTATGCAGGCTTTTTCTCTGACTTTGCGTAACCCACAACGTGGCTCAATCGGAGACGCATACATGAATGTTGCAGAATCTCTTCAGGCTGCGGAAATGGATTCTACTCACAGGGCAAGCATTTTGCGCGAGTTGAATCGACTTGCTGAGCCAAGACGAACAGAAGAAGTTAACCAAACGCTTAAAGAAACAAATCGACTTCTAGGCGATGGTGTAGTTTTGTCAGAACAAACCCAAGAGCACTTGCGCACCGCCTTTCAAGATGACGCTGTGCGCAACGCGATGAATCGTCTACATGCAACACTTTACCCACGGGGAACAGACGAACAGATTGGAGAAGCCCTGGCTGCGGTTAACCAAGCAGCAGGTGGGGCACAATTGAACAAAGGACTGCCCCGCGATGCAACCCATCGTGTTTTGGATATAGCGACATCGTTGATGGAACCCGTTACTGGTTCAAGAAACGCTCAGTGGAATACGGATACCTTGAATTATGGCGACTATACAGGACGGGAACCAACAGACAGGTCACGCAGAGCGCATGCAGATTTTATGGATGCGATTATTAAAGAAGATCACACTTCTGTTGTTCATGGCAAAATCGATGCCGCTATCCGCGATACAATATCCAAGCAAATAGCTGCTGGGAACGCCGCCAGTGGTAAGCTTGGATATGGTGATTTGAATTGGACACCAGGGGGTGGAAGAGTAGCGGGTACACTGTTGGTTGCAGCCAAATGGGTGGGTGCTTCTTCATCGCATGGGGATGATGAACCTATTAAAGGAAAACGAGCGCTGGCTGTTATGCGTGGTGATCGTGTGGCAATAGAAGCGGTAGATCTTGAGCCACGCTTTCGCGCGGTAGGCCCTCTTCGAGAAGAGCAGCGACGTCATGTGTTCGATCTCATAGCTGCTGTAACGCGAGATATTGAAAATGGACGCGAGACAGAATTTGATAGGAGCCCGACTTTCCAATCACTTCAGCAAAGTGGCATTCGCGGAGAGAGATTGGAGCTCGTCAGGCAAGCAGCGATTCTTGCAGCTCAAGACATGCACGACACAGCGGCGCGTGTCTTCGACCGAGTTGTGCGACCTGTTGCACCATAGTAATGGTATTCTAATGAGAAAGGGGAGGCTAAACACTCGTATAGGCACAGCAGCTGGGCAAAATGATGATCTCGCGACTTTTGCTGATCGAATTGTAAATACAAGGGGTTTTGATGCAAGTAAGTTGCCACGAAGCCTTTTGGGAGAAATAAACAAACATGCCCAAGCTCACCAAGATCGAACGAAGAAAATGGCTTCAGATTTTGCAAAAGCTAAGAGAGCTCAACAATCTACTCAAACTGAGTAATGTTCGCTAAAAATATTTGCCGGAGTCCCCCTTTGCCTACCACCTGGCGCCACCGCCCCTTCAAACCCCTCGTCGAGCCATCCCACGGCCTCGCCAAACGCATCACCCGCACCCTCGTCATCACTCTCACCCTCTCGGCGCTCTACTTGCTAATCTTCTCCCTCGTCGTCTACCGCTCCGCTCTCGGGTAATCCAATGGACTTCCTCACCGCCCTCAAAGCAGCGCTCGGAGACAGCAACGTATTCACTGCGCCCGATCGCCTCGAGCAAGTCTCACGCGATGAAACCCACGGCCTAGCCCCAAGCTTGCCCGACGTACTCGTACAACCAAAAAACCACGACGAAGTGGTAGCGATCGTCAAACTCTGCGCCAAACACAACATCCCACTCACCCCGCGCGGAGGCGGTACCGGCAAGTCCGGTGGCGCCGTGCCCGTGCGAGGCGGACTCGTGATGGGTTTTGAGCGCATGAACCACATCCTCGAAACTGATCCAAAAAATCTTACTGCTCGCGTAGAACCCGGAGTGATTCTCGGAGACTTACAAGAACAGGTAGACACACTCGGACTCTATTACCCACCCGACCCAGCATCGCTAAAATGGTGCACACTGGGCGGCAACGTCGCCGAGAATGCGGCCGGGCCCTCGACACTCAAATATGGCACGACCCGAGATTACGTACTCGCGCTACAAGCAGTTCTAGCCAATGGTGATGTCGTTCGCACCGGCAAACAAACCATCAAAGGCGTCACCGGCTACGACCTCACCGCCCTCTTGTGTGGGAGCGAAGGCACGCTCGCGGTAATCACCGAAATCACACTCAAGCTTTTGCCCAAACCACAATCCACACAAACGGCGCTGCTCATGTTCTCCACGGCGCAGCATGCAAGCGAAGCAGTCACACAGATTTTAAGCGGCGGCATTTTGCCCCGATGCATCGAGTTTCTCGACAAAATCAGCATCGAAGCACTACGCCGACTTAAAACTGCCCCTTACACGTTCGCTACCAACATCGAAGCTGCTCTCATCATAGAAACCGACGGTGATGATCCCGAATCTGTGCTCGCGATCCTCAGCCGTGCAGCAAGCCTCGCACAAGCGACCCAGACAGTGGTAGCGCAAAACGAAAAACAACGCCGCGATATTTGGCAAACACGCCACTTGCTCAGTGAAGCAACGAAGAAGCTCCACAAACACAAAGTCTCCGAAGACATCGTTGTACCCCGGACAAGAATCCCCGAGATGCTCAGCGCACTCTACGCCTTCGGAGAAAAATACGGCCTCGCCACCTGCGCTTTCGGTCACGCGGGTGACGGTAATTTACACGCACAGATCATGTTTGATGACGCGCGCGATCAACCGAAAGTCGATGCACTCTTGGAAGAACTTTTCCGCCTCACCATCCAAATGGGCGGCACTCTCACCGGAGAGCATGGTATCGGGGTAGCCAAAATGCGTTATTTGCCACTCGAGCAAAGCGCCGAGTTGATTGAACTACAAAAACGCATTAAACATGCGTTTGATCCAAATGGCATTCTAAATCCCGGCAAAATTTTGCTATAATCGAGTTATCATGGTTGCACAAAGTAAATCCCAGCCGAAGAAAAATTATGGCGTTATCAACGATCTGTGGGGCGTATTGCTCTACGCAGCGACATTAATAATCTTATTTTCGCTCATTTCTTACTACCCCGAAGATTCTTCTTTTAAACCCCACGGCGAGCAGATCGTACGCAACTGGATCGGCCAAGGCGGCGCACTCATCGCCCATGTGTTGCTCACCTCATTCGGCTTACTTGCTTTTTTGTTTCCAGCCCTGTTCGGCGTGCTCGGAACACAATTGTTTTTGCGTGCAAAGCCATCCTATACGCCGGGCAAAGTTGTAGGCGTGATACTTGGCTTTTTGAGCCTCGCGATTTTTCTGAAGCATGCACGATTTCTCGAATCACTCTTTCCCTTTTTACCAGGTGGATTGCTCGGATACGCGCTCAGCGACGTTTTAACCAAATATCTCTCGAATCTTGGCACGTTCATCATTGCTGGTACCAGCGCCGTCACCAGTGCGCTTCTCATCTCGAACTGGTCCTTGCGTGAGTGGCGTTTGCCAAAGAAAGAAGCAGAGATACAAGACGAGCCCGCTCCCGAAGAATCTAGCTGGAGGCTCGGGGATATGAGCAAAGCTCCTGAACCTGCGATTCATTTCAAAATGCCAACGGAGCAAGCTCGACTCGAACCGGACGACGATTTTCATATCATCGAGCGAGATGTCTCAGAAGGCGTACGAGTCGTGGAACAAGCCGAACACGAGCCCAAGCAAAAAGCAAAAGAATACGAATTGCCACCACTCAAATTGCTCGACTTCGATGCACCTGAACACATTCCAATTGATCAGGGTATGATGCGAACACAGGCAGGCAAACTCGAAAAAACATTTGCGCAGTTTGGCATTCCCGGACATGTGCGCGAGATTCGCCCAGGACCCGTCGTCACGCTCTTTGAATTTGTTCCCGCTCCGGGCATCAAGCTATCTAAAATCGCCGCGCTTGCTGACGACATTGCAATGGCCATGGAAGCTGTACATGTACGCATTGTCGCACCCATTCCGGGAAAGGGTGCAGTGGGTATCGAGCTGCCCAATGATCATCGCGAGATGGTTTATCTCAAAGAAATCGTCGCCGACCCACACTACCGCAAACAGCCACATAAACTCTGCATGGCGGTGGGCAAAACCATCGAGGGCAAGCCCTACTTCGTGAACCTGGCTGATATGCCGCACGTGCTCATTGCCGGCACCACCGGCTCGGGTAAATCAGTAAGCGTCAACGCGATGATTTGCTCGATCTTGTATAGGGCAACGCCCAACGAAGTGCGCTTTTTGATGATCGACCCGAAGATGCTTGAGCTTAGCATTTACGATGGCATTCCCCACTTGTTACTGCCACCCATCATCGACAGCAAAAAAGCGGCGGTAGCACTCAAATGGGCTGTCAAAGAAATGGATCGACGCTATCAAGTCATGAATGAAGTGGGTGTGCGCGATATCTATGGCTACAATGGCAAGTCCGAGGAGAAAATGCCCTTTATCGTAGTCGTAGTTGACGAATATGCTGACCTCGTGGCTGTGGCAGGTAAAGATGTCGAAGGCTATGTGATGCGCATTGCGCAGAAAGCGCGTGCGTGTGGCATTCACGTGATGCTTGCGACCCAGCGCCCGAGTGTCGACATCATTACAGGTGTGATCAAAGCAAACTTCCCTGTGCGCATGGGCTTTCGCTTGGCGGCTGCGCACGATTCGAAAACCATCATCAATCGCTCGGGCGCCGAGAAGCTGCTCGGCAAGGGCGACATGCTGATTATGCCGCCGGGCACAAGCGACGTCATGCGTATTCATGGAGCTTACGTCTCGGAGAAAGAGCTGTTTCGGGTAATCGAATTCTGGAAGGCGCAAGGCACGCCGCAATACGACATGAATATTGTGGTACCACCTCCCGAAGACATCATAGAAGGTGAGCTCGGAGCCGATCCGCAAAGCAGCGATGAACGTTATGACGAAGCTGTACAAATTGTGATGCGCACGCAAAAATGCTCGACCAGTTGGCTACAGCGCCAACTTGGGATAGGCTACAACCGCGCGGCGCGCATCGTCGAACAAATGGAGCGCGAGAACATTGTCGGGCCTATTTTGAACGCCAAAGGCGACCGCGAGATTTTTGGACAAAACTAAAGGAGCCATCCATGACCGACTCTCTGATCGGACAGTCTCTGCCTAATCTCTCTCTACCCAGCACCGACGGTAAAGATCTAAAGCTGCCCGACGGCGTGAAAGGTCACTGGACGGTTTTGTATTTCTATCCTGCTGACGACACTCCGGGCTGCACAAAGGAAGCTTGCAGTTACCGCGATGGAATTGGTGAGTTTACCAGCAAAGGTGCCAAGGTGTATGGCGTGAGCATGCAGGACATTGGATCGCACACGGCTTTTCGGGCGAAGTACAATCTGAACTTTCCGCTCTTGTTTGATAAAGACCACAAGCTGAGTGAAGCGCTGGGCTCTTATAAGGGCACCGACTTTGCTTCACGCGACACGTTTTTGATTGATAAGGAAGGCAAAATCAGAGCGGTGTGGCGCAAGGTGGACCCGACTGCAACCATGGCGGAGACACACCAGAAATTGGTGGAGCTAGCAGGCTGAGTTTAATTCCCCCCTTGGAAAAGGGGGCAGGGGGATTTTGTTACTTATCCATGCAGTAAGCCGCACTTGCGCCTGTTCCACATTGGAAGGTAGCTAATGCACTGCATGCGGTGCCAATATCGACGGGCGGTGTTCTGGCTGCGCAGGCGCCGTAATATCCAGCAGCAGCAGAACTCGAAGCAGCATTTGGAAGCCAGGCACAAAGCGGAGTTGTGCCAATAGCATTTCCTTGACAGGCATTTTGTCCCAGAGTTGCGGACTGAGCCGTTGCTGTTGCGCTTCCCGAAAAGCTTGCGCAATTGGGCAGTGTCGCTGTTGGTTGGGCGGCGCAGGTTAAAGGAGTGCACGTCCTGCTGCTACCGGTTCCCGAAAGGATACAGCAAGTTGGCAGCCCCACGAGATTAACCTTGTCCCCTACATTTTGGCAGCGCACATTGCCAGAATATGTTTTGCCGCCGCAAAGAAAGTTATTATTTGCATCAGGACCACTGCAGCTGCCACCGAAATCCTGTGCACAAAATGTACCTATGTCTGTCGTGGTATCTTGGGCAGGGGGTTTACCTGACGTAACCGCAGTGTTACATACTGAACAGACTTGTGGCCCATAGGAGCTGTAGGTAGTGCCTATGTTGGTACCAGCCACAAACTGACAGGGCGCCGCTAAATTCGGTGAAATGCACGTCGCTTGCAGGCTATCCATACAAACTCCCGACTGAGACGTACAAATTGATCCTTCTTGTGCACAGCATCGCAACATGCTGGAGTTCTGCCCCCCTACGCTGCAGCGGAAATGGTTGATATCATCAAAGGTTTGTTGTGGATTGTCGTAGCAAACATATCCAAGATTTGTTGTGAAGCAGTATTCAGTACCGCCAGGAACATTGCATTGATAGTAAGTAGACACTGGCTGACACTGAGTCATCAAATCGGTTGCCAACGTGCTTGCACTCGGCGCCGTCGATGAAGATGCTGACGACGAATTGCATCCACCCAGCCACACTCCACAGAACAACACGACCCACAACAATTGGATTGCTTTCATTTAACCCCCGACTATTCAAAGCTAAATGAGAACCCAACCCAAAGTCAAGCTGACGCCCTAGGTTTGCCCCGACCCCGGCAGCAATCCCCGAGCACGTATCGCGACCTGCCCGAGCGCGAGATATAGCCGCGTCGGCAACAGCTGATTAGCAATGGCCAGCCCTGCCAAAATCAGCGCACAGCCAATGTATGCATTCGCCCGCACTTCCTCATCCAAAAACACCACGCCCAAAATAATCCCAATCACCGGAAACAAAAGCGTGGCCGTCGACAAGAAACTCGCACCAGCGGATTTCATAATCTGAAAATAAAGCACAAACGCAATCGCAGTGCCAAAAATCCCAAGCCCAAGCACCCCAGCCATTGCCTGCAAAGATGGTACGGGAAACGTATAAGCCTTGTCATAGAAGAGAGACAAGGGCAGCAACATAAAACTCGCCGCCATCAACTGCCCTGTCGCACCAACTAAGCTCGGTATCTCACTGGTATTTCGACGCCCATACACCATGGCAACGGCATAGCTCGACGCTGCAACAAGCACCATCATTGAACCAAAAATATGATGCTGAAACTCACCACGCAAAGCAGGTGAAAAGACGACAGAAATACCAATAAACCCAAGCAAAACACCGATTATCCGACTGGCAGACAAGCGCTCCGATGCGATAAAATTATGTGCGAGTAACGCCGTAAAAATCGGTGTCGTGCTGTTAATGATCGCAGCCAGCGAACTTGGAATGGTCTTCTCACCCAGACTGATAAGCGAAAAAGGTAGCGCCGTGGAGAAAAAACCCATCACCACAAAGTGCTTCCAATGATGCGCGTATTCACTCAGCCGCTCCCCTTTGAATATCAGCACTGTGTACAAAATGGCGACGCCAATCAATAGCCGTGAGAACACCAAGGTGCTGGGCGGAAGCTCGACAATAGCCAGCTTGATGAATAAAAACGACGGGCCCCAACAACAAGAAAGCGCAAAAAGCATAAGCACATTGCGAAACTTTGACTTGATGTCCATTGGTTACCCCCGTGCTGGATCAAACCCTAAGGTCTTATCATCCTTCTCGGACTTCTTCGCACCAGCAATAATCACCCACAGCGCTGTGACAAGCTCATGAATACCCTCACCCGTCGCTGCACTCATGCGTAAGAGCCTCACATGCTGCGCAGCGAGCGTTTGCTCAAGCGCCTGAATTTCTTCTTCGCTCTCTACTTGTGAAAGCAAGTCCATTTTACTTAATACCACGATTTCCGGTAGCTCACAAAGTTCTGGGTTAAATGCAGCAAGCTCCTTGCGAATCGTCTCGTAGCGCTGCACCAGCGACAGCTTGCCTTCTTCGTTGGCAAAATCGTAAGGCAACGGCTCAATCAAATGGCACAATACCCGCACACGCTCGAGGTGTTTGAGAAAGCGCACGCCAAGCCCGATACCCTCCGAAGCGCCTTCAATCAAGCCGGGAATATCGGCCATCACAAAACTCTTGCCCTCAGGCGCGCGCACCACTCCGAGCTGCGGAATGAGCGTTGTGAAAGGATAATCGGCAATCTTGGGTTTGGCAGCACTCACGCGTGAGAGCAACGTGGATTTGCCGGCATTGGGGAAGCCCAAAAGCCCAACATCCGCCATCAGCTTCAAACTCAGGCGTAGATTACGTTCGTCTCCGGGAAGGCCAGGGTTGGCAAAATCCGGAGCCTGCCGGGTAGAAGAGGCAAAGCGGGTGTTGCCAAAGCCGCCTGAGCCGCCCTTGCAAATCACCGCCTGCATACCGTGATGTGTGAGGTCGGCTAGGCACTCGCCGGTGTCCACATCGAATACCTGGGTACCAACAGGAATCCGGGCAATGACATCATTTCCCTTCGACATCCGCGCGTGCCACCCGAACAACGTGCACGACAGCGTTGTGGGGCGTGAATTCTTTGTGCCGAAAATATTCTTTGACAGCGAATCCAAT
>JABDBI010000013.1 GCA_013288705.1 Methanobacteriota archaeon | reverse complement strand
ATAAAACGACAAGCAAAAACAAAAAAGCGAGAGTGCGTTTGATGTTGGGCATACCAACATGTTCGGCATCAGCGCCAAAAAAGTGCTTTGTCTTTGTCTGTTTTCACCTGGCCTTGCTCGCACAAGTAAATTGCCGTCGCTAGTACAGAACGTGTAGCGAGAAACAGGAGCTTCTTCGGAAGTTCCCGCGCATAGATGCTCTGCGCGATTTGCTCTGCGCCTGCCGCGTTCTCGTGTCCCTTGGGGAGGAACTGAAGGACCTGCTCCACTCTGAGCAATCGATGCGCCAGTGTCTCTTCGATTTTCGCGCGGCCGTCTTCCATGGGCTTCCCATGCGCTGGAATGACAACGCCTAGGTCAAGCTTTAACAAGCGATTGAGGCTGGCCATATAGGTTGCGAGATGCCCATCTCTCGGATCGATCAGAATTGTTCCAAAGCTCGCGACCATGTCCCCCGCGACCAGAGTTTTGCTCGTCGGTTCGTAAAAGCACAAATGTCCTGGAGCATGCCCCGGAGTAAAGATTGCTTGCAGCGAGATTTGTGGGTTGCCTTCCAGGATGAAATTTTCTTCGTCTTTTAGAAAACGGTTAACTCGAAATGGGACACGTTTCGCAGTTTCAGCGTGTGCCCAAATAGGAACGTCGAATTTCTGCGCAACACGCACCGCATCAGCGACATGATCAGGGTGATGATGCGTGAGCACAACTGCAAGCAAACGCTGGTTTTTGGCAGACCTTTCTTGCACGATCTGATCGAAGCGCTCCTGCTCCGATCGATGTGAGGTCGCTGGATCAATTACGATATAAGTATGATCGCCAATAAACGTGGCGTTGGTGGTTGTCGCTGGCGGCAAGGTATCGGAAAGTAGCGGATACACAACGATGTGTGGGACTACCATTGTATGGCTCATAGGTATATTCTAACACACGGCAAGTAACTTGAAATGAGAGAGTTCGGTGGCGCTTGAGCTAAGGCAGTCGGTCAAATTATCCCAGTCTCTGATGATGACGCCGCAGGTGCAGATGGCGCTTAAAGTGCTGGCGATGGGGCGGCTCGAACTTCGGGAAGCGATTTTGCAAGAGCTTGCAGAAAATCCAGTGCTCGAAGAGATAGAGGATGAGCCGGATGTTGATGATCTATGGCCCTGGGAAGCCTTGCGTCATCCAGGAGTTGACGAGGATTACCCTTCAGTGGATCAGACCTTTAGCCGAAAGCCGACGTTGAAGGAACACTTGCTGTGGCAAGTGCAAATGAGCCATTTGAATGCGGTAGAGAGAAAAATCGCTGAGCGCTTATTAGGGGAGATGAATAGCGACGGTTATCTTGAATCCATCGCTTTTGAAGAAGAAAAACTCGCTCTTCTTACGGCCGCAAAAGCGCTTACCACAATTGATCGCCTAAGAGCATTGCAAGATCAACAAGTCGCTGTGGCCGGGCATGTCTCGACGGTTTTAGCGGTAGCGCAAGAGGCACAAGTCACTGGTTCATTTGTTGAGAACGTGAGGCAAAACGTGATGCGCATGGATCCGCTCGGTTGTCTCTCCATTGATCTCAAAGAGTGTCTTCAGGTGCAGCTTGAAGCACGCGGGTGCCGCTCGGCGGGACTGGAATCTGTTCTGGTGCGTGATTTTCTACCCGATGTCGAGCGTCATGATTATCGCAAATTGATGAAGGTGACCGGGTTTGGACAAAAAAGGCTCATCGCTGCGATCAAAACACTAGAGAGCTTGGAACCAAAACCTGGCCGCGCATTCGCAATCGACGCTACGGGTCCACAGTATGTCGTTCCAGACGTCTATTTAAAGCGCGTCGCAGGAGAGTTGGTCGCCACCACAAGTGAGCATGGGCTGCCAAAAATTAGGATTGGATCGGCGTACATCAAACATCGTTTTTTCAAAACCAATTTGCGCTCTGCATCTTGTTTAATCCGCGCCATTTACCAGCGTCAGCGCACGATCTGCCGAGTGACAGAATGCATCGGAAATTTGCAGAAAGATTGGTTTGAAAATAAAGGCCCCTTGCGGCCCTTGATTTTGAAGACCGTGGCAGAAGAGCTGGGGCTTCATGAATCCACCATCAGCCGCGTAACCAATGGCAAGTACATCATGACCGAGAAAGGCATTTTTGAATTGAAGTACTTTTTTTCTTCAGCGGGCGAGACGGTGAAAGAGTCCATCAAAAAGCTAATTGCGTTGGAGAGTCCGCAGAACCCGCACAGTGATGACGTGCTGACGCAGCTTTTGAAGGCCAAGAATATTCACTTGGCACGACGCACAGTAGCTAAGTATAGAGAAACGCTTGGCATTTTTTCCGCTAGCAGACGTCGCCATCTTTCTGTGTGAATCTGGTACACTTTGGGAAAGGGGGGATGTCAGTTGAAGAACGTGGAAACTGTGTTTTTGCTCCCAGAAGGCGGGATTCATCTGGAGCAGCTAGAAAAAAGTTTGATATCCCAAGCACTCGAAAGAACCTTCGGCAACCAATCTGCGGCAGCACGTCTGCTCGGCATTAGCCGCTTTACTTTGCGCTATCGAATGGAAAAATATGGTCTTTTCCCGACTCCGGTGGAGCAGTGGGAAAAGCCACAGGAGCAGTAAGCTTCTGTTTGATCGTGTGAATTTGTGCTTGCAATTTTTTGATGGCTGCCAGTTTTGGTATATAATACGTAAAGTGGGATGAACATCCGTAGGGGCGGCCTGTGGAAGCTGAAGTATTCAAAACAAGAACAGCGAGCATCTGGCTTGGCGACGATGGCATTATTCGCAAGATATTTTTGGAAAATGCTGAAGAAACGCTAAAAGATGCGCTGGAAAGCGGCGAGGTAATTAAAAAACTGAGCCCCGAGAAAAAGCGGCCACTCTTAGTTGATTTCACGCCTGTGCGCTCCATGGATGCAGAGGCACGGGCATATTACTCGGGCGAGACCGTCGGTACCTTAATCGCTGCTGTCGGTGGCATCACCAAGTCACGCATTGGCAAAGTGATTGGCAATTTCTTTATGGGCTTCAACCGCCCTCCAACACCAGGGCGGCTGTTTCTAAATGAAGAGGACGCCCTGAAATGGCTAAAAAAGTTCCTCTGAAACAAGAATCAACGCTGAGCGAAGCGGAGCGACTCACAGAAGAAATTCTCGACGTGATTCTCTCGCTTGCAGCGCTCGATTTTTCCAAAACTGTTCGCGTGGGCTATGAGGATACAAATTTCAATGCGGTAGCAGCTGGTTTGAATATGCTTGGCCAGGAATTGCAACGCTCAGTCGTTTCAAAAGAATTTCTGGAAAAACAAGTAAAAGAGAGAACGAAGGAACTCTCCGAAGCAAATCGTTTGCTCAACTTGGAAATTGAGGAAAGAAGGCACGCCGAAGCAGAAGTCAGCGCGCGTGAGCAGAAATATCGAAACATTTTTGAGTCTACGGCGGTCGCGCTTTTAGAAGAGGACTTCTCAGAAATCTTCCAATCTTTGGAGGCGCTGAAGGCAAAGGGAATTTTGGATCTCAAGAGTTATTTGGATGAACACGTGGAAGTTGCTGGAGAGTTGCTTGCAAAAGCAAAAATCATCGATGTCAACAGTGCGACGCTGAAGATGTTTGAAGCAGACAGCAAAGAGATATTGATCGAGAATTTCAACGATCTATTTTTACCTGAGTCGGCTGATGTATTTAGACGTGGCCTCGTTGCCCTGATGGCTGGCAGCGGGAATTTTAATACCGAGACAATTGCCAGAAGCATGAAGGGGCGACGTATCAATATTCTGCTGCAGGTACAGCATCGAGATGTCATTCCAAATGTCTTGGTCAGCATTACCAATGTGACGGAGCAAAGAGGGCTTGAGGAGCAATTGAGGCAGTCACAAAAAATGGAAGCCATTGGTCGACTTGCCGGAGGCGTCGCCCACGATTTTAACAACCTGCTTACGGTTATTTTAAATTACGGTCAGATGGCGGCCGATGAACTGCCAGCGGTCAGCCCGCTTCGAAAAAAAATCGATGCGATTTTGGATTGCGGCAACCGCGCTGCATCTTTGACACAGCAACTGTTGGCTTTTAGCAGGAAGCAGATGATCGAACCAAAAGTCCTTGACCTGAACAATGTCTTAACGCGTATGGAAAAAATGTTACGGCGTTTGCTCGGCGAGGATATAGAACTCATTAATAAGATGGATCCAAGCATTGGCATGGTGGTTGCTGATGCAGGTCAAATTGAGCAAATCGCGATGAATCTCGCTGTGAATGCGCGAGATGCAATGCCCAAGGGCGGGAAATTGATTATCGAGACAAGAAATGAAGATCTCGATTTGAGCTTTCAGAAAGTGCATGCAGAGATTAGAGAAGGTCATTACGTGATGTTTGCGATAAGCGATACGGGCACGGGAATGACACCGGAAGTAATGTCACGCATTTACGAACCATTTTTTACGACGAAAGAGGTTGGCAAAGGCACGGGTCTAGGCTTGTCGACCGTGTACGGAAACGTCAAGCAGAACGGTGGTCATATTCTCGTCTATAGTGAAGTCGGGCACGGCACGACGTTTAAGGTCTACCTACCAAGAATTGAGGAACGGAACGCTGCCGGTCTGCCTATGCCAAGTCTAAAAGAAATATCCGAAGGACACGAAACAGTTTTATTGGTCGAAGATGAAGATGTTGTGCGGGAGGTGGCAAGTGCGCTGCTTCGCCGACACGGTTACAACGTGATCGAGGCAAAAGGTCCCATGGAGGCCATTGATATTAGCAGTAAGCACCAGGATCCCCTTCATCTGCTATTAACCGATGTAATCATGCCAAAGATGAATGGTCGGATGCTTGCAGACAAGCTTCTGAAGGCGCGGCCGGGCCTGCGGGTCCTGTTCATGTCTGGCTACACCGACAACGCAATCACACATAATGGCATTTTGGAGCAAGGAACCGCATTTTTGCAAAAACCATTTATGCCCAAGAATTTTCTCGCAAAAGTGCGGGAAGTTTTAGACATGGGGCAAGAAGGTTCTAAGCCAGTCGACAGCGTCTGATTCGGAGCTGAAGATTTGTGCCGGATAGGGCGGTCGGTGAATCTGCAGAAAGAAGCGTGCAATAGCCCGAGTTAACGCTCTTCCGACGAGAAACGCCTGCGCTGAGACCAGCTCCGTATGCTCGGGGCTGGTAAAATAGGAAATCGCTTTGGACTCCACGAATTTGACATTTCGGATATCGATAAGCATCACCAGCTTGCCGTTAGTCCGTAGCTTCTTCATGGCATTGGTAATTTCAATGGCATCGTCGAGCGTATGTACGGTACCTGGCTCGGTGATGCGGCCATAGATAATGCCATCCGGCGAACGTGTGATTTCGCCATTTCGAATTGTAACGGCTCCTTCCGACACTATCATTTTCCCTTTCCGAAGCGATGCTCGAGGATCTGCTTGAGATTGGCTGCTTCGATCTCATGACCAACTTTGAAGAACTTCCAGATATCTCCCACCCAGGGCCGGTCTTGCCTGGCTTGCCCATCGACAATATGCTTTGGCGCGCCTTGTTGGCCACGCAGGTAATGGGGATGTCTGCAATTAAGCCACATCAGAATAGATCCTGGTTTATTGATGGCAGGCATCGCATCAATAAACCTGCAATAGTAGCGCATCCACAGTTCTTGCCCTTGGTCCCAAGCACACAGGTAGTCGACAGCGCGCGCATCGGTATAAACTTCCGTTCGCACATAGATGACGGTGTTATTGGCCAAGGCTTCTCGGCCGCAGAGCAATCCGCCGCCAACCTCTTTGAGGTCGCGCACGCTGAACGTCCATTCCTCGAGACTGTAGGGGTTTGAGGCATAGGCAACCGCCTCATCTACCGGGCAGTTAATATATTGATTGACGTTGCAATAATCTCCAAAGACTTCTTCGTGGCTGTATTGATCTTTGGTCTCTTGCGCAAGTTTTTGTTGCGCCTCTTCCATGGGATGATCCTCGGATCGGTAGAGGCCGGGGATTTTTGAGAGGGGCCAGCTCCCTATCTTGATATCTTCACGTCGCCATTTGGTATTATTAATATTCTTTGACATCCTACCACCTCAAAACCATTGAGCCGACGAAGTCACCACCGTTGGAAAACGTCCCCATTGCGATTGTATCATTGGCGCGAATTTTTCCGCAATCTACCGCATCAGAAATGGTGACAGGGATGGAACTTTGAAAGAGATTTCCATAGCGTTGAAATGTATCGTAAACCCGCGGCTCATCGATGCCGATTGCTAGCCGCCACTGCTTGATGAGGCCGACATTGGGCTGGTGGGTAATGAGAAGCGAAATGTCTTCGGTCCTAAAGCCCGCCTTTGCGATACTGGCTTTTACTGACTCGCTGACCAAACTTACAGCGTTATGCTTTAGCCGTTCTATCATGCCCTCGGAGAATTCCACCTGGAGTGGGCCTGCCCCGGTATCCCAATAGTGCTGCACTTCATTGTTTTTTCCGCGCGGTTGACAGACCATGAGGCCGTAGTTTTCGCCGAAAGACTGTTCCTGGCTCGCCAGAATATTTGGGGTTCCTGCCACCACAAGTGTGGCAGAAGCGCCATCACCCAAAACCCAAGATTTAGGTGAGCGCTGGAAGTCTTTTAGCCGCGAGATAAAATTTGTAACGGTAACAATCGCAATGGTTTTGTAACGTCCGGCTCTGATGAAAGCATCCGCTGTGTTGAGCATCGATAGAAATGACACGCAGCCCGTGTCAATTTGTAAGACCGTGGCGTTTGTTGCTCCGGAGCGATGTTGGATGTCCGGGCCAATGCCGATGTTGACGTAGTCGGTGATCGCGCAGGAATATAGTATGAGATCGATTTTTGTCGGAGAGATGCCTGTTCGGCCTAACAACTCTTTCATGGCCATGGTGCCGAGATCGGCAGAAGAATACTGCGGAAATGCAAAACGACGTTCTTTCGGAGATTTGAAAAAATCGTTTTGCAGGAGCGGGTCATTTTTCTCCTCCTCGTTCATTTGTGGAATAGCTATGTGTTCTGGGAGGAAGCGCGCAACATCAATGATTTTTGCTCCAATATTTGATTTCAATTGCTTCTCCTTAACAGTGTGGTGGTTGGTGCATCTGTAGCCAGGAATGGCGTAAATGGTGGCAGTTCTTCCTGGGAGATGCGGAGTTCAAGAACACCTGGTTTGTCCAGATTCTGCTTGTATTCTTCGAGGCGTGATTTGAGTTCGCTTGCGCTACTAGCCTGTGAAACCCAGAGTTTGTTCTCAGGGCCAAGGCCGCGTGCGACTTGCGCGACGCTGAAGGGGGAGTATGTCGAGGCTTCGATGCGCCCTTCAAAAAATAAGCGCTGTCTGGCCAAGCACATGCCGTGCATGTTGTTGTTAAACACAACGTAGAGTATTGGGAGGCCAAGATCTACAGCGGTGTGGATTTCTAATCCGGACATGAGAAATGCACCATCACCAACGAAGGCGACTGTGCGCGTGCCGGCTGGAGATCCGATTTGAGCTCCGATGGCACCTCCGATGGCATATCCCATGCCTCCCATCCCAAGTGCAATGGTAGAGCTTGTTCCTCGAGGAACCAAGGAGAAGTGCATTGCTGCTGCTGCGCAATCTCCGGCGTCGTAAACAAGGTGACCATTTTCCGGTAAAATTTCGTTGAGTAAAAAGATAGCCTCGCTTTGCAGCAGACTGCTCTCTTCATTGTCCTTCACCGGTGGTGTGATGAGTGTGGGTTTGAAAATCTCCAGCGCGTAAGAATTTAGCTTGTCAAAATGAAGCGGGTCAGTTTTAATCTCAGCGAGCAAGGCGCTAAACACTTCACCATCATCGCCGGAGATGGCAATTTTGTCCGGATAATTTTGATGTAGCGCAGCTGTGTCAATGTTCACAAACACGACCTGCTTCTTGTTAAGTGCTTCCCCAAGGGGGCCTTTGGTCATGATATTGAGCCCGCTACCAACCACAACGATAAGATCCGCCTTGTCATTGATGTAGCGATGGACAGAGGGATGCCCTGCGACACCGATGCAGCCCAGGTAGTTATCAGCGTCGTTCGGGTACTCACCGCGCGCAGATAATGTGCTTGCAACAGGAATTCCCGTGGTGGTGGCAAACTGGATAACCGCGCTTCCGGATGGCGAACGTCGCACACCGTGGCCAATCACCAGAACGGGCGCTTTCGCATTTTGCAGAGCATTCTTGAGTCGCTCAATGTCCTCAAGAATTGGCTGCAGCGATGAAATGCTGCGTAGAAGGTCAGGCCCCCAATTGGGAGTTAGATCGGATACATCTTGGTCGTAAATATCTCGAGGTAACAAAATGACTGACGGCCCTGGGCGCCCGGACAAGCATGCCAGTATGGCAGTGGAGAGAAAGGGCCAGAACTCCGAAGCGGATTTGACGACGCCAACATATTTACTCACGGATTGCCAGAGTTGTTCGCCCTTCACCGTTCTGTGCAGTCCCGATGAGTCTTGAAACGCTCCTTTGTCCCACAAGCTCATGGGTGGCTGTCCTACTAAAGCAAGCACTGGAACAGATTCTGCGTAGGACTCAGCCACGCCCGTCAACAGATTCGTCATGCCGCCACCAGATGTTGCGCAGCAAACACCTAACTCTCGATGTACGCGAGCGTAAGCATCAGCCATGAATGCGGCCCCGGATTCACATTTTGCCAGCACAGACTTAAGCTCGGTGCCGCCAAGTCGATGAATGGCGTCGTGAAGATGTTCAATATTGGCACCGCTCACACCAAACACATATCGAACACCAAGTTGGCGCAGAGCGCATACAAGGGCATCGCTTAACTTCATGTTCAATGTGACCACGGAGTCCAACGTCAGGTCAAGTCAGGCGATATGAAATCTACGTTCGTCAATCGATACGAGTAGTTGCACGGTCGCCCAGCAAGCTTTACACAAGCAGCGAAGAGGTTTTACATGGCAAAGCGAATTTTAATTCTGGGATCCGGTGGGCGAGAGCACGCGTTGGCGCACTGTCTGCGTGCTGACAATGAGGTCATTGTAGCGCCAGGCAATGCCGGCATCGCCAACGAATTTGAATGCCTCAAGTTACCTGCCGAGGGCGTTGCAGGTCACGTGCGGGTGGCAAAGCAAACGAATCCCGACTTGGTGGTCATTGGTCCAGAAGAGCCTTTGGCCTTGGGTATCGTGGATGCGCTGAAAGATGTAGGCGTAACTGCCTTTGGCCCATCCAAAGCGTGTGCTGCGCTTGAGGCGAGCAAGAGTGTGATGAAGTCCCTCTGTGAAGAGGCCAATATTCCCACGGCAAATTACGACGTATTTGATAACAGCCCAGACGTCGCGCGGTTTTTGCGAGGTAAAGAGGGCCGCTACGTTGTGAAAGCCGATGGGCTTTGCGCCGGCAAAGGGGTAATGGTGTGCGATGACGTGAATCATACGCTAGAGACGGCACGGGAGTTCCTAGGCGTGGATTCGGAAGCCAAATTTGGCGTTGCATCCAAGCGAATTGTCGTCGAGCAATTTTTGCCCGGGAACGAGATTTCTGTTATTGGCATCTGCGACGGTGACAGTGTGAATCTGTTCGCTCCGGTGCGCGATCATAAAAGATTGCTTGAGGGTGACGGTGGCCCGAATACTGGAGGCATGGGAGTAGTCGGGCCGATTACGAAAGTTCATGGCCTTTCTGCAGATTTTTCCCAGCAAGTCAAAGAGCGTGTGTTTCTCCCTACGCTGCGCGCGATGAAGGCGCGTGGTACCCCGTATCGTGGTTTTCTCTATGCTGGTTTGATGGTGAACGATGGGGACTTTAGCCTCCTTGAGTTTAACGTGCGTCTTGGCGATCCGGAAGCACAAGCGCTGCTATTTGGTACGAAGCTTGACTATTATGGGTATTTGAAGGCGGTTGCCGATGGTGAACAACTTCCTTGTGCCGATCATGATTTTGCGGATCAGATGGAGCCAACGGCTGTCGTCGTGATGGCCAGCCGAGGTTATCCGGAGCGCACACAAGTGGGTGATGCGATTGTAGGTCTCGAGAAAGCGAAGCAGACAGACAGGGGTCAGGTGTTTTTTGCTAGCGTGGCAACCGGTGAGGGCAATTTAGTCACTTCAGGTGGTCGCGTCCTATCGCTCGCGGCATCCGGGGATACTATAGCAAGCGCGCTCAAAACCTGTTATCAGATGGCAAGCCACATTGATTTTGCTGGCGCACAAATTCGCAAAGACATCGGACACACCATTTTAGCTGCAGGAGCAAATGCCAATGCCATCGTTTGACATCGTCTCGGAAGCAAATTCGCATGAGGTACAAAATGCGGTTGATCAAACTGAACGCGAGCTTGCGCAGCGCTATGATTTTCGTGACACCAATGTAGAGCTATCACGCTCGGATAAAGGCTTTACGCTTCTTGCCAACAGCGAAGACCGGGTTAAGGCGGCATACGATGTACTCATGGACAAATTTGTAAAGCGTAAATTATCGCTCAAGTTCCTCGACAACAAAGACGCCCAGCCTGCCGGTGGGCTGATGTGGCGCATGGATGTGACGCTTAAGAAAGGCGTCGACAAAGACAATGCTAAGCAAATTGTGCAGACCATCAAAGAAGACAAGTCGCTGAAAGTGCAGGCTGCTATCCAAGGAGATAGCGTGCGTGTGACAGGCAAGAAAAAAGATGACTTGCAAGCTGTGATGGCGATGTTGAGAGCCAAGGATTTTCCTTTGGAACTTTCGTTTGATAACTTTCGCGACTAGGCTTTTGTGAAAGATCAAATTCGCCAGTTTTTTGCTGAAGATGGGCCGCTTGCCAAGCGCCTCTCCGGGTACGTGCCCAGGCCCGCACAAATTGAAATGGCTTTGGCTGTTGCGGGTGTTCTGGATCAAGAAAAAGGTCGGTTGATCGTCGAAGCCGGAACGGGCACCGGCAAGTCTCTCGCTTATCTTGTCGCAGCACTTCTTTCTGAAAAAAGGGTGATGATCTCCACGGGCACGCGCACCCTGCAAGATCAGCTTTTTCACAAGGATCTGCCTCTTGCTCTTGATTGCGTGTACGAGCTTACCAAGAAGCGCAAGCGCACTTTGCTGATGAAGGGTCGCGCGAATTATTTGTGTCTGCATCGTGCTGAAAACTTTTCGCCCACTGGCGACATGTTTGATGCCGGTGTCAACCGCATGCTCGAACAGATTACAGATTGGTCTGGCAAAACGATGACTGGTGATCGGGCTGAACTTGCTGGATTGCCCGACGACGCGCTGATTTGGTCGGAGCTCAATGCGCGTGGTGAGATTTGCCTCGGACAGGAGTGTAAGCTCTACCAAGATTGCTTCGTGACGCAGATGCGCAAGAGCGCGCTCGGGGCAGATGTGATTGTGGTTAACCATGCCCTACTCTGTGCCGATCGCACTTTACGCATCAAATCGGCGTCCGAGTCTGCCGAGGGAGACGGCTGGTCGCAAATCATCCCCGATACCGATCTTTGGATTATTGATGAAGCGCATTCACTTGAAGATAACGCAACCAAGCACTTTGGGGTGTCGCTGAGCTTGCACCAGGTGAAACTTCTGGCGCGTGATTTGCTCCAGATCTTTCTTCTTCTGCCTGCTCATGAGCAAGCGTCTTTTCGGGTCGCACTCGACGAAATGTCCCGCACATTTTTGGCCATTCTGCAGAATCTTATCAGGCTGACGCGCACCGATGAGAACCGTGCGCGGATTATGCTCGCGCTACAGCAGCCAGAGATCGTAGAGCTGATCGGCACATTTAAAGAGTCTGTTCGTACCATTTTAGTTTGTCTCGTTGCGACTAGGTCTGCTGAAGGGGGAAAAAAAGCGGAGATTTCAGCGATGAATCGCCGCGTAGAAAAATTGCTGACAGACGCGCTCTTCTTATTTGAGGATGGTGCAAAGCAGGCCGGCTACGTTACATTTCTGGAGCATGATGCACGCGAATATACCATCTCAGCAGCGCCGATTGATGTTGCTGAAGTGCTTCGGAAAAATCTGTGGTCGGGGAAAAATCCCATCGTATTTACAAGCGCTTCACTGGCCGTCAAAAACAGCCTCGAGCCTTTTGTTCGCAAAATCGGCCTCTTTAATGATGATAAATTACAGACGCAAATTTGGCCAGCACCCTTCGATTTTGAACAACGTTCTTCACTTTATGTGCCCCCTCACTTCCCCGAACCGAGTCATGAGAGTTTTGCCGAACACTTCGAAGACGAGGCGCGTTTTCTAGCGCGCCTAAGCGGCGGTGGTACCTTTTTACTCTTCACCAGCCATCGTGCGATGCTGCAGTCCTATGAACGTCTGAAGCCTGATTTCGATGACCTTGGTTTGCAATCGTTTAAACAAGGTGACGCACCCAAGCTCGAGTTGCTCAAAGCGTTCGTCGAGGCGGATGCAAGTGATGGTGGCGTTTTATTTGCAACCCATTCTTTTTGGGAAGGCGTTGATGTGCGTGGTAAGGCATTGCGCATGGTGGTGATCGATAAGTTGCCGTTTCGCTCGCCCTCCGATCCGATTTACCAAGCACGCATGGAGCGTCTGGAAGAGCAGAAGTTGTCAGCGTTTGCACATCTGTCTTTACCCGAGGCGGCACTTGCTTTGAAGCAAGGCGTCGGGCGTCTTTTACGTTCCATTGAAGATGCCGGCGTTGTGGCTGTTTTGGATAGCCGGTTGATTCACAAAAATTATGGCCAGGTGTTTTTACAAACACTTCCGCCCATGCGGCGGCTACATCAGAGAAGGCAGCTTGAAGAATTTTGGCTCAAGAATGTGCTTGGCCATTTCAAGGCTGTATCATAACAGAATCTATGACACGCGAACTTCCAGGATTCGATCAACCATTTCCCATCTCACCAAGTCTGCGGGCACTTGTTGACACCGTCTTGCAAGCAGGTGGAAAACCGGTTGCGGTGGGTGGTTGTGTGCGTGATCACTTACTCGGGCTGTCGCCCAAAGACATTGATGTTGAAGTCTACAACATCGCATTGAATGATCTTGAAGCTGTTCTGACAACGCTCGGGGATGTGCATGCGGTTGGCAAGAGTTTTGGCGTGCTCAAAGTCTCGATGACCAGGCCGGAAATCGCGAATTTCGATGTCAGTTTACCTCGACGCGAAAACAAAGAAGGCCGAGGGCATAAGGGTTTTTTTGTCGAGATGAACTCCAATCTGTCATTCGAGGATGCATCTCTGCGTCGTGATTTCACAGTGAATGCCATGGGCATAGACTTGGAGACCAGTACACTCCTAGATCCACACAGTGGGGTACGAGATCTGAGACAAGGTATTTTGCGTCATGTCTCCGAAGCGTTCGATGAAGATCCGCTGCGCGTTCTACGCGCCGCGCAATTTGCTGCACGCTTTGCGCTTTCCCTCGATCCGGGAACGATAAAAAAATGTCAAAACTTGCGCAGTGAACTATCTACCCTTCCCAAGGAAAGAATCTGGGAAGAATTTAAGAAGCTTATCTTCGCTGCCAGGCCCTCGATTGGGCTTGAAGTGCTACAGGACACCGGCGCACTCGAGCTATTTCCTGAGCTACTTGCGTTAATGGGCTGCCAGCAAGATCCCACATGGCATCCAGAGGGAGATGTGTGGGTGCACACGCTTATGGTAGCGGATGAAGCTGCGCGCATTGTGCGCGAAGAGCAGCTCGACGAAGATGAATCGCTCAAGGTTCTTTTCGGAGCGCTCTGCCATGATTTGGGTAAGCCCCCGACGACGAAATTTGAAGATGGTCGTTACCGGAGCAAGAACCATGAAGCCGCTGGTGAGGAACCAACACGCTCTTTTCTTTCTCGCGTCGGAGCGCCAAATGATCTGATTGATGCCGTGGTGCCTTTGGTGCGGGATCATTTGAAGCCTGTGCAGCTCTATAAAGAACGCGAGAAAATCTCCGACGGTGCTATCCGACGCTTGTCAGCACGGGTGCCGATTACACGCTTGTGTTTGGTTGCTAAAGCTGACTTTTTAGGTCGCACGACCGAAGACGCCAAAGCGGGAATTGATCCGTCGGTTGTGTGGTTGCTGCGCGAAGCGTCTCGGCTATCGGTGCAAAATGCAGCGCCCCGGCCGATCTTGATGGGCCGCCATTTGCTTGACGCCGGAATGACTCCGGGCCCGCAGGTGGGAGAAATTTTGGCGAAGGCATATGAGGCTCAGCTCGATGGCGAGTTCTCCGATCTAGACAACGCATTGAAATGGGTAAAGTTAAATTCTAGATGAATGTATTGCGCTCGGATGCCTACACCGATTACCATCAATCCATTCTTGTAACCTACTCAAAAAAAGGGGCGCTTATGTGTATGTGGACGATGTGTGGTTTTGGTTTCGCTTGGTGGATAATTGCGGCGGTGTTGCTGTATTTTTCATGGAACAAAGTCGTGGCCGACATTCTGCAGGTAAGGCCGGGGAAATTCTGGCAGGCTCTTCTTGTGGTGCTTACTCTCGCCGTCTTTTGCGCCCCGCACCATTGGGAGCATTCGCGTTGCGGTAGCTGCAAGGGTTGGGAAGGACACCAGGGAGCGGGCCATATGTGGCATATGGACAAGGGCGAAGAGGCGCCCAAGGAAGCGCCAGAAAAAGCGGCACCAGAAAATAAGTAATTCTGGTCATTCAACCCAAAACTTTTTCGACGCGCTCTTTGAGCTTGCTCTCGATTTTGCTGCGGAAAAGTTTTGCCTTGAACCCTAAATCGAGCTCAACCTTGATTTCATCATCCGTGATTTCTATTGATCCTTGAGCAGGGCCAGAAATGGAGCAGGCATTGCCTTTCCAATCTGCTTCAATTTGGAAGAAATCACCTAACGCTGAAGCCAGAATTTCTTTTTGAATCAGCTTCTTAGCTTGGGCTTTGCCCATCTTGTGAGCAATGCAAAGAGAGATATCAGCCATTTTCTTGTCTCCAGTAGCCAGAGTGATCATCCTTTCTTATAACTACAGTATTCACAATGACCAATTCCAAGCCACATAAAGAGCGGTTAGACGCTCTGCTGGTCTCAAGAGGCCTGGAACTTACGCGTACTCGAGCGCAGGCTCGCATTTTGGCTGGAGACGTGCTGGTCGGCGAGCACAGGGTGGATAAGCCCGGCACGCAGGTGTCAGTGGATGCGGTGCTTCGCATTAAGGAAAATAGTATCCCCTATGTTTCTCGGGGAGGATTTAAGCTGGAAGCTGCCATTCAGAAGTGGCCCGCACAGATTGCAGGCGCTATATGCCTGGATGTAGGTGCGTCGACAGGTGGCTTCACCGATGTGCTGCTCAAAAATGGTGCGAAGCACGTGTTCGCCGTCGATGTGGGGTATGGCCAACTTGCTTATCAGCTTCGGCAGGATGCGCGTGTGACATCGATGGAGCGTACGCACATGCTGAAAGTGCCTCGGGGCACTTTTAACCCCACTCCGACTATCGGGACCATCGATGTCAGTTTTATCTCATTGTTGAAAGTGTTGCCGGCAGTTTTGGGGCATCTTGCCCCCGCGGCAGTTATTTACGCGCTGATTAAGCCACAATTCGAAGTCGGGCCAGAACAAGTGGGAAAAGGGGGCATTGTCCGTGACGAGAATGCGCGGGCAATGGCGCTCCAAAAAGTACTTGATTGTGCGCAGGCGCAGGGACTTCATCTGCTCGGGTACGCTGAAAGTCCTATCACAGGCACCGATGGAAACGTCGAGTACATTGCCGGTTGGAAGGTGCCTTAGTTAGTGCCCAGATTCGGTGGCGATGGACATATGGCCAACGCCCTTGCTTTTCACGAGGTCCATGATCTCGACCACTCGCCCATAGGGGACACCCTTGTCGGCGTGTAAAACTACGCGCGGGTCGCTGCCCTTGGGCATTTTCTCTAATTGAGATTTGAGCTGATCGGCGGTCCGCTGCTCGTCGTTGATCAGAATAGATCCATCGGAAGTGAGCACGATAGAGAGATCCTTGGCATTGAGTTCGGAATCGGCATGGCTCGCTTGGGGGAGATCAACGTTGATGCCTGAGTGCTCGGCGATGCTCGAGGTCAGCATGAAAAAGAGCAGCAGGTTGAACATAATGTCAACCAGGTTGGTTAGATTGATGTCTACAGCAAGATGGCGGCGGTCACGCCCCGCGGAGTTGGAAAAGCGCATGCTTGCATCCTACCATTTCTGGACGCTTTGTCCCAACCGAATTGACACGCTTATCAATAGATAATAGAGAAAGACCAGCCTGAATTATGAAAATATTACTAAGAAAATATTGCCTATATTCTGTCGGCTGGGCGGCTTTGTTGCTTGTGGCATGCCCATTCGAAACGTCTGAGCCGGAGAAGGCACCTACTCCTGGTGAGGTGGCTTTTGAGCAGCTGCGCTTTAATGCGGAACGCAGCACATGTGCGGCGCAGAAGACGGAATTGCTAGATGCGAGGAAGGGTGAGCTCGTTGGTGCGATCGATCAACTTGCGACTGCATCGGCCGAACTTGCGCCAATAGCCGATCCGAACGAGCTTGTTCACCTCGGAAAAACCATCTTGCCCTTGATTGATTCTGGGCAAATTGAGCGCAATCTCGTGCAGACCGCTGAAATCTTGCATGATGTGAATGTGCCATCCGTTAGGGCTAAGCTGCTGGCTTTTGGTAAGCATCTGGGCAGGGAAAGAGAGGCAATCGATACATTGATTGCACTTGCTGCCAATGATCCGCTTGATGCAGATTTTTTGTATCATCTCATCCCTGTTCTCTTGACACCATGGCAAATGACAGGGTTTAAGTTTGCTCTCAATCATTTTCCTGGCGTTTGCACCTCGCTTGGGACAACGCGTGCGGTGCGGATCTTTTCTTCAAATCACCCCGGGCTTAGTCAGGAAAAGTCAGAAACCCTAATCGATATTTCGTCGCGCTTATTTGCGCAGCAGAATCTGGATAGTGAGTTGCATGCTCTCACGGACGAGTTGTTAGCGCGAATGCCCGCGTCAATGATTCCAAATGGCAGCGTGCAAGATTTTTTGACTGTAGAGCAGTTTCGCTCCCATTCTATTGTTCTGCATACACTCATGAGAAAACCCGAAGAGGGAGCGTCTGCCATGCAAGTTCTCGGCGACACATTCTTTCGAATTGCGTCCATCACCGAGAGCGCCTCGGGTGCATGTGGCGAAGCGAGATCTTTTTCCGACTGGCAAGACGAAGACATGGATGTTGCCATCGAGCGCCTAATCGCCTACGTGTCCGACACGAACGCAGGACCCATCGCATTGTTTAAATTATTGCGAGAAATTCGAGCTGCCCGTTAGGTGACCAATGGCATTCAAAAAAATTGCTCTACTTACTGTATGCATCTCGACGATTTCTGGTGCACACCCCATCGAGGACTTGCTAGGCGCAAGTGCGCGGATGCGAGCCATGGGCGGTGCAGGTACTGCGCTCTCGGCAGACGATTCATCGGTTTACTATAATCCCGCCAATCTAGCCCGCTGCGCTTCTCACCTTGTGAGTCTTTCCGCTGATTATGTGCAGAGCAATTTCAGCGTCGATAATGGCACGCCAAATGTTCCCGTTGACCAGGTAGGTTCGCAAGGGTTAGTGAGCCTCGGTGGATGCTTTAAGCTGCCATATGATATATCGCTTGGCTTTCATGTGACATTTGGATTGCCGAATCCGATGTTTGTAGGCCTTAGGACTGTCGACGATCAATTTCACATGATGATGTATGGCTCGGGGTTGAAGCTGCCCTCAGCGATGGCGGGAATTGCTTATCGACCGATTAAACAATTGTCTGTGGGTGTTGCGTTCGCTTTATCGGGAGGAGCGACGCTTGGCATGGACATGAATGCCTCGCTCGCGACAAAACAGGTGCAGAGTCTGCTGTCGGGGCCAGCGACAGCATCAGTGGCAGCGATCGCTGGAGTCACGTATGAACCACTTGACAGTCTCTTCCTGGGAATCACCTATCGAAGCGAATCCTACGGCGCAATGTTGGCTCCAACGCACATCGTCACCGAGGTTGCAGGAATACAATCGATCATTGACCCCACCATGGAAGCCTATTTGGGATATTCGCCGCATCAAATTGCCATAGGTGCTGCCTATTCGCCGCTGAAAGCATTGACTGTTGGAGTAGACGTGACTTGGTACTACTGGCCAAACTACTCTGGACCATTTTTGCAGTTTACACCACCTCCAGAGAATGCATCCGCGGAATCTGCTCTCTCGAAATTTGTGCGCGCACACAATACGAAATTTTCTTTTCGCAATGTTTTTATGCCGCGAATCGGCGTCGAATACACCTTTCCACGGGACATTCACGTGCGCGCTGGCTACGGCTTTAGGCCCGCTGCGGTTGATTTGCCGACAGGATCAGCAAATTTATTAGATGCTGATTCACACAATGTTTCTTTTGGCGCTGGCTATCGCTTTGTGAAGACCAAGAACGTAGAGCTTAGCGCGGATGTCTACAGCATGTTGGCCATCATGCCCAATCAGACTGTAGAAAAAGCAGGTTCGCGCTATACCTTCGGTGGCTCGGCTTGGAACGGCGGGTTAGCCGTTACCGCCGGATTTTAGAAACGGCTAGGCTGCTTGCTGTCGTGCGGAACGTTTGCGATAGCTTTCCAAACAGAAGGTTTGTGCACCCTCCATCTTGCTTGGTGCTTTAATCACGCCTTCCCGAATAGCGTAGTCAAAGAGTTGCTCCTGCATGAGCCTTCGTCCGCGAAATAGGCGCGACATCACTGTGCCAATGGGAATGGCCACCATCTCGGCAATCTCTTTATAAGAGAAGCTGTAAATATCTGACAAGATCACCACGACGCGGAAATCCACTGGTACCCGATGCAAAGCACCTAGCACTTCATCTGATAATCCACGATCCGCAACGATATTTTCCGGATTCATATCGCCTTTGGCGCGAATATCGATAGAAGCAAAAACCGTTGGTGCACGGGATTCACCGTCGATGATCTCGCGTTCTTTCACTTTGCGGCGATACTTATTAATAAACGTGTTGGTGAGAATACGAAACAGCCATGCCTTGCTGTTGGTGCCCATCTCAAACTGCTCATAAGAGCGAAAAGCTTTGAGATAAGTTTCTTGCACCAGGTCTTCCGCATCGGAAGAAGATCGCGTGAGGCGTAATGCTGCGCCAAACAGGGTGTGCACGTGAGGCATGACTTCCACCTCGAATGCTTGCAAGTCCGCGTGAGTATCACTCGATCGCAAAGGCAAAGGCATCATCGGCACTCCTCCTGTTTGGGGATGGACAATAGAGAGCTAACAGGCAGGTGTCGACGATTTATTTCAGCGACGTGGATCTGTTTGAATCTGCGAGGGAGATCGGCGGATAGATTCGATTTCGATGAGTAGGCCGCGGCAGCGGGGTTCGGCGCGGGCGAGGAAGCGTTCGGCGATGCCGCGGCGCCAAGGACCATCGGGTGTTTTGGCGGTGTTGCGGGCTTGGTGCACTAAGATCTTGGCCGCCGCCATGTCGGCAGCGATTCGGGTGAAGCGCTCGGCGTGTAGCAAGCCAAAGCTGAAGTCCTTGGCGGGATCCCACGACTTGAAAAACGCCGTCCGCCAATGCCAAATTGGTTTGCCTTTTAAGTCGCCAAGCTTGTCTGCCATAATACGCGTCAAAATTGTTTTAATCGCACTGAAATAGACAGCCTTGACCCTCGCAAGTCCGCTCTCCATCACATCCGTCGTACGCAACGCGTCGAAGCGTGCCTTCGCTGAGCCTGCTAAAAACAAGGCAGGATTGCGTAACGCCTTTTTCAAATGATCTTTCATCGCCATCAATGCTTGAATCTGACTCGTGCCCTCGTAGACGGGGATCACCAGAGCATCGCGCAAGAGTTTCTCCGCGCCATACTCACTCATATAACCAACACCGCCCATAATCTGCATGTTCATGCGTGCCACATACACTGCAAGCTCCGCTCCCGTGTATTTCACCAGTGGCGTGAGCATGCGACTCTTCCAACGATGCTTGCGCTGCACTTTTTCCATCTCTCGTTTTTTCTGCTCATCCGTCGGTGGAAAAAGTCTGAGCAAAAAGCGGTAGCGCGTCGCCATCTCTTCTTGAAAGCTCGCCCAATAAGTCATCGCCCGCAGCCCACTTACACGCGTGTCCATGTCCTCGAGGTAGTCGGCAATTATCTCGTGCTCCGCGATGGGCTTGCCCATAGTCACACGCGTGTTAGCAAAGTCTCGCGCCATGCGCAGCGCAGCTTCGCATAGGCCCAAGCCCTGCATGCCACATGCAATACGCGCGTCGTTCATGAGCATCAACATGGCTTGAAAACCACGCCCGCGTTTGCCGAGCAGGGTGGCCTCGCTGTCGTTGTAGTTGATCGTTGCCGTGACCATCGAATGCTGGCCCATTTTCTTCTCGATCCCGGCGACTTCGATATTGCGCACGCGCTGTCCGTCACGCGTTACATGCGCGGGCACATAGAAGAGCGAAAGACCATCGAGACCATGGACGGTTTTGGTGTCCTCGGAGCGAGCTAACACCAGGTGATGTTCTCCGTTGCCACAAGTGATCCAGATCTTTTGGCCATTCACATGCCACATGCCATGGTCATCTTGCCATGCCTTGGTGGTGATCTTCGATACATCGGAACCAGCGCCAGGCTCGGTGATGGCCATCGCGCCAACTTCAATGCCTTGTGCCATCGGCTTCATCTGTGCATCGAAGCACGTCGATTTGAGTTCGCCGTTCTCGACAGTGAAATCGCCTGCATCAATGGCCTGGCTGAAAAGCACCTGAGCTTGACCCAAGCAGAAACCATAATAGGTCATCACCGCGACATCCGCGCGCGCCAACACTTCAAAAAGCGCGCTCGATAGCACCCATGGTAGACCCAAACCACCGATGTGCTTGGGCATAGTCAATCCCATAGCACCAAGTTTCGCTAGGCCATTGATGACGGTCTTCATGCGCGGTGCATCATCGACTTCGCCATCCGGCCTGATGACAGGCCTTTGGGCATCAAGTTCGTGGGTGTAAGGAGCGATCTCATTGGCGACAAATTCGCCAAGCGCCTGCAGCATCTCTTCTGATGCACTGCGCAATTCGTCTGCAGGTATAGACATCACCGAAGCGAGATCTTGCCAAGGAAGATGACGAAAGTGAAATTGCATATCGGGGTTATCGGCGAAAAAATTGCGCGAAACCATGGTCTGCCTCAAGTGCTAAAAAAGTCGATGATCTTTTGTCGCTGCGCATCTGCATCGTGCATGCCAAGACGAATGAGGTCTGTGGCAAATTCGCCGTCGAAAAGCAAATAGCTCAGCAAATCGGTTGGCTGGCCTTCGCTCATGTCTCCCATGCGACGCAATAGTGAACCCACCAGTCCACCCGCTCGCGCCACAATGCTGCCGATGCGCAAATGGCGGCCAGCGATTTGCGCGATGTCTTCACTCGGCCGAATCAACAGCGTATCGATCTTGCGATAGGGTGCTCCCCGCACGGTCGTCATTCTTTGATCAAATGCCGTGCGAAACGCTGGGCCAAAACTCTCTTTTTGTATATCTAGCAAGTGGTTAAAACGTTCAAGGCGTTTCAAATCATATTCGGTTTGATCCAGCATCAGCGCGTTTAAAATTTTACCAAGTAAAAACGCCGCCGAGGGATAGCGATCAATACGCTCTGCTTTCTTTTGTGTAGATTCGTTATGCTGGCCCTCCGACTGTAGGCCAATCAATAACAACCGATCTGCACCCAGACGCAGCGCTGGAGAAATAGGCGTGTTGAGTTTGAGCGCGCCATCGCAATATGTTTCCCCTTCAATCTCGACGGCAGGAAACAACCAAGGGATAGCAGCTGAGGCAAGGGCATGGTTGGGGCCGATCTCTACCTGGTGGGCCTCGATGCGCGGATCTGTACTCCACGGTGGCAGTGTACCCGATGCAAGTTGGACAAATACATGGGTGTTACCAGAGCGAATATGGGTGGCATTTAACGCCAGCGCTTTCAAATCTCCCGACGCCAAATTAGCAGAGATATTATCCCAACGAATATCGCGACGAACAAGTTGTTCGAGAGGCGATGTATTTAACAGCCCGCCAAGACGGCCAGGACCTGCTTTTTCATCCAGTTCACCTCGACCACGAGAACCAAGAAGAAATTTGGGCAGGTTAAAAATTTCCTGCCAGCCCACTTTGTAGATGGAATCAATGCGCAATCGCTGCCAGGTTTCTGCCAGGATACGCCCCTGAGCTTCAGGAATATGATTGTAAGCGGCGAGAAAACAACTGTTGACTGCGCCGATGGACGTCCCGCAAATCACTTCAAAGCGCATATGTGCACGCACGCGCGGGGGCATTTCGTCGCGCAAATAGCGAATCACGCCTGCTTCATAGGCACCGCGCGCACCGCCGCCAGACAGCACAAGGCCCGTCCACGGCGCCCGAGAAGCATGTTCCATGGTGCTCAAGCTCCATCATTTACTTGCACATGGTATCACAGGCGTCTAAGCAATACACGCACCTTGGCCCCAGTTCGGTAAATACCTGGCATGGTCCACACTTTCTCTACCCGTGGCTGAATCGGTACGTCGTAGTATTGGGTGCTATCGAGACGTGATCCATTGGCTGCCAAAATTTCGAGCGCGATTTGCACCGCGACTTGGCTGTTGGTGCGGTTGTGCAAGGTGACTTCGACTTTGCCGCCGTCACGGCTTTCGATATCTACCCGACGCACTTCGACTTCGGAGCACACAACGCCCTTGCCGCAATACACTTCGCCCCAGTCGAATGTGACTGTCGTCGCGTTGTCGATAGACTGCCCAAGGCCCGTTTGTGCAGACCGAGTCTGGGCGCAACCGACGTACATGGCGATAGCTGATAGAAAGAATAGTGTTAGAAATTTTTTCACTGGTAAATCACTCCCACATCGCCCACTTTTTTGGTTTCAAAGTCACCAGCCCACAAGATGCCGCCAGATTCAGCGTCGATCAGTGTAAAGCTGTAAAGCAAATAATCGCTCGTGCCTTCCCGCGTAGATTTTGACAACGCGCGCATTTCACCTTTGAGCAAGTAGTCAGCACCGGCGAGCGCTTTTGTTTGTCTTCCTTGATCATAATAGCCAGCACGCTTCTTGGCGCGTTCTGCCATCACGGCATTCTCACTGTCGCGGGCCAAGAACATAACTTTACCGCCGGCAAAACCCACCAAGTCTTTGACCAGCTTATTTTGCAAAAGTTTTGGATCAATGCGAAAACGCGTTTGGTTTTCAATAGGCAAGACAGCGATGCGCGGTAATTCACCTTGACGCGGCCAGTTGATGCCTGCGATCTCGCGTGCCATGCGCTCGGCCATTGCTTTGACGTCGCCGGAACTCGTTCCATTGCCGCCCAGATTATCGTCGGCGCTGGTGTCTATGATCTTGGTATTGCCTTGTGCTGTTGATAGACGACAGGCAGATAAAGAAAAAAGAGCCGGCAGTAAAAACATTAACAGGAGCGCGTGCTTCATGGACAAATCCTCACTAGGTATGCCACTGGGTAGCCAAACACAGTGCAATGATCAATACCTGAACATCCCATCATACAGGAGCCTATATGCGCAGCGATGGCCGCAGCAATGACGCACTCCGAGACATTCGTTTCGAGACACACTATATCGCACATCACCCCGGCAGTGTGCTCGTGCACTATGGAAAAACGCGCGTGCTGGTAACAGCTACGGTAGAAAACCGCGTGCCACCTCATCGCCAAGAATCTGGAGGTGGCTGGCTCACTGCTGAATATGGCATGCTGCCAGGATCGACCATCGATCGCAAAGCGCGTCCGGGCAACAAGGGCCCTGACGGCCGAGCCATGGAAATCCAGCGCTTAATTGGAAGATCGCTTCGGCAAGCTATTCGCCTTAATGCAATCGGTCCGCGCACAATCGCTATTGACTGCGACGTGATTGAGGCAGATGGAGGCACCAGAACTGCGGCCATCACGGGCGCGTGGGTCGCATTGTGGTTATGTGTGCAACATCTCATCAATAAAGGCGATATTAAAGATCGGCGAATTGAAGAGATCGTGCATACGCAAGTTGCGGCGGTGTCGCTTGGTATCCTTGGCGACGAAATCTACACAGATTTGTGTTACTCAGAGGATGTTGAGGCAAATACCGATTCAAATTTAGTTGCGTGCACAGATGGCGGCATCGTGGAGTTTCAAGGAACCGCAGAGCGAGAGCCGATGAAGCGAGCACAGCTTGATCAGATTTTAGATCAAGGACTAAGAGCTATCGCAACACTTTGCCAACTACAAAGAGAAGTTATTGCACGCTCTCCAAGTACGGCAGCGGGTTAAGTGGGACGCCCTTTTTTCGCAGCTCAAAATAGAGCTTAGCGCCATCTAAACTCTCGGTGTCACCCACGTAGCCCAATACCTGACCCCGCTCAACTTTTCCACCCTGTTCAACGGCAAAGTCTTGTAGATGCGCATAGAGCGAGTGCAATCCCTCGTCATGCTCGACAATTACCATGCGGCCAAAGCCACGCATCCAACCGACAAAAACTGCTTTGCCGTCGGAAATCGCATGCACAGGAGTGCCCTCGTTGGCGCGCACATGAAGACCTTGAGATTCTATCGACAATGTCGCAGGCGATGTTTCGCCAAAGTGATGCAATAGCGAGCCCTTCACAGGCCAAAGAAACTGGTGCCTGGTCGAGGACGCGACACGGCCCGGTAAGTGTCTAGATCCATGTTGCCACAGTTTTTGGACAAAGCCAGACAGCTTGTGCTGCTGCTCTGCTCGCTCACTAGCTGCCTTGGCAAGTAGCGCTTTATCACTCAAAATTCGCGCGATTTGATCCTGTCGTGCTTTCTTGAGTTGCGCGAGACTATTGTTTTGCTTTTGCAGCTCCGCCTGGAGCGATTTCTTGTCAGCCAAAAGAGCTTGATATTGATGTTTAATCGCCAAATCGCTTTTTGCCTTGTTGTTAAAAATGTAGCGATGGAACGCTAAATCTTCTGTTGACCCCGAATCGAGTACGGTACTCAAAAACCCGCTCTCGGAGGCGATAAGCAACTGACTTAACGCATGTGCAAGTTTTCGTCGCTGGACGTCGACAACGCTCTGCAGCGCCTTTTCGTCCTCGGTGAGCGCTTTGATATGCGCACGCTGCGTAGCAAGCTGCTGATCAATCTCTGTTAGGCCTTGCGCGTGTAGCTGCACTGCTGAGAGAGCAAAGGCAACGCAAACGAACACTTTAATGGCTGCGAAACGATCCATAAGCGCTACCAACCGCGAGACAAAGCACTGCGGCAAAAGAAGGCAGTAAAAATTCGAGCGGCAATAATTCGGCCTGTGCAAAATGTGTCACAGCGAAACTTTGACAAAGTCTTAGCAGCAGAAATCCAACAGCTGAACCAAGCATGCCGAGCAGCAAACCTTCAAGTAAAAATGGCGTCACGATGAGTTTCTCTGTCGCTCCAACCAAACGCATGATCTCGATCTCGGGGAGACGGCTGGAGATGCTCAAGCGAACAAAAGCGCTGACCACAAACAGCGTCAGCACCGACACCAAAATTGCCGCCAACGCTGCGGCAAACGCACCAATATTGAACATGTTTTTAAGACGCATAACGTCATCGCCGAGGTAAACTACCTCATCCACACCTTCGATTGAGGACACCTTTCTAAACGTTTCTTTTTGCGCGGCAACTTGATCAAAACCGCCATATACCATCACCATCCACGGCATGCTCAGATCGGGATCTTCGAGCAACGCGGCAGGCACACCTGCACCAGCTAGATAGGAAGCTGCTTGCTTCGGCGACAGAAAGTCTATCTTTTGCACGCTCGGCAAGTCCATCATCTGGCTCGCCACTTTCTGCACCTTTTCGGCGCTATCAACAGATAGAAACGCGATTCCCGATGGGTGCTTGAGCGTCTGCTCAAAAAGTTGGTGAAAATTGAATAAAAACGTTGCGACCGCCAAACACAAAAAAATACCGAAGCCAATAATCAGCGCAGAAACCATAAAAGACAGTTTGCGTTGCGCGATATTGCCAAGCGTGTGGCGAAAAACTAATCTCATTCTCGGACCTCCACCTGTCCACGCAAGAGCGAAATCGCTGGTCCATCATGACGCGCAGCCACCGTAGGATCATGGGTAGCCAACACGATGGTGACTCCCTTGGCATGCTGTCGTAACAAGAGTGCCATGATGCCACCGGCCAAGCTCGGATCCAGATTGCCGGTAGGTTCGTCGCAAAGCATAACCTTAGGTTGCACAACGAGAGCCCTGGCAATGGCAACGCGTTGCTGTTCTCCTCCAGAGAGCCAAGAACAAGGCACATCACGTTTGTGTAAAAGCCCTACTTCCTCGAGCGCGGCAGTCGCCCTTTTGAGACTTTCTTTTCTGCGAACTCCAGCGATGTCGAGCGCGAAAGCGATATTTTCCAGAGTGGTCCAGTGTAAGATCAGCTTATAGTCTTGAAAGACCATTGTGACCTGACGACGCATAAAAGGGATATTCCCCTTTGGCATTGCGACGAGGTCTTTGCCATCAAGCGTGATCTTGCCAAAGCTGGGTCGCTCATCGGCGAAAAGTAAGCGCAGTAAAGTCGTTTTGCCTGCCCCCGACGGACCCATGATGGTGCAAAACTGACCTTTTTTGACCTGAAATGTGACGTTGTCGAGCGCTGGCCGGGCGAGGCCCTCATAGCGTTTGGTGACGTGATAAAGCGCGATCAAAGCTTTGCCCCCTGTTCTCCTATAGCTTACAGCAATTTTCAGTCGTTTGGGGGTTGCGAGCGCACTTGATTCCGTTTAGGTTCCGTGGGCTATCATGCGGACAGCTGGCCGAGCGGTTGAAGGCACCTGATTCGAAATCAGGCAGGCCCCTAAAGGGTCTCGGGGGTTCAAATCCCTCGCTGTCCGCCATGGAGAGATGGCCGAGCGGTTGAAGGCGCACGATTGGAAATCGTGTATAGTGTAACCCACTATCGGGGGTTCGAATCCCTCTCTCTCCGCCACCGCCGCCGTGCGACTTGATGTGCCCGAACTCCGCTAGGCCTGGAAGGGAGCAACGGTAGGGAAACAGCAAGTGTGTGCGGCGGCCTACTAATCGTCGTATCTTTTTCCAAAGCCCCTCTCCCGCCAGCGGGAGAGGGACCAAGGGTGAGGGTGGGAGTACCCATGAGCTACCTCGTTCTAGCCCGCAAATACCGCCCGCAGACTTTCGCTGATGTGGTTGGGCAAGAAGTCATCATCGACACACTTACGCGCGCCCTCACCAGCGGCCGCGTTGCCCACGCGTACTTGCTCACTGGTAGCCGCGGCGTTGGCAAAACTACTGTTGCTCGGCTCATGGCCAAAGCGTTGGTTTGCCAAACTGGCATCACGCCTATGCCGTGTGGCACATGCACACATTGCCGAGAGGTCACAGCGGGTTCTTCCTTAGACGTGATCGAAATCGACGGCGCTAGCAACACCGGCGTAGATGATGTCCGTGAATTGCGAGAAGCCGCTCGCTATCAACCCAGCAATTGCCGTTTCAAGATCTTCATCATCGATGAAGTGCACATGCTTTCCACCAACGCTTTTAATGCGCTGCTTAAAATTCTCGAAGAACCACCACCACATGTGAAGTTTGTCTTCGCGACCACGGAGCCGCATAAAATCCCCATCACCATCTTGTCGAGATGCCAGCGCTATGATTTCAAGCGCATTCCCACCAAGGTTATTGTGGAAAAGTTGCAGGCGATTTTAGCTTTGGAAAACCTCACGATTGACGCTTCGGGTTTGATGCTCATCGCGCAATCCGCGGAAGGGGGCATGCGTGATGCATTGAGTCTGACCGATCAGGTGATCAGCTTTTCACCGGAACGTGCGACATTGCACGATGTTACACAGATCCTAGGCCTGATGGATCGCAAGGCGATCTTGTGCGCTGTTGATGCGCTGATTCAAGGCAATGTGAAAGATGCGCTGGATGTTGTGGCCAATGCGCATACCAATGGTTTTGATTTAAAGCAGTTGATCGATAAGGTCGCGGGTGAATTTCGCAATTTGGCTATTGCTGCTTCTGCAGGTGGGTTGTCTGACTTGGCGGATTTGTCGCAGGAAGACATCGATGCTGTGGCGCAGAAAGCGCAAGGTCTTGATAAGCTGGATTTGCAGCGTTTGTTTGCCATGTCCATTGATGGGATCGAGCAAGTTGCGCGATCGGAGCAGCCAAGACTTGCGTTGGAGCTAACTTTTCTGCGCATGGCAGATCGGCCGTCGCTGCAAGAAGCGATGCATATCAACGAGGCGATCGCCAAGCTCGAAGCGCTCGCTTCTTCTTCCCCTCTCCCGCTCAGCGGGAGAGGGACCAAGGGTGAGGGTGGTGGATCTGCAACAGATTCGATACCAAGCTCGGCAACCCAAGCGACCACCCTCACCCTTAATCCCTCTCCCGCTGAGCGGGAGAGGGAGAGCAAACCACTCTCCGGGGTGGACAGCAAATGGCTTTCCTTTGTTGACGCCGTGACGCAGCAAAGTCCACTCCTTGGGCATCACCTAGAGCATGGGCGTGTAGCAAAAATATCATCAAGCAGCGGCACTCCAATGATTCTACTGGAGTTCACCAAGCGGCTGCATTTTCAAAGCGTGTTAGACGCACGTGCAGAAAAGAGTCTACGAGATACCCTTGCCCAACATTATGGCCAAGGTGCGCGTCTCGAGCCTGTGCTGGCTGCAACTGCCACGTCAGCTCTTACAATCGATGAAGCGAGAAACATCGCGACGCAAAAAGCGCAGGATGATCTTGAAGCAAAAACACGAGAAGACCCCACCATCCAAAAGGCGTTATCGATGTTTGGTGGGGAAATACGATCGGTGAAGAAAATATCGCAAGAACCAGCAGCGGAGTAACAATAAATAGCGTGTCTGGGCGCTAAGATTTCCTTCTCCCGCTGGCGGGAGAAGGATTAAGGATGAGGGTGGAAAAGAAGCACGTCGCTACTTCCCACCCTCACCCTTGGTCCCTCTCCCGCGAGCGAGAGAGGGGATCGCGCTTACCCGCGGCCTGCTGCTAGAATGTCTGGCGTTGCAACATTGTCTGCCGGGCCCATCTGAACGGGCTTCTCAGCAGGCGCAGCCAGCTTCACCGGTTTTCGACCTGGCTTGCCTGGTTCCTTCGGTGGACCAGGTTCTTTACGCCGAATGCGTGGCGGAGGTGGCTCGTCTTTGGGCTTCACGCCCTCTTTGGCCAACGCTCGCAACTTTCCATCTACCAGCGACAAGAAAGCCTCAAGATCACCTCTCGTCGCAAGCTGCGCTTCAATCCAACGCAATGGCCCTTTTTTCGGCGTCATTTCATAGAGGTTACGCGCGCGCGGCGTGAGTTCTGTATCGCGATCGAGATACCCACCCACCTTATCGCCTACACCCACAAGCCCCATGAGCGGGTTCTGTGCCAAATAAATGCCGCATACGGTCACTTCACCGATACAAAACCGCGGCGCCCAACCACTGGATGGGCCATACCAATACATCTCCGGGTACAGCTTGCGCTTGCAAAGCTCTGCCACTGTTTCCTGATAACGAGGCCACCGGTTTGCGAGAATTTTGCTCAAAGATTCATCGTCGGGAATAAAATCTTTGTCTTTCAAAGGACTTTTGGCCATTTTGATAACCTCAGGAAATATTAGGCGCTAGTCTCGCATGAAATCGCTCTAAGTTAAACGCTTTTTTATGCGTGACCCGTCCAATTTGCACACAAATCACGAGATTTTGGAGATAATGTACATAAAATCGCGAGAATTGACAAAACCAGAAATTCGAGCCTGCTCTACAATTTCACCGTTCTTATTGAGAAACAAAACTGTTGGCAGCCCAACAACGCCGTATCTCACCTGCAAACTCCGCAACATTTCCGTGTCCCTTGTTGCGTCGATTTTGATGCGCACAAAAGGCTCTAGCATTTGCGCGACGTCCTGATTCTTAAGCGTGTGTTTCTCGAGCTCCTTGCATGAGACACACCAGTCTGCATAGAAATCGATAATCGCTGGCTTGCACTGGTCCTTGGCATCCTTGAGCAGCCGTTCGAAATCCGTCAATTGGCCAGCCTTTGCATCAAAAATATGCCAGCTCTGCACTGCCAACTTGGGCGCACCAAAGATGGCGACTTGTACTCTATCGAACGTATTCTTGATCGGTGGAATGGCAAACTGCAAATAATAGACGCCGGCCAAGAGAATGATGACGCCAAAAACATTCTTGATACCAGTCATCCATGGCCCACTCTTCGGAATATGGGAAAGCGCGGAAGAAAACGTGCCAAGCACCAAAAAAGGGACGCCCATCCCGATGGCGTAAAGCACCATCAAAACAGCGCCGCGAGAGAGATCACCTTGTGCTGCGATCAGCGTCAAAATTACAGCGAGTACGGGCCCGGTGCATGGTGCAGCGACAATACCCGCCACGAGTCCCATGAAAAAGGCGCCTAGGTAACCATGGCCACCAACACGGTGAAGAGTTGCCATCAGAGAATGGGGCAGCACAATATTAAACGCGCCAAACAAACTTGCTGCCATCAAAATGAAAAATAGGCCTACACCTAAATTAACCCATTGGTTTTGCAGCGCCGACCCAGCCAAAAGGCCTACCGACGCAAATGTAATCCCCAGCGCAGAAAATAAGACCACCATACCGCCCACATAAGACGACGACAAAGCAAAACCCTGTAGGCGAGATGAATACTGACGCGTCCCCATCACACCAAGGGTGATGGGAATGAGTGGATATACGCAGGGAGAGAGAGCGGTCAGAAATCCTGCAAGAAGCGCCAATAATGCAGCCAGCCACATATGCCCCGCGTGCATGGCACCTTCAAACTTGGTTTGCAGCCAGCCAGACATTTTTTGTTCACGGCTTAATTCGCTTGGAACTTTCTGCACGCATGTTGTAGTTTGAGGAGCTTTGGCGACGGGCAAGGCAAAACTCGGCCCCGCAAAAAATCCCATAAGGATGGCCAAACAAAATATGTTTCTCAACAGCATCACATGGCCCTCACCCTAACCGATACTATTTCGTTTGATCTTAGCGCTATATTGGCGCGCCAACAAGGAGCATGACAAACATGACAGGCTTGGAAGTACTCGATGGCGGTCAGACTCGAGAAGAGTGGTTGAGAAGAGTTCCTGACGTGCCGAGCAAGGGCGAACCCTTTGAGCTACCCAAAGACGATGTCCGCTTCATGTATCAGCCCAAAGCAGCCAATCGGGATGCTTCAGATCTGCCAGATTCATACGACGGCACCCGGCCAATCCCCTCACATTTTGCCAAGCGATTCATGCATTCGCCCAGGCATATGCTCGAAGCGGCCTGGGGACCTATCGACGATGCGTCTTGGCAAGACTGGCGTTGGCAACAACGCAAACGTTTTCGCCAGATCGACCAGCTTGAGCCCATTTTGCGTGTGACCAACGAGGAGCGAGAAGCTTTTGCCAAGTCAGACGCCATGTTTCATATGGGCATCACGCCCTACTACGCCGCTTTGATGGATCCAGACGATCCAAACTGCCCCATTCGGCTACAGTCGGTCCCGAAGCTGGCCGAGCTCGATATTTTGCCGAGCGACCTCGAAGATCCGCTCGGTGAAGAAAAAGACATGCCTGTATCAGGCATTACCCATCGCTACCCAGATCGGGTGTTGTTTTACACCACACACAATTGCCCAGTGTATTGTCGCCATTGCACACGCAAGCGCAAAGTAAGCGACCCGACCTCAATGGCTGATAAAGAGCAAATTGAGCTAGCGCTGGCTTACATCGAAAAGCACACCGAAGTTCGCGATGTCGTCGTCTCCGGCGGTGATCCCTTGTCGCTGTCAGACGAGCGGCTCGATTATATTCTAGGTCGCCTTAGGGCCATTCCCCATGTTGAGATCTTTCGCATGGGAACGCGCAATTTGGTGACCTTGCCGCAGCGCGTGACAGACGATTTTGCCAAGATGCTACGCAAACATCAGCCGGTGTTTGTGAACACCCATTTCAACCATCCCAAAGAGTGCACAGCAGAAGCCCTGGACGCGTGTCGCAAGTTGGCAGACGCCGGGTGTGTAATTGGCAACCAGATGGTGCTTCTCAAAGGCGTCAATGATGACTGGCGCATTGTGAAGGAACTCAACCACCGGCTACTTCTCATGCGTGTCAGGCCTTATTACATCTACCAATGTGACCTGGCGCAGGGCATCAGCCATTTTCGCACGCCCGTCAGCGTTGGGCTCGACATCATTGAGCACCTCAGGGGCCACACTTCAGGGTTGGCCATCCCCACTTACGTGATAGACGCGCCCGGGGGGGGCGGCAAGATTCCACTGCAACCGCAATATGTTCAGCGTCACGATGAAAAAACATGGATATTGCGCAACTTCAGGGGGGATACCTACAAGTATGTAGAGCCCTAAAAAACGGCCAGGGGCAGAAACCCCTGGTCTAAGGCGAATTGCTCATCGTCTTTTCGGGACTAGCCCTACCGAGACCAATCTTGTTTGCCTTCTACCCCCATTATAACAACTTCTTTTTGTTTTGCCCATTTGACCCCTTGAAACTTAGTGAAAACCCATACACAATGCCCGCTTCGGAGGCTTTTAGGCATGAACGTTGAGTTAACAGAAAAAGATGATGGCGGCCGTGGCGGGGTTTTCCGCAACAAACGCAGACTCGCTGATTTCTACCTGCAAAATAAAACGCCGGTTGATTATCACAATGCAGATGTGCTGCGTCGCTTTTTGACACCAGAAGGAAAAATTCTGCCTTCACGTCGAACAGGCCTCACCTCAACGAACCAAAGAAAAATGACCAAAGCTGTAAAACGTGCGCGTATGATTGGTCTCTTGCCATTTACCAGCGCTGAATTTTAAGCCGCTCTTGGTTGACCTCAGGCTCTCTGTGGTAATGTAGGGTTATGATACGACCACACCATTTGGTCATGTTTTCTCTCGCAGCATGCATGATTGTGGTTGGTTACTGTGTTTTAGCACCCTCGGCGCTGCCGCGCTTGCGTTATATGAAGCAAAAAGAGGCAGTGCTCCGTGCTGAAGTCACAGATCTTAGGGATCAAATTCATCTTCTTGGCCTTGAAACCCGACTTCTCGCCGGTGATTCGTCAATTTCATTTAAACATCTAGAAAAGATCGCGCGCGATGAATTCGGTTTGATCGGCAAAGACGAGGTTTTGATCCTACTTGACCCCAACACGGATTGAAGCCTCACATGAAAAAAACCTTTATTCTCGATACCAACGTCCTTCTACACGATCCCAGGGCGATGTTTAGCTTTGAAGACAACGATGTGGTCATTCCGATCTACGTTGTTGAAGAGATCGATAACTTCAAAAAGGAGCTTTCGGAATTAGGTCGCAACGCACGCGAAGTCAGCAGACATCTCGATACCCTCCGAGAAGAGGGTTCTCTCTCCAAGGGCGTTAAGCTCGATTCTGGAGGCACACTGCGCGTCGCCATCACGTCGCGCACCCTACCGCCGGAAATTACCACAGATAGAGGCCAGGATTCTCGCATTTTAGCTGTTGCTGTGGACCTGCAAGAAAAGCTTGGTAGCACGCAGAAAATTGTCTTTATCACCAAGGATTCCAATCTTCGCATTCGCGCTGATGCCATTGGGCTCGAAACAGAAAACTTCGCGCCCGAACACATCGAGGTGGACGAGTTATATACCGGTTTCAGTACACTTGATGTCGCTGGCACGGATATCGACGCGTTTTATGCGCAGAATTGTCTCACATTGCCGGATCCTTATTACAGCCCAAACGAATATCTGGTTCTCAAGAATCGGGACAACCCGTCGCATACTGCGCTTGCGCGTGCCAACTTACATGATCGACAAGCAATGCCCATTCCGACGTTGAAGCACTCCGCATGGGGCGTTAGGCCTCGTAATAAAGAACAAATATTTGCCATGGACCTCTTGCTCGATGACAGCATCAAGCTGGTATCTCTCGTTGGCAAAGCCGGAACAGGCAAAACACTTTTGGCAATTGCAGCAGGTTTGCAAAAAGTCGCTGAAGAGCGCGTCTTTCAGAGACTTTTGGTAAGCAGACCGATCTTCCCGTTGGGACGCGATATTGGCTTCTTGCCTGGCGACGTCGAAGAAAAGCTAAATCCCTGGATGCAGCCCATTTTTGACAACGTTGAGTACTTGATGGGGCTCACCGCCAGCCGCAAGAACGAAAAACATTCGCGCAGCTACAAGGAACTTATTGACCTTGGCATCATGCAGATTGAGCCTCTCACCTACATTCGAGGGCGATCCATTGCATCTCAGTTCATGATTGTAGACGAAGCACAGAATCTCACGCCACACGAGGTCAAGACCATTGTTTCGCGAGCAGGCGAGGGTACTAAAATCGTTCTCACAGGCGACCCTTACCAGATTGATCACCCCTATGTGGATTCCACCAACAATGGGCTTATCCATGTAGTGAACAGATTTAGAGGGGAAAAAATCGCCGGCCATGTGAAATTGGCTAAGGGAGAGCGCTCTGAGCTTGCAGAAATAGCTGCCAACCTGCTGTAGTGCAGATTAGTTAGTGCGCCAACGTCGCCACGAGGCGAGAACATCGCCGCGTACGACGTCTTGCGCAAAACCGGTTTGCTTGATCAAAACCGTCAGATCTTCATCATCTGGTTGGGCACGCACAATCTTTTCGCCAAAAAGCGATTCGACCACACGGCAATACTCAATGCTTTGGCCACGGCCGAGTGGTACACTTACAATACGCTGCCTCAATGCATGCTGCTCACATCCGGTCGCAATCACAAACTCGGATTCCCCTGTCACGAGAAGCGCTTCTGCCGCAGTTTCAAGCTGACTTTGGGGGACATATGCACATACATTCGTCTTCGGGTACTTGCCGTCCTGCAACACTTGCGAGGTGGTGATATTCCTGGCGCCAAGTGTCACTAAGCGCCGAAAGAGCTCATCCAAATCTACCGCGACGCCTACCAATCCTTGAATTTGCAAAGCGGGCTCAACTTGTGCCAAGGAAGACGGTCCCTCGGTCGCGCGCGTTGCCATCAAGCTAGGCTCGCACCACATTGCGCGGCACATCAGGTCTGGGCCAAGGCCCATCCTCACTAAACAGCTATTTCCTCTTGGACCAAAGCGCGAAACGACGGCCTTAAGCACAGCAGCTCCAGCCACATCGCAACTGGGTGCCGGCCACTCCCGCTCGTAGGTGGGCACGCCCGCCAAAATCTCGAGCACGCAATGGTGCCAATATGCGGATCGTGAATCTTGGGGCCAAGAAATTGGGACACGCGTCGCTGTCACCGCAAGAGGCGATAACTCCGCAATGAGCGCTGTGAACGCGACTATATCGCTCAGCAACTGAGTGGCCACTTCTCTACGCATTGCCTCGCCCGCGAGCGGTGGTGCAAGGATCTCCAGCGCGCGCATCGCGATTTGCTTCGGGATCAGATCAAGCCCAGTTTGTTGCAGATGATTTTGCAAATCTTCAAGCGTCATGACCGGTGCTAGCCTTTGCAACTTCACATCTGCAAAGCCCAAAGAAGCTAGCGCGATTTCCATTGGTTCTGTCGCCACACCGAGATCGAGCAGAGCACTGCACATGGATGACGCTGTGCATCCTTGCGTGACATCGAGATGCAGCACACCGGGGGCAAAAGACATAAAACCTACCAAATTTGCATGTGAAAAATTAGCGCAAGTACACCCACAACAACCAAAGAAACGTCCGCAATCATGCTGAGCATGAATGGAACATAAAACCTTTTGGCCGTTTTGGCGATAGACTCCATCTGATCCGCGTCAATCAAAGCAAATCGATGGGTTAAACTCTCTAAGTAGCCTTTTGCCAGTAGAGCCAAGAGTACCGCAAAAGAGGCGGATAGCGTGAACATCGTAATCGCAGCACGTTCTGAGTCGACCAGCTCTCCACCAAGCAGTGCAAAAGAGGCGGTCATGCCAATCGCGTTTAACGACAACATGAAGGTCAAAATCCCACTCAATGGTCCGATACGAATGCGCGCATAATCTGAAATGCTCAGATCTTTTAGTTTCTCAGTCACATCTTTAGTATATATCATTAATCTTGCAAATGTTTCATTTTGGGGTCTTACAAAAAAAATAATTTGCTGATAGACAATACTAACCATGACTCACGATCCGCAGAAAATACGTAACATTGCCATTATTGCCCACATCGATCACGGGAAAACCACGCTCCTTGATGGTCTTCTCAAGCAATCGCATATCTTTCGTGACCACCAGGTGGTGCCTGAAAGAGTCATGGACTCGTATGACCAAGAGCGTGAGCGCGGAATTACCATTTTCTCCAAACATTCGTCTATCCGCTTTGGCGACTACAAGATCAACATCATTGACACGCCTGGCCATGCTGACTTCTCTGGTGAAGTAGAGCGCGTGCTGGATATGGTCAATTCGGTTTTGTTGCTTGTGGATGCGCGTGAAGGCCCCATGCCGCAAACGCGCTATGTGCTGAGTCAGGCACTGAAGCGCGGCTATAGACCTGTTGTCATCATCAACAAGATAGATCGCCCTTATGTCGATTCTGATCGGGTTTTGTCTGAAACTTTCGATCTGTTTGTTGAGCTCGGTGCAAACGATGATCAGCTTAATTTTCCCTATATTTTTGCGTCTGGGCTGAATGGCTACGCGTGCAAAGATATCAATGATCCCCACAAAGATATGGCTCCCTTGCTGCAAATGATTGTGGATGAAGTGCATGCACCAGAGGGATCCTTGGACAAGCCGTTCCTGATGCAGGTTGCAACGGCACCTTATGATGATTATCTTCAGCGCGGCGCCTGCGGACGCATTTTAAATGGCTCCGTGCAAAAAGGTGCAATGGTCACCCATGTGAATGCCCAAGGTGAGGAGCATACATTTCGCATCACCCGCATTAGGGGTTATCACGGCATCCAGCAAGTTGATTTAGATGAGGCTGCAGTTGGTGACATCGTCAATATTTACGGCATGCCCGAAGTTCTGATTGGTGATACCCTGTGCGATCCCAAGCACGTGGTGCAGCTGCCTGCCCTTCGCGTGGAAGAACCGACCATTTCCATCAACTTTATGGTGAACTCTGGCCCATTTGTTGGTCGCGATGGCAAGCATGTTACCATGAATAAGATCAAGGAGCGCCTCTTGCGAGAGAAGCGCGCCAATATCACTTTGCGCATAGAGGAAATCCCCGGTGTGCTAGATGCCATGCGTGTTTCTGGGCGTGGCGAGCTGCATCTTGCGGTACTCATCGAAGCAATGCGTCGAGAAAGCTATGAATTTTGTATCTCGAAGCCTAAAGTCATCACCAAAGAAATTGATGGCGTCATCAATGAATCATTGGAGCGAGTTTACCTTGAGGTTCCCGAGGAATTCTCCGGTAGCGTGATCGAGACGTTGTCTCGACGCAAGGGTGAAATGCAGAGCTTCGATACCAACGAGCATGCTATCACTCGCATGGAATTTTTGATTCCGACGCGCGGTATCATGGGATTCCGGCATGACTTTCTCACAATGACCCGTGGCGAAGGAATCATGACGAGCATCTTCGAGGCGTTTGTACCTTGGAAAGGGGATATCGAGGGGCGCAAAAACGGCGTGCTTTTGTCTGCGCATCAGGGACGCGTAACCCCCTATGCATCCTTCGCGTTGCAAGAGCGCGGAATTTTGTTTGTGAGCCCCAACGAAGATACCTATGAGGGGATGATCGTCGGGGAACACAATCGTGAGAACGACCTGATTATCAATATTACACGAGAGAAGGCGCTCACGAACATGCGAGCAGCAGGGAAGGACGAGAATATTATTCTCACTCCGGCCCGTAAAATGACGCTTGAACAAGCGATTGATTATATTGAAGACGATGAGTTGGTAGAAGTGACGCCAGCTCTCTTTCGTTTACGCAAAATCTTCTTAAAAGAAAACGATCGAAAGCGGGCGCAGAAGTAATTTATCCTTTCCGGTTCTTGAGCAAATCGCCAAGCTTGCCAAAACCTTGCGATTTTGTGCTGGCTTTCGAGTATGTTTCGACGAGCTCGCGCTCCTCAGCTTTTTCGAGCGCCGTGATCGATACCCTTACGCGATTTCTGTCGTCGATATCAATGACCAGCACCGCAATGCGGGTGCCTATTGGATAGGCGCGAGCAAGATCTGCACCCTTGGGCTGATCAGTTTCAGCCCCGGGCAATAGCGCCGTTTGTCCTGAGTCGAGACGCAAAAACACACCATAACGTTCCACGCGCTCCACGACACCTTCTCGCTTGTCACCACGCTTTAAGCCGGGCGCTGCTTTGGCTTCGGTGTGGGTACGCTCAACGTTTTCACGAAGGCTCAGTGCGATACGTCGCTTCTCCGGATCTACCTCGAGCACACGTACGGTGATCGCATCGCCGATTTTAAGCACTTCGCTGGGATGCCGGACACGCTGCTCACTCAATTCACTGACGTGAATCATGCCGTCGATGCCAGGGAATAACTCTACAAATGCACCGAAACCTTCAAGACGAGCGACTTTCCCTTCCAGGCTTGCACCGGGCACAAGCTCATGGCCATAGGTATCCCATGGATTTGGCATCGCCGACTTCAACGACAGGCTGATACGCATTTGGCCTTCACGTTTCGGATCTGGCTCAATACTTCTCACGTCCACCGTGACCTGATCGCCCACATGAACGACCTCTTCCACCGAAGCGCGATGGCCAAAGGAAAGCTCGGACATCGGAATAAGGCCCTCAATGCCTCCCAAATCAACGAACGCACCAAAGGGCATCGTGCGCGAGACCTGGCCAGTCACGCGGTCACCTACGTTTAATGTCGCGAGTGTACGCCTCGACGCCTCGCCACGTTCACGCTCTAGCAAGGCACGCCTGCTAAGCACAACGTTGCGACCACCGTTTTGCACTTGCTTCACCAAAAACGCAAGCGTCTTGCCCACAAGTTGGCTTGGATCTTCCACGTAGTGAATGTCGGCTTGACCAATCGGGCAAAAAGCCCGCACGCCGGCAAGAGCAACCTCGAGGCCACCCTGGTTCACCGACAGCACCTTGCCCTCGACGGGAATCCCGGAAGACTGCGCTCCCTCAAGCGCTGAAACATCCAGCATGTTGCGCCCAGCTTTCTTGCTCAGCTCGATCCCGTTCTCGAGGGACACCACATAGGCATCCACAACATCTCCAGGATGAACCTTCATCTCGCCATTTTCATCGAGCAATTCCGAAGCCAACATGAACGCTTCTTGTTTTTTGCCCAGGGCAAAAAATGCGGTGTCTTTGGCGCGATGAATCAGCTTGGCTGAAACGCGTTGCCCAACTTGCAAACGCAACGACTCGATGGGGCCGCCTTCTTCAAGCATTTGCGCGAAATCGCCACTCTCGTCCCACTCCACGGGATTGGGCCGAATGATGGCAGCAGGCTCTGGCTTTGCTACTGCGACGCGGCTTTCTACTTTCTCCTGAACCAGCACCTCATTTTCGGGCTCTTTTGGCTGATGTCGCTTTTGCTTTTTTTGCGGCTCAATCACAACTTCGCGCACAGCGTGATGCCTGACCATTGTGCTTGATCTGCCTGGCTTCATATGGCCTAAATCAAGACGTCGACCAGTATCAATCGCGCCATTTGGCTTTGTCGTATTTTCTGTTGTTGTCACGGTTGTTCCTTGCTTGGTTTAGCCAAATAGCTCTTTGACCTTATCAAAAAATCCTTTGTGTTGCGGATAGCAATCTTCGCTCGAAACGTTAGCAAATTCCTGCAACGCCTCTTTTTGCTTTTTGCTGAGTCGCTTCGGCACTTCCAACTGCACTCTCACCAGCTGATCACCGCGCGCATCTTTGTTGCTGGCGCGCAAATGGGGGATGCCCTTTTTGCGCAAGCGAAAGACTGTGCCAGGCTGCGTACCCGCTGGTACCTGCATGCTGACTCTGCCATCCAAAGTAGGCACTTCGAGGGTTGCACCGAGCGCAGCTTCGGCGAACGAAATCGGCACGTCGCAAATGACGGTATCACCCTCGCGGGAGAATAATGGGTGTGGCTTGATGACAATCACCACATACAAGTCGCCACGCTGTCCGCCCTGCAAACCACCTTCGCCTTCGCCCATCATGCGAAGTTGCGTGCCCTCGTCGATACCTGCAGGAATTTTAACTTTCAGCTCACGCTCAACTTGTCGTTTACGCCTTCCACGGCATTGCGTGCAAACCTCAGCGATGACCTGACCCGCACCCTGACAAGTAGGGCAGGTTTGCGAAATGGCAAAAAATCCCCGCGCCATTTGCACTTCACCCGCACCACCGCAGGTGCGACATGTTTCAGGGCGTGTCCCAGCCTTGGCACCCGACCCGTGACAAGCTTCGCATGCTTCATGCCTTTGGATTTTGATTTCTTTCTCGACGCCAAATGCTGCTTCTTCAAAGGCAACTTCCAGATCATAGCGCAGGTCTGCGCCACGTTGGCCGCCGCCACGTCTTTTACGTTGTCCGAAGATATCACCAAAAATATCGCCAAAGATGTCTTGAATATTGACGGAGAAACCGTCTGACGCGCCAGAAACGCCCGCATGGCCAAAACGATCATATTGGGCGCGCTTTTCTGTGTCAGCAAGAATGGCGTAAGCTTCCGACGCTTCCTTGAACTTTTCTTCAGAGACTTTATCGCCCGGATTTTTATCCGGATGGTACTGATGTGCCAGCTTGCGATAGGCTTTTTTCAGCTCGCCTTCAGAAGCATCTCGGGAAATCCCGAGGATTTCGTAATAATCTCGTTTTTGTGCCATGCTCTTGCCAATTGTTGGGTGCAACCTTAAACCCTAGTCATCAATCTGCAATGGGCAAGGGCGAAGAGGACAAAAACATGCCGAAAATATCTGGTTTAGACCATGTGGCTATTGTGACCAAGGACCTCAAAGAGAGTCTACGCTTCTTTGAGACCAATCTCGGCCTTGTGTGTACCCATATCGAGGATCTGCCCGAGCGCGGTATTCGCGTTGCCATGATTCCGATCGGCGACACCAGGATTGAGCTCATCGAAAGTCAGCACGAAAAGAGCGAGGTTGCTGCTTTTTTGCAAAAGCGTGGGCCGGGCTTACATCACATCGCCTTTCGAAGCGAGAACGTTGCCAGCGATATGCAAGCGCTGACCGCACAGGGCGTGCCATTTACGACAGACACACCCAGGCCCGGCGCCCATGGATGCCAAGTGGTATTTGCACATCCGAAGGGCACCGGTGGTGTTCTGGTGGAGCTGGTGTCTCAACCTTAAGCTGGTTGCAACACCTGCCCAGCACTGATGGATCGCGCGCGCTGCGTACGTTTCGCTTTACGCAAGCTTTTGCGCTGTCCATCTTCGAGTTCCCGCACTGTACCGACGTAGCGCTCGCGGGTGCCTAAGATGATATCGAACCAGGGTTTTGTCACACACCAGTTGGCATCTTGGTTGGGACCCATGTGGTGATCGACGTGCCACGGCACATGTTTACGTGCCCACTCCGGATCCAGATGTGCTTTTTTGTGCACGCGATAATAGTTCACTGCACCATATACCGCCGCACTGGCAAAAAACGGTGCCACAGCAAACAAGGGCAAGTGTACAATGCCCAACGCGGTCAGAGCGGCCAGTTCTTTACCAGGAGCAGTCCAGCGCAAGAGCGGCTTCGTGTAGTCCACATCAAAACCTTCGTCTTGTCGCGAGTTGCGGTGATGTTCGTGCCAATGAAAGCTAAAGAAGCGCTTCCTATCCTTGCCCACACCGTGCAAAATGTACTTATGAATCGCCCACTCTGCGGCATTGGCATAAAGTAGACCAAGCGGTATTCCAATCATGGCATCACCCTCTTATGATTCTCAATCATATAACAGCTGGCAGACACAAATCATATCCATGGATCGACCAATTTGGACATATTTCGCGTTGCGCATGATCCGCTTCTATCAGGTGGCGATCAGTCCGCTTAAGAGACCGACGTGTCGCTTTTACCCGTCGTGCTCATCTTATGCGCATGAGGCGATCTGCGCACATGGATTTCTGCGTGGATGCTACTTAACACTGCGCAGACTGCTGCGCTGCCATCCGTTCCATTCCGGCGGATACGATCCTGTGCAGAAATAATTTGCGCGCAAATAGGCTCCTGATTTAACATATATATTACCTAGGGGGGTAATAAGATGCGTTTTCATCGACACTTTCTACTTGCTTGTCTGCTCGCTATCGTCATTTCTTGCCAGCAAAACTCAGCACCGAGTCCGGCAGCGCCGAGCTTGGGCGTTGCCACCAATCCAGCTGCGGCGTGGAGCTATGAGCAAGTCATTGATGAAAGCGCGTGGGGAACAGCTTTTCCTGACTGTATTGGGCAAAACCAATCGCCCATCAATATTATTACAACGCCCAATGCCCCTGCGCCTGTGGGATCAGCGCCACAACTCAGTTATCAGAGCAGCTCATTCTCCGTGGTGAATAACGGCCATACCATCCAATTCAATGCAGACGACAACAAAAACTACGTCATGTTCAACGGCGACAAATATACGCTCCGCCAGTTCCACTTGCATGCACCAGGCGAACATCATGTACAAAACGCCTCGTATGATATGGAACTACATTTGGTTCACCAAAATGCCAATGGCCAATATCTCGTGCTCGGTGTGTTGATGCAGGTTCCAACTGGGCCGGCTCCGAACACAACCTCCGATTTTGCCACGGTATGGAGCGAGGCTCTACAACTCGAATCCGGCCCGGCAACCTGCCTCGATGGCCTCCTCAATCCGAGCGGATTGTTACCAACTACAAACACAGTGTATGAATATGACGGTTCCTTAACGACGCCGCCTTGCTCCGAGGCTGTCAATTGGTTTGTTTTTTCATCTCCAGTGCAAATTTCGCAAGCTAACAAGGAAGGCTTTCTTGCCCTAATCGGTGCCAACAACAGAGAAATCCAGCCGCTCAACAACCGAACAATTTATATTTTGCCCGGGATCTAATTATATTTTGCATCGAGGATTGTTGTGCCTTGATGACTGAGTCAATTTTGTTTACCGGCATCAGCGGTGCGCTTGGCCAACTCATCACGCACAAGCTGCACAACAAGGTCCATATCATTGGCATCGACAAACGGCCTTTTTCAGCGAAGCCAGCGAATGTCGAGCTGCATGATTTGGATCTACGACGCAAGTCTGCCATTCAACTCCTCAGCAAAAAGAAAATTGATTGCATTATCCACATTGGCGTCATTCGAGGCGATCGGCCGCGTCGAGAAAACTCGGCTGCCTCCTACTTCAATTTGGAAACCACCACGCAAGTGTTGCGACTGGCTGAGCAACTTGGTGTGCGCAAATTTATCTTCTTGTCCTCGTCGTATCTATATGGGCCATCAGGGCACACCGCCGGATTTTTATCAGAAGATTCCCCCTTGCATGGTGCAGCGAGCATCCCCGACCAGGGAGATTTAGTCGCGCTCGATATTATGGTGCAGTCTTTTTTTTTGGAAGCAACCAAATATCGAGACTGTCATTTTGCGTCCCGTCCACATTGTGGGGCCGCACCTCAATAACGCGCCGACGCGCTATTTAAAGCTCAAAACAGTGCCGACGTTGCTGGGTTATGATCCCATTATTCAGGTTGTGCACGAAACTGACACGGTGCGTGCGTTTGAACTGGCACTCAAACCTTCAGTGCGAGGTATTTTTAATATTGTCGGGGCTGAGCAAGCGCCACTATCGCGCATCATTGAGGCGCGCGGTGCACGCGCATTACCACTGCCGGAGATATTGTTTCGCAAATTTATTAGAGCCGCATTCAGAAGAGGCCTCACCACATACAGGCCCGGGGAAATTGATCATCTCAAATATACTTGCTTGGTTGACGGTTCTCATGCCACCAAAGAGCTCAGCTTCAAGCCCAACAAGACACTGATGCAATCGCTTCACGATCTTGGTTAGGTGAAATAAGGCGCAAAAGCAGGAAATAGATTGGCAGGATCATCACTCATGATCCCATCCGCACCCTTGCGCAAGAGCTCTTTTGCAACGTCACGCTGATTGATCGTCCAGAAATCGATCTTCAGCCCCAGCCTGTGACACTTATCAATAAAACTCTGCTCATCAAATTGAAGCGGACCATATTTGAGGGGGACTTGAACCCGATGTCCCTTGCCGCGAAGAAATTGGCCAACATAGCGTTCGGGAACAAAGAAGAGAGCCGCAACTTCCCAGCGAGAAAGGCCAATCTGACCCTCATAGCCAAGCCCGCGCACAGCGTTGACAATCGGCAAGAAAAAGCTCGTGAGGAGCACGCGGGATGTAGCTTTGTGACGTCTAATCACATCGATGACCGTGGCAACCTTGGTCGTATCTGACGTCTTAATATCGACGTTAAGTTGTACATTGGAAAAAGCATCGAGAACTTCGGCAAATTCAGGCACGTGATATTTATGGCCGGTAAAGTGTCTCTGCACGGAGCTTGGAAAAAGACCCGCGCCCACATTCCATGTTTTGATGACAGCCGAGCTGGTCTCTGCAATCACATCTGGTTGAGTCGCAGTCCTGAAGCCATCTTCGTCATGGAACACCACGACCATGTCATCTTCGGTGCATTGCACATCCATTTCCAGCGCTGTGGCACCATCTTGCAGGCCTTGGCGAAAAGCCTCCATGGTATTTTCTGGCAACTTCAACGATGCCCCGCGATGCGCATAGAGCACCCGATCTTTGGCAACTGCACTTTGCTCCAAACGAGACTCCCTCAAGCAAAACGGCTTACGTAGCGTGTTGGATCAGGCACGCAGGCCGCCTCAAATCCACGACGTCTAATCAGGCACGAATCACATTCGCCACACGCTAGATCTCCGACCGGATCATAACAACTGTGGGTTAGGGAAAAGTCTACACCAAGTGCATGTCCTTTGCGAATAATGTCGGCTTTTGTCATTTGCAAAAGCGGTGCGTGCACGCGCGTTCGTGTACCCTCGACGCCGGCCTTTGTTGCTAAATTGGCAAGTGTAGAAAACGCGTCTAGATATTCTGGCCGGCAATCGGGGTAACCTGAGTAATCGATAGCATTGGCGCCATAAAAGATGTCGCAAGCGCCCATTACTTCGGCAAAAGCCAGGCCGAACGAAAGGAAGATGGTGTTGCGTCCTGGGACGTAGGTGTTCGGGATGGTTTCATCGAGGCTGTTTTTGGGCACATCAATGTTTGCCAGAAGCGACGAACTTACAAATGCCCGTAGATCAAGATCAACCGTGCGGTGATCGATGATGCCCAGCGATTTCACAACTCTTTTGGCTGCCTCAAGCTCCACACTGTGGCGTTGGCCATAAGCAAATGATAGTGCGCAGACTTGAAATCCATCTGCTTTGGCGATTGCTGCCACGGTTGTGGAATCGAGACCGCCGGAAAATAGGACAATGCAGCGTTTCATGTTGCATGCCTTATGAAATACAATGGCGTTTTACAACCACTGCAGAAACACACATCGTGGGCTCTCATTATTCTGCCAAAACTGGAAGGAGCTTTGGTTGAATGGAAAGCGCTCCGTCGAAGGTGTTGATCTTGGGAGATCCAATCTCAATGCAGTTTTTGGAGCGCGTCCAGATCTTAGGCCTGGCATCTGTTTCAGAAAGTTAAAAACCCGACCATCCCTATCGTCGGGTATGACGTTGCCACCAGGCCGGGTGAGCGAGGCGGCATAACCGTGCTGCTGCGTGACAGCCTCTTGGAGAAGCGCCCACGATAGATCCATCGCTGCTCCTGCGCTGAGATGCTCCGCCGGCTGCGAACCCTTGCGAACCTGTGCCAGTATTTTGTTTCCTCTTTGAACTTGTTCTAAAACAACATTAAGATCGTTTGGCAAATTCTCAATTCTATTCTGAATAACGACGTAGTGAATCAGATTTTGCTCCTGTGGACTGAGCGTTTTTCCATCGAGTTGTGAAAGCAGCCTCACCCGCTTTGCCTGAATTTCCTGTCCGGCTTTAAGCCTGGATAATTCGCGTCGAAGCTCAGATCCCTTTCCAAACCAACGTTGAAAGAAGCCCAGCCCAGACAGTTCCTTTTTAGTTGCGCGCTCCCGTTCCCCAAAATTT
>JABDBI010000012.1 GCA_013288705.1 Methanobacteriota archaeon | reverse complement strand
GTCATGCCACGTGAGCGGCATTCATCTACGTCATATTTGGGGCGATCAAACTGGTAACTTACAAATTCCAGAGACGCGGTCTCATTGTAGTCTTTGATCGGGAATACCGATTGAAAGACTGCCTGCAACCCGCTGTTATCGCGCTGGGTTGGTGCAACATCTGCTTGGAGAAACTTTTCGTAACTCTTTCGCTGGATGTCGATCAGACTTGGAATTTGAAGTTTGGCCTTGATCTTAGCAAAATTCTTACGGGTTGCGAAGTTCTGCTGAATTTCAGTCACCATGGGCTGGAATACTCCGCTACTCAATCGTGTGGAAATGAGCTCGCACTTAACAAGAACCCCCACCCGGTAAGGGGGGGCAATGCCGGGAGGGGGTGTCTTGAATTTAGTTGGGTAGGGAATAGGACTCGAAAGATGATCTGTCAACCCCCAATTTAACCGAGTGTTCCAAATTAAATAAAGTGCGTGACATAGGGGGCATGTGCAACGCTCTTTGTTCGCACCAATTCGACCCTGCGGTAACGCCGTGGTGCTGGGGCCACACGACGCTTTGCCGTGATGCGGGGTGGTTCATGGGTAAATTCAACTTTGTAGGGCTCACATAGGCCCGCCAAAAATAGCTTATCTGGTGAAATCTTGAGTTTCATGCGCATCATGATCTCACCTTCAAGTAGTTTTGCGATGGGTTCGGGAAACCCTTCTTTTTTTAAAAGCAGCTGTCCATGGTCTCGGCGGCTCAAGTAGAACGTGTTTGCGAAACCGATGCCAAAAAACGATTGATAGCCACCCGCGACTTCGCGTCTTCCTAAAACCAAGGGTCCAAACTGGGCGAGCGTCACACGCTCTCTTCCTAAGGCGCTGTCTTGGTTTTCGATGTCGTCACGCTCCCAGGTTCCAGAGATGGAATAGATCACGCCCAGGAGCGCCCAGGCGCCCACAAGAAGCATGACTACAACCAGCAAAACGACTTCAAGCATGAAATGGTTCTACTCCATTTCTTGGATGCCAGCAATCTACTCGATGATGTGATTCTCGTATGCGCTCAGCCGCGCCTGGTAGCGCTGGAGACGATGGCGTTCCTGTACCAGCTTTTTAATTTGCTTACGCACCTCATCTGGATTTGCACAGGTTTTTGTTTTTTCCATCATGGCGAGTTCAAGCTCTTCACGCTCGTCTTCCATCTCTGTTAGTGACTCCAAAGTATTATAGCGGCCCCTACGTTCAAGCGCGCGCTCAATTTGGTTGTGGGCCAACTGCATGGATGAGAGTTCTTCGATGGTTTCGCAGGAAATAACGTCCTTGAGACGTGCCACGCTTACATGAATCGCTTCTACGCTGGGCAGATTATTACTGGGTGGAAGGTATCGCCGGGCTCTCACCGTCTGTTCTGGGTAGGGCGGATCAACGAGGTTTTTTTCCATAAGGGAGGCAGGCCCCTCGTTGTCATCGCCAAGATCATCGTTGTATCTATGAACAGTCACTGTTGGGCGAAATGAAATCGGCATGCCTGTTATTGCGGCGCTCTAGCCATATTGGCGGGATCACTGTACCCGCGCAAGTGCGCCGACAGCGGCGGCGGGGCATGGGGTTCAGCGTCAAGATCCACTAACCGTTCGAGTGCCATAGGAACTATGGGAGGGGGGCGAGGACGACTACGAGGCGTTGAGGCGACCATGGAAGCTGTAACCACGAGGAGAGCAGGGACGGATGATGACGCCACAGCTCCCGACGCAGAAGCTGCAGCGCCCGAACCCCCTATGATCGCCCCTCGACGAGGACTGGTTCGCCGTGGATTCACGTTTGCAGCAACCACAATCACGCGAGAAGGGATGGGTAACGACCCTGGCATATCTGACGCAAAATCACCCCTGCTACTCGCGCTTAATCGCCTGGGGGAGGAATCTGTAGATAGCGCCACAACCGGTATGGGGAGTGTCATCCTTGCTGCCGACACCGGCGTGACCGACAAAAGTCCCGAGGACGCCGCTGAAGATGCAGAGCTCGGTGTTAGAGCGCTGATAGTAGTCGACTCACGCCCAGAGGGGCGCGGGCTTGCGACGATAAGAGCGGCAGGAGCGACAGGAGTGACAGGAGTGAAAGGAGCGGGAGGAGCGCTTGGGGGAGAAGGATTTGCTGCAGGACCAAAGGCTGTTCTCACAGCAGGTATATCAACAGGTCTATCAACAGCTCTATCTGCTACCAACTGCACAGGCTGTTGCGCCTGGTACTGCTGCTGGCCTCTGCGCTTGCTGAGAAGAGCTCCAGCATGGGAAAATTGGTGGCCGACGAGAATCAACGAAAATACAAAAAGAAACTTTCGCATAGCACATCCTTTTTTTATATGGCTGCATGTCCCACAAGTGGCTTTAACAGCTTGCTTTAGGAATGCAAGATAAGTTCCCTCACATAGTTCACTAAATCTCCAATCAAGACACGCTTTACATCCGCTTCACGACGCAACTTAACCTCGGCAAAACCTTCTTTCAAAGACCGACCACCAATAGTTACCCGCACTGGGCATCCGATCAAATCATGTTCAGCAAATTTAACGCCTGCACGCTCGTCGCGATCGTCATAAAGTACTTCGACTCCGTGACCCAGCAGATCGCTATAAACTCTGTCCGCTTCTTGCACAACATTTTCGTCGTCACCAAGGCGAACAAGCGATACTTGAAATGGCGCAATTGAAGCAGGCCAAATGATACCATTGGCGTCGTGATTTTGTTCAATCGCAGCTGCCGCAGTTCGGCCGACGCCAATGCCATAGCAACCCATTTCGATGGTTTGTTCCTTGGCATTCTCGTCAAGAAACGTGGCCTTCAAAGCCTTGGAGTACTTTGTCCCGAGATAAAAGATGTGACCAACCTCGATGCCGCGATGCAGCTTAAACAGCGACCCACACTTACCACAGCGATCACCGTCTTTCGCAACACGCAGATCGAAGAACTCAGATTTGAAATCTCGCCCTTCAGCCACGTGGGCAAAATGAAAACCATCCTCAGAGGCACCAGCAAATACGTCATTTTGCCCGCGCACGGCAAAGTCTGACACGATGCGCATCTTGCCCTCGGCACCAACCGGCCCAGATGACCCCTCAATCTGGCCACAAGCTGCAATCTCAGCGCTTGTCAGCATGCGAATTTGTTTCGCTTCAAGAACTTTCTTGAGCTTGAATTCATTGACATCGTGATGACCAAGACACAGCGCCATGACGGGTTTGTCATCCACCATATACATCACAGCTTTTAAAATCTTGGACTCGGGAATTTTTAAGTACTGGGTGATGTCTGCAATGGTCTTTTTGCCGGGCGTTGCGACTTTTTCACGCGCAGCAACAGGTGCAGGAGATTCGCTTTTCTCTGGGGCAAAAATACGCGCGAGTTCCACATTTGCGGCGTAGCCACAAGAATCGCAAGAAGCGATCAGATCTTCACCAGTCTCAGCCAGCACCTGAAACTCATGGCTTCTGTTACCGCCAATGCTGCCAGTGTCAGCCTCGACGGCACGAAATTTTAAGCCACAACGCGTGAAAATGCGCTGATATGCTTCTTCCATCGCTTCATATGCCTGATAGGCAGCTGGCACGTCACGACTAAACGAATAGGCATCTTTCATGATGAACTCGCGCCCACGCATGAGCCCAAAGCGCGGTCTAATTTCATCGCGAAACTTCGTTTGCACTTGGTAAAGCGTAATAGGCAGCTGCCGATAGCTTTTCACATGATCGCGCACCAAGGTCGTGACGACTTCCTCGTGCGTAGGCCCCAAGCAAAAATCTGCCTGCTTGCGATCTTTAAGTCGCAGCAGGTCTGGCCCATATTCGTACCAACGACCAGACTCTTGCCAAAGTTCTGCAGGTTGCACCATCGGCATCAAGATTTCTTGCCCACCTGCCCGATTGATCTCTTCTCTTATAATGGTCGCTACTTTCTGAACGACTCGCCAACCCAGTGGAAGATAATTATAGATGCCCGCGGCGACCTTGCGGATCATGCCTGCGCGCATCATGAGTCGATGGCTGATGACCTGCGCATCGGCCGGATCGTCTTTCATGGTGGGGATAAACATTTGAGAATGGCGCATTTGGGCATCCTTTGCTAAAAACCCTAAAAACCAACTGCAAAACCTGCCATGGATACGCGCCAAAATGAAGACCGGTTTTCTCAAAGTGTTATTTTTGTCTGCGCTCTTTGCCACATTGGCAAACACTGACCAGATCATTCGCATTGCGGTAGGTCATGAAAAAGGCGTCGTGCACATTAGCGGCCCTGATCTGGAAGCTGTGACCGGCGATGGCAAGGCCATTAAGAATAGCGGTTCGATCAAACTTTCGCCCGGTAGATCAGCAGTCATGCAAGGATCAAGTTCTACCGAGTCACAGCTCGTGCGCATCAAAAGTCCGGGACTCATTACCGTACAGAACCGCAAATTCCGCGGCAATCTCGAGGTGATTTGGCAACATACTGGCGGCACACAGGAGCTGTTGCTGGTGCATCTTTTGCCCATCGAAACCTACGTGGCAGGAATCGTTGCCAGCGAAACCCCCAAAGGCTGGGGTCTGGAAGCACTCAAAGCACAGGCGATTACATCGCGCACATATGCTGTGTGGCAAAAATACCGTCGCCTTACCGGTGACTACCACATGGAATCAACAACCATCGATCAGGTTTACCGTGGCATTGACGCAGAACACTCTTTAGCGGTCAAGGCGACCGAAGACACCAATGGACAAGTGCTCACCTATGCTGGCAGACCAATTCAAGCATATTTCCATGCAGCCTGCGGTGGTCACACGGAGAGTGCAGAAGATATTTGGGGAACCGCGCTGCCTTATTTGCCCGGAGCAAAGTGCGGCTTTTGCAAGGGCAGCAGAAGCTATAAATGGGAGTATAGAATCAACAGACTCAGCCTAAACAGTGCATTAAAGTCTGTCTCGCCAGGATCTGTGAAAGCCATTCGAGCAGGTCAAAAGACTGAAGGTGGGCGACTCAAGACTGTGGAAATCCTCGGTAAAAAGGGCAAAAAGGTGATCTCTGGCGACATGCTTAGAAAGCTGCTCGGCTACAACAACCTTCGGTCTACCCTCATCACTGATATTTCCATCGGACCACTCTTTGCAACGTTCTCAGGCCGCGGGCATGGGCATGGAGTCGGTCTTTGCCAGTGGGGCGCGTATGGGATGGCTAATGCTGGTTATTCTGCTAAAGATATCTTGGAGCATTATTTTCCCGGAACAGAAATTAGAAAAATGTATTAACCCAGGTGTTTCTTAAATGTCATTCAATTCTCTTGGCCTATCAGCGGAAATTCTCCGCGCTGTGAGCGAAAAAGGTTACAGCGAGCCTACACCCATTCAATTGCAAGCCATTCCCCCCATTTTGGAAGGACGCGACCTCCTGGGCGGTGCACAAACCGGAACGGGAAAAACCGCTGGTTTTACCTTGCCGCTCTTACAGCGTTTGCAACTCGCCCCAAAGACGCATGGTCGCCCCATTATACGCGTACTGATTCTGGTTCCGACTCGCGAGCTAGCTGCTCAAGTGGCTGAAAGCGTTGCCACCTATGGCAAGTATTTGCCCTTCCAGTCGGCTGTTATTTTTGGTGGTGTTGGCATTAACCCGCAGATCGATAAACTGCGTCGTGGTGTCGATATTGTCATCGCCACACCTGGGCGCCTGCTCGACCATGTTGGGCAAAAGACCATAGATTTGTCTCGTGTTGAGTTTCTGGTGCTCGATGAAGCTGATCGCATGCTGGATATGGGCTTCATTCGTGATATCCGCAAGATTCTTGCGTTGCTGCCCAAAAAACGGCAGAACTTACTGTTTTCGGCGACGTTCTCTGATGAAATCAAGACGCTCGCCAATGGCTTTCTTCACTCTCCCCAGACTGTCCAGGTTGCCCGCCGCAACACCACTGCCGAAGGGATCTCGCAGGTCATTCATCGTGTCGACAGCAAACGCAAGCGCGAGCTTTTGTCGTTTCTGATTCGCGGTGAGAAATGGCAGCAAGTACTGGTGTTCACTCGGACAAAACATGGTGCGAATCGGCTCTCTGAACAGCTGAATAAGGATGGAATCGTCTCTGCAGCAATTCACGGCAACAAGAGCCAAGGCGCGCGCACGAGAGCATTGGCGGATTTTAAGCGGGGTGCGGTGCGGGTCTTGGTTGCTACCGACATCGCTGCGCGCGGGCTTGATATTGACCAGCTGCCACATGTGGTGAACTTCGAATTACCGAACGTCCCGGAAGATTATGTCCACCGCATTGGACGTACCGGCCGGGCTGGCAGCAGCGGTGTGGCTGTGTCGTTGGTGTGCGTCGAAGAAAACAAATTGTTGAGAGACATCGAAAATCTACTCAAGACCGAAATCAGCAAGAAGGTCATTCCGGGTTTTGAGCCGAAGAGCAGATAAATGGCCGAGTTTTTAAATCAGCTCTCCGCATACGACTTTGTTCTCCCGGACCGTCTCATTGCGAAGCGTCCGCTTGCTAACCGTTCAGATTCGCGCTTGATGGTGCTTGGCAAAAACATGGCTGAGCCCAAGCACGACCAATTTAGAAATCTCTTGCAGTACTTGTGTCCGGGCGACGCATTGGTGCTCAACAATACCAAGGTTTTTCCTGCACGCCTAACTGGCAAAAAAGCGGAGACAGGTGGCAGCGTCGAGATTTTGCTCTCGCGGCCAGAACCGGATGGTTCTTGGATATGTTTGGTTGCAGCGCGTCGGGGGGCTAAACCGGGGACGAAGATCCTGGTGCAATCTTCAAAAATCCCCCTGCCCCCTTTTCCAAAGGGGGAATTAATTGCGACGGTCTTGTGTAAGCTTGATGATGAGCCCGGGGCATATCGGGTGCGATTCGACGGCGACATCATGGGCTTTGCCAATCAATTTGGCGAACTACCATTGCCTCCCTATATTGATCGCCAACCCGATGCGAGTGATGCGGAGCGTTATCAGACGGTGTTCGCGCAAAGTGCCGAACAACGTGCGGTTGCTGCACCCACAGCGGGGCTTCACTTTGACGAGGATATGCTTGAAAAGATCAAAGCAATGGGCGTATCCATTGTTTACGTCACATTGCATGTGGGGCCGGGGACATTTCTGCCGGTACGAACAGAAAATCTTGATGAACACAAGATGCATGGCGAGATATGGTCGCTCTCTAGCGAAGCAGCAGAGACATTGAATCAGACCCGGGCGACGGGTAAAAGAATTGTTGCGGTCGGAACGACGAGCGTTCGACTTCTGGAAACGGCTTCTCAAGCGGGAGAATTTTGCGCGTCCTCTGGACTTTCAAAGCTATTCATACGACCGGGTTTTCGCTTTCGTGCTGTCGACGCATTTGTTACAAATTTTCACCTCCCAAAAACGACACTATTAATGCTCGTCGCAGCGGCGATCGGGCGTGAGCGCATGCTAGCCGCCTATGGAGAAGCCATGCAGGAACAATATCGATTCTTCTCTTATGGTGACGCCTGTTTTTTTGACGTCGTGGACGATGCAAAATGAGTGAATTTTCTTTTGAGCTGCTCAGCACCGATGGCCTCGCTCGGCGCGGACGCATCAACACGCCACATGGCGTTATCGAGACCCCGGTATTTATGCCAGTTGGGACACGAGGCTCCGTGAAAAGCCTCGGCCCGGATGACTTAACCGCTGCCGGCACGCAAATTCTGCTCGGCAACACTTATCACCTCATGCTTCGCCCAGGCGCAGAACTCGTCAAGCGCATGGGTGGGCTGCACACATTCATGTCTTGGAAGGGACCCATTTTAACCGACTCCGGTGGTTTCCAAGTATTTTCACTCGCACAGGGCAAACAAACACTTGTCGAGATCGATGAAGACGGCGTTACCTTTCGAAGCTATATCGATGGATCGATCCATCGCGTCACACCCGAGGTAAGCATGGCCATCCAAATGGATCTGGGCGCTGACTTCATCATGGCCTTCGATCAATGCCCACCCGGCAAGAGCTCACGTGACGATGTGCGCGCAGCGATGGACAAAACCTCGGCGTGGCTCAAGCGTTGCACCGCTACGATGGATCGGCCAAACTCCCGCCTACTGGGGATTATCCAGGGTGCCATCTATGACGATCTCCGCGCAGAACATGCGCAGGAGATCTGTCAAAGCAATCTATTTGGCTACGCCATTGGTGGTCTCAGCGTAGGAGAAGCCAAGGAAGATATGTGGCGAGCCTGCGCCGCAACCACCGCCCATATGCCGCAAAATAAGCCACGTTATTTGATGGGCGTGGGCACACCAGAAGACCTGCTAGATGGCATTGCGCTGGGGGTCGATATGTTTGACTGTGTCATGCCCACCCGCAATGCGCGCAACGGCTCCCTCTTCACGTCTCGGGGAAAAGTATCAATCAAAACTGCCCAATACCGAGAAGATCAAACGCAGCTCGATGAAGATTGCAGTTGCTATACTTGCCGCACATTCTCGAAAGCTTACTTGCGTCATTTATTTGTCTGCGAGGAACTTCTTTTTTATCGCTTGGCGAGTATTCATAATACGCAATATTACTTAACACTGATGACTCAAGCACGCGAGGCGATCGCTCAGGGAAAATTTGATGCGTTTCGCAAAAACCGAGTTTCCCATTGCGAATTGAGCCGCTAAATGCTTTGTATGTGGTGTTTCGATTTCAACAATTTTTAGGAGATTAACCAATGGAACAACTCATGGCTCAAACAACCGGCCAAGGTGGCGGAATGTTTTCTATGGTCCTGATGTTCGGTGCTATGTTTGCCATTATGTACTTCTTGCTGATCAGACCACAACAAAAGCAGCAAAAACGTCATTTGGCACTCATTTCGTCGTTAAAGAAGGGAGATGAAGTGGTACTTTCGAGTGGGATCGTCGGCCGGATTTTTGCCGTAGAAGATCGATTTGTCACGCTTGAAATTGGCGACAAAACAAAAATGAAAGTTTTGAAACAAGCTGTGCAATCCGTCATGACGGGAGCCAGCCAACCGATAGCCAACGCTGAAGAAACCAAATAACCCTGTTGCCACTGAAATTTGTCTGGAGCCGCCATGCACCAAAGCTGGAAATGGAAGTTACTGCTCTCTCTGGGATTGCTTGTTCTTGCAGGCTATCTGCTCGTGCCCACGTACGTCTATTTCTCGCTGACGGAGAGTCAGGCCAAGGAAGTGAGGAAAGAAAAGGGCGCTTTGGCCAAGTATTTGCCCGCGTGGTCACCGAGCGCGCATATCGTTCCAGGCCTCGACTTGCAAGGCGGCATTCACATGGTGCTGGGTGTCGACGTCGATAAGGCACTGACGGATCGGGCGAGCCGTACCGCAGACCGGTTGCGCGAGTTTGCCACAGAGCAAAAAGTCGCGTTTTTGAGCATTGATCCGCCGCAGCTCGAGAATGACGAATTTCGTATTCGCGTGAATTTCAACACAGCTGAAGATCGCAAACAATTTTCGCAGAAAATCATGGAGAAGTTTGGTGATCTGCAAGTGAATTCCGAGCAGGATAAATCGCTTGTGTTACGTCTGGATCCAAACTTGGTGCAGGCGACGCGTCGCGATGCGGTAGATCAGACCATTCATACGATTCGCAGCCGCATCGATAAGATGGGTGTGACCGAGCCAAGCATTTCGAAACGTGGTGAAAACCAGATTCAAATTCAGCTGCCAGGTTATGAAAATCCTGAAGAAGCAAAGAGTCTGATTGGCCGTACGGCACAGCTCGAGTTCCAAATGTGCGATGATGACACAGACTTCCTGACCAAGCTCACTGATTTGCCGACTGGTGTCGAGCTCGTCAAGAGTGCTTATGGAAGACCTGACAACACCGCTGGGCAAGATATTTTCTTGCAGTTTCCCGCGCGGCAGCTCGAGGCTGTACGCACCTATCTGGCTAATAAGGTTCCAGCAGAGCATGCGATTAAGTTTGGTACGGCTACCGGAGAAAAGGGTGGCCCAATGCGTACCTATACGGTTTTCAAGAAAGTTGATCTGACGGGTGACGATCTGGTGGATGCGCGTGTAAGTATGGGATCCATGGATAATCCACGGCCCTCGGTTGTAATTAGCTTTAGCCCAACTGGCGCACGCGTATTTGAAGATCTCTCTGGCAACAACATTGGTCGCCGATTGGCCATCGTTCTCGAAGATCGTGTCGACAGCGCACCGGTCTTTCAGCAACGTATTTCCGGCGGCGCGTCCATCACGATGGGAGGTGCGCGTACACGTGAGGAGATGTTGCGGGACGCCAATCAGCTCTCTCTTGTGCTGAAGTCTGGTGCCCTGCCCGCCCCTGTGACTTTCCGAGAGGAGCGCAGCGTTGGACCATCGCTCGGTGCTGACTCAGTACGTAACGGCATGCGCGCATTCATGGTTGGAACATTCCTCGTCATCATATTCATGATGTTCTACTACCGTGTTTCCGGCTTCGTTTCGATTATTGGTCTGTTCTTCAACGTGGTGCTGATGTTGGCGATCTTTTCGTGGCTGGGAGCTACACTGACATTGCCTGGAATCGCTGGTCTTTTGCTCACGGTAGGCATGTCTGTGGATGCCAACGTCATTATTAACGAACGCATTCGTGAAGAGTTACGGCGAGGCAAAATGCCGCGCTCGGCGATCGGTGCGGGTTATGACGCAGCGCTGAGTGCTGTTCTTGATACGCATATCACGACATTCATTTCCGGTATTGTGCTGTGGCAATATGGCACGGGACCTGTGCAGAACTTTGCGACGACGCTGATGATTGGCACAATGACGTCGTTGTTTACGGCTGTCGTGATTACCCACATTTTCTTTGATATGTTAACCAGAAACGGGCCAAAAGAGCTCTCGATTTAAGGCGCTGGGGCGAGATATGAAACAGATTCGTTTTTTCGATCCGAAGACAGAAGTCAATTTCGTCAAGTATTTTAAGCCTGCGCTTTTTATCGCGGCGCTGATTCCGACGATCTGTGTGGTGAGCATTGCCCTGTTTGGTATCAATTGGGGCATTGATTTCACCGGTGGAACAGAACTGCAGGTGCAGTTTCAGAAAGACGTTCCAGCCGAAGAGATTCGCCAGGTTTTGGAAAAGCTCGGCTTCTCTAAGCACCAGGTACAAACTTATGGCTCTGCGGAAGGCCATGAGATGTTGATTCGGGTGGAGAGACTTTCCACGTTTAAGCCCGAAGATGTGTCTAAGATCGAGGGCATGCTCAATACGCATTTTGCTGGTGCTAAGGTCAGCTTTAGCCAGGATGCTGGGGACCGTTTAATCGTTCGTTTACCCGCCCCAGCGGTTGATGGCACGACGGATGTCGTCGCTGCTAATGCTGCGGTGGAAGCTGAACAACAACAGCTAGCCAAACTGCTTGATGAGCAAAGTGGGTTTCACTTACGCAGAACGAAGCGCATAGGCGAGGCACAGGCAGATATTCGTGATTCTATTGCACGCAGCGAGCCCACACGTGGGTTGGTCACATATACGGTTCACTTCATGGGTGTGTCGGATAAAATTGGTAAAGCACTGTCGGATCACTTCGGAAAAGTTGAGATTCGTCGTGTAGAATTTGTTGATAGCCAGGTCTCTAAGCAGTTGCGTACCGATGGTGCTTTGGCGGTGCTCTATGCATTGCTGGCCATCACTGTCTATATCGTGATTCGCTTCAGCTACCTATTTTCACCTGGCGCGATGGTAGCGCTCGTGCAAGATACGTTTGGTGCGATGCTTGTGTTTGTTTTTGGGCGTTATGAGTTTGACTTGCCATCGGTTGCTGCACTTCTGACAATCGTTGGTGTCTCGATCAACAACACCGTTGTTGTTTATGATCGTATTCGTGAAACGTTGCCCGCTGCAGATGGCAAGAAGCCATTGAGCGACGAGCAGGTGGTGCATTACGTGAACAAAGCGGTGAACGATACGCTGAGTCGAACTATCAACACGACAATGACAACGTTGTTTGCATCGGTATCGTTGTGGCTGCTTGCTGGCGGTGTGATTAAGAGCTTTGCTCTTGTGCTCACGGTTGGCTTGGCACTTGGTGCTTTCTCGTCGACGTTTGCTGCACCTGCTGCCTATCTGTTTATGTGGAGACGTTTTGCGCAACACATGGTGCCGACGCGAACTGAGGGCGAGCGTGGCCTTAGCCGCGAAGACAAAGCACGCGGCGTCGTGTAATCCTGCTGGAATAAATCGTGAGATTGTTGCGCTTCTTGCTCCTTTCGCTTCTTGTTGGTACTCTAGCATATGGCGAAGCTAGGCCTGCAGAGGAGCAACCAAGCCCCTGGCATAGAGCGGTCCAAGTAGGCAGCGCAATTGGTGGTGGCATTTGGAATACACTTGAGATTACAGAACACTTTCATCATCTTAAGTCGGAACCATTCCATTTCGGATCGGCATACCATGCTTATGAGCTATTCGGTCATGGCTCGAATTTGTTTAGCTACGGGCAGGTTGCGGGAACAGACACCATTAACTACGTCTGCTGGTTGGTCGTATTTAATGCCATTGCGGCAGCTGTGCGGTTTCATGAGGTGCGGAAAACAATCGCAAGCGGTGAGGGTGGGCTGGGTAGGATTTTTGTCATGGTTCTCGGCAGCGTCGATTTCCTCGGCCACACGCATGATTTGTTGCAGGCTGCAGTCAAGTTGTGGAAAGCAAAGGCCTAGCCATCTTTCCAGCGCGGTTTTCTCTTCTCCAAGAACGCCGAAATACCCTCTCGCGCATCTTTTAACCCAATATTCTCGACGAGCTTCGTCTCCAAAAACGTCATCGCCCCGTCAAACGAATCATCCATCTGACCCTTAAGAGCTTTGCGCCCCAAACGCAGCACCGCACCAGAATGACTGGCAATCTGCTCCGCGAGTTGAAGCGCCTCAGGCAAAACGCGATCTTTCGCTACAACACGGTTCACAACACCAAGCTCAAGTGCGCGTGCAACAGGCAACATCTTGCCCAAAAACAAAATCTCATGCGCAAGTTTCTGCGGCAAATTCTCATACAAAAACCGCGAGATCACCAAAGGAAACAAGCCACGCTCAGCCTCGGGCGTACCAAGCTTCGCATCCTCAGCAACAACAGCCATATCCGATGCCAGCAGCAAACCAAAACCGCCACCGATCGCTGCACCATTCACTGCAGCGATCAAGGGAACACCAAGATGATGAATAGTCCTAAATAATTCGCCAAACGCCTTGGGAATTTCAGATTCAGAGGTTGCCACTAACTCTTGCAGATCAGCACCAGAACAAAACGCTGATCCCTTCCCGGTTAATACCACCACACGCACAGCTTTGTCGCTGTCCGCATCCACCAAAGCTTGGGTCAACATCCTCGCAGCTTGCACATCAAGCGCATTACGTCGCGCTTCGCGATTCAGCGCGATTACCCGCACATGCGGCGAAACATCTTCAACTACAATGCGCAAATTTAAACCTGCTCCGCCACTTTTCCACGATCTCTTTGATCCCTATCGCGCGGCCCACTCCGGCGACGACGAAACCGCGGCTTGAACTTTCGCGTACCAACCCTGTCTTGCTTGTATGGCTTGCCATCCGCATGGGCCAAAGCCTTCCAGCGCCCTACATCAGTAAGAGACTCGCCCCTGGCCGTGAGGTGCAAGATGTAGAGCAACAATGCTTCCCGAAACCAAGGCTTGCGCAAAATATAATGCGCAGACTTCTGCTGCAGCTTGGCTGGCGAAAACAAAGGAATAGCCGAAAGCAACAGCCGAATCCGATCTTGATCATGACGCGCCAAACGAATTCGGTCCGCCCAATTAACACACAGCCGATCGATCCAATTGCGCTCATTCTGCGTCGACTGCTCTAACGCCTCATAGGCTGGTAGCAGAAGCGCTGCAAAAGCCACCGAAGTCGCAACATCTGCCTTGCGCTCAGATACTGCGTCGAGCGCGCGCAGCGTAGCAAGCCAATATTTCTCTCGTTCTTCGATGCTGCTCGCTAACAAATGCGTGCCGCCCTCTTCAACGGGCAATTCGGCTTTTAGCACCTCAGCCAACTCAGGCATCAAAACATCCAAGATTCCCACTTGCCGACACATTTGCATGGCAAACTCAGAATGTCCCGACGACAGAAGCCGAGTCAGCTCCTCTTGCACCCGAGCAGGCGCGCAACGGGCAATCTCGCCAGCATGCTTCTGCATCGCCGACAACGTATTCTCTTCAACGTTAAATTTGAGCCGGCTCGCAAACTTAATCGCACGCAATATGCGCACTGGATCCTCTTGAAAGCGAATATCTGGATCGCCGATCGTACGAACAATGCCCGCCTTTAGATCATCACGTCCACCCACAAAATCCAAAACTTTGCCTGAAACCGGATCATAAAACAAACCGTTAATCGTCAGATCTCGCCGACGTGCATCTTCTTCGATGTTGCCAAAAACGTTGTCGTGGGTAACCAACAAGTCTTCCGGCAGATCTTCTGCCACGTCTGTGGGGTTTGCACGAAACGTCGCGGTCTCAATAATTTTTCCGCCTGGAAAAAAGATATGCGCAAGCAGAAATCGACGGCCGATTAAGCGGCAATTGCGAAAGACATGTTTGATTTCTTCCGGCTTCGCATTGGTCGCGACATCGAAATCCTTCGGAGATTTCGCTAAAAGCAAGTCGCGCACGCAGCCACCGGTCAAATAGGCTTCAAAACCCTTTGCGCGAAGCCTACGCACCACCCATAGAGCATTCAAATCAATACTGGCCAAAGGAATTTCTGGCTCGCCTATAATCGCCGCTTCAGGCACCATGCCTTCGCCAGCCTGGTCAAAATTATCGCCCTGATTCACGTTCATTCTCCAAATAAATATCTTTTAGCCCACGCAGTGTTAAATCCGGATCCACTTCCTGGATCGATTGCGAAGAGCCCTGAAAAAATCTTGCCAAGCCGCCCGTTGCTAAAACTCTTGCTGCATAGCCGAGCTCACTTTGCATCCGTCCAACCAAAGTATCAATCAAACCGATGTATCCCAAATAAAGGCCCGATTGAATAGCCTCTTTGGTGTTGCGGCCAATGGCATGTTGTGGTGCTGCAAGCTCCACGCGATTGAGCTTCGCTGCCGACCGAAACAAAGCATCGCTGGCGATCTCAATGCCTGGCGCAATGGCACCGCCAAGGTATTCTCCCTGATTGCTCACAACGTCAAGCGTGGTGGCCGTTCCAAAATCTACCAAAATCATTGCTTGCTTAAATTGTTGCCAGGCGGCGTATGCATTCACGATGCGATCGGCACCGACCTCTTTGGGGTTATCTACCAGCACGGGCATGTTGACATGCAAGTTACGCCCCACAGACCATGCACGCGCATGCAAATAGCTTGCACATACTTCGTCAAAAACGCCATCGAGTTGAGGGACTACCGACGCGATAGCGACAGCCTCTATCTTCTCGCGCAGCACTCCACCACGCTCCAAAATTTGCATCATCAAGCTGCCATACTCATCTGGCGTGCCGCGGGGATTGGTCGATACACGAAAGCGGCGATGTAACATCCCGCTTTCATAAACACCAACTACAATGTTGGTGTTTCCAATGTCTACTACAACCAGCATGGGCAGTTGTTTAGCACGGCAGCCAATCCACGTCTACTTCGCTCTCCGCCTAAAAGCCCTGCCAAGGAAGGCTAACGCCAGGAGCCCACTCCCTGGAGCAAAGAACGACATGGCTGTCGGCAAAGAGGTGCAACTACATCGCGAAGGAGCATCCTCGCCATCAGCAACGGCACCGGGCTCGACATTACTGGCCGTCGAGGGTTGGTGTCCAATTGTTGGTTTTGCACCGCAAGCACCCAGCCCTGCACCGACGCTCACGCAAGCCACCCCAATCGGGCATTGCCCTGATATGTCAGGCTTGCAACCCTGGTAGCATTGGCCTTTCCCCGCGCTGTCACGCACGCAAAGCAAGTGACTGGCACACGGAGTGACGTCATCGCATTTCTCCGATAGTTTTGCCAAGTGCATGCAAGCACCACCCCCATCCTGTAAAGGCGCGCAGGACTCTCCTGTTCCGCAAGCACTATCATTTGCACAGCTTGCAAAACATGAATACGCGCTACCGCCAGTCCCAACGCAAAGCAAGTCATCACCACAAGGTCGCTCAGCACAGTTGTCACCTTTGCCAGCCGCTCCGCCGAGGGTGCCAATGGGGAACTTGCAATATCCATCGGACCTATCGCACACATAACCCGCGCTACATCCTCCGGTGCATGCCTGCGCACAGAAGTGCGAAACGCCTTGTGTGCTCGTCTGAGCTACACACGCTAGCCCCGACTGGCACTCGCCAGATACATTGCAAGCCATTCCCATCTGCGCGGAGGATGTTGACGCGGGATACAACACACGCAGCCCCTGCATATCGTCAAACTCAGGATACTGGACATTGAATCCTGCCTGCGCACTCATGATCGACCAATCACACGACGGACACGGATGCCCGAGCCCCACAAAGTGGCCCAACTCGTGGGTTAATGTCGACTGTATCGATACGCAATCTCCCCATTCCGCGCAGGTTGGGGCCCATTTGAATTGCCCGGTGCCATTTAAAATCAGATCAGCGTCATAAATTTCGCGGGAGGGTTTGCTGGAAGTCGGGCAATTATAAGGTGCGACCGTCACCCCTAGAACGCCGTTCCCCCCTCCGCCAACCTTTCGTTTCCATTCATTCGCATCTGTCACCCAAAATATTTCATGGTTGGCATCATTGCTACCAAACTCGCGTGTTGACGCATCACCGATGTAATTCAGCCTCAAGCTCGCGCCGCTCACGGTGTTCCAGGAGTTCATGCTGGCTTTTGCAACATTCATCCAATCTGCTTGGCTCAAGGTGGGCGGACGAATATTCGGGTCAATCTGGACCGGCACATTGGATGGAGTCCCCCATCGTGGTCCCGATTGGTCATTGCAGACACCGCATTCATCATTCTCCCAGTTGCCATCGGCATCTACGCCATTGCAAGTAAAGCGATAGGCCTCACTGGGATGCGGGAAAAGAAAGCATAGCATGGTGAACAGCAGTACTGGTCTCATCTTGCACCTCCGCTTTTCGCCTTTCCATGGATTCGCAGAGCACCTGGGGCGATCACTCTATCAGATAGCGCGATAGCATCACGAATGGCCCCCTTAAATGCGTCGAGCGATGCAAACTGACGGGGCTTGGGTTCTTGCAAAATGGTGTTGCCCGAGGTGCCCGGCTTGGCTTCGACTAAGTCATTGAGATCTTCGACAACCTTAGTTCCATCTGTTCCTCGTAAAACCTTGAACTTGCCAAGACCAACGCCATAGCTCACAATCATGTTGTCGAGCTTGACTCCAAATAGAACCAGTTCTTCACCGAAGTGGTAATGCTGCGCGCCGGAGACGCGCATTACACGGCCATTCAACGCACCACCGACTTGGTAGAGCGTGATGAGATCTCCTGTCCGGGCACCCTTGATGCCGTCGAGTATCTCGAGCGTAGTCAGCGTAGTGATGCGGCCCTCTGCATCTTCCTTCACGCTCTGATCTGCGACTGCGGCATGAATCACGACGTCGCTCTGCTTGGTCATCTTTTCGATGTTATCAATGAATACAACTGTCGCTGATGCTGATTGCGCCAAGCCCAACATGAAAATCAATAGCCCTCGCATGATAGAACACCTCCGCTTAGCGTGGTGTAATCTATTCGAAGCGAGTTATTCTATCCTCTCTTTGACCGAGATGTTCTCGAAGAGGTAAGCACCGCTACCCACTTTTTTCAGAATAGAAGTGGCAGCTTTATACGCAGCTGGGCAATTGTCAGGAACCATCATTGCGTAAGATTCTGCCTTGGCTTTATGCAAACAGGAGATCATCCAGTGCATCCTGGAATGCATACTCTGCTGCACGATCTTGTCGTCGCCCCAGCCAAAGAAGAAAATCCGATTGGCGCGCAGGCGTCCCTGGGTGGAGAGTAAAACACTCTCATCGACGCAGCCAGTCATCAAACCGTTCTTCACCAGCGTAGCCACACCACCGCACATGCGCCAGTCAATGAGGCTCATAAGACCGCGTATCGGGGATAGATCTGTAGTCGTCGAAATTACGATGGAATCCACTTCCAGATAGTCCAGCGTTTCTAGCGACGGACTAACGATCACGTCTTGCTTCCACTTAACGGTCGCCTCACATCGGCAGCGATGCGATCCAAGAGGCCGTTGACAAACTGCGGGGATTTTTCGCCACCAAACCTGCGTGCAATTTCGATAGCCTCATCCAAGATAACGCCAGTGGGCAGATCGCTCGAAAACATAAGCTCGTAAGTGGCAATGCGCAGCACGTTGCGATCGACGATGGGCATTCGTTCCAACCGCCATTTCAGACTGTGCCGGATAATAATTTCGTCGATACGAGGACCATTCAGCTGAACACCTCGCACGAGCGATGAAGCATAGTCGAGGACATCAGGCGGCGCATCAAAATGCGCAAAGAAAGCTTCCACCGCAAGCGAAAGATTGGCGGGGCTCAAGGTATAAAAACCGTTCAACGCCTGCGCGCCGGTGGAGACTTCCACCTGGTATAAGATTTGCAGGGCACATTCCCGGCCTCGACGTCGTATGCCCATCTCTCAAGCTTTCCTTAAATTTCAACTCGGCGCAAAATATCCACTGTTTCAAGCGCGGCAACCGCAGCATTCCATCCTTGGTTGCCCATCTTTCCGCCACAGCGTTCCAGCGCTTGTTCCGTAGTATCCACTGTCAGTATACCCATGGTCAAGGGCACGCCGGTCTCCAGAGAAATCTTCGCGATGCCTTTGTTGGCTTCACTGGCGACGTAATCAAAGTGATAGGTCTCGCCCTTCATCAACACGCCAACACAAACCACCGCATCGTAGCGCTTCGAGCGCGCAAGCTTTTGCGCAACGACGGGAATCTCCCACGCACCTGGCACCCACACGACGGTCTGTGCAGATTTTTCTGCGCCATGTCGCGAGAGCGCACTCAAAGCGCCATCGACAAGCTTTTCCACCAAAACACTGTTGAATCTGCTGGCAACGATCACCATGCGCATCCCATCTGCACGTAGATTTGCCTCTATGATCATCGGCATGCTAACATCCATGGTGTTGCCTATAGGCGATAATATCTGGAATAGAGAGCACACAAAGACAATGCTTTTTGGCAAACTCCACAATTTCTGCGAGCCGTGACATGGTGCCATCTGGATTCATGAGTTCACACAGCACAGCTGCCGACTTAAACCCCGCAATACGAGCCAGATCCACGGACCCCTCCGTATGCCCAGGCCGTTCCAAAACACCACCATCTTGCGCGCGCAACGGGAAAACATGGCCGGGTCGAGCTAAATCAGCAGGCTGACTGCTGTCATCGGTGGCCACTAAAATTGTCCTCACGCGATCAGCCGCAGATACACCTGTCGACACACCGGTCTTCGCCTCAATCGAGACGGTAAAAGCAGTACCAAATTGGTTGTTGTTATCGGAAACCATCATCGGCAGAGCTAAGTCTTGTCTGCGCTTTTCCGTGATGCACAGGCAAACAATACCGCTGCCATTGCGAATCATGAAGTTCATGTTTTCGGGCGTCACCTTTTCGGCGGCTAAAATCAGGTCCCCCTCATTTTCTCGGCTTTCGTCATCCACCAAAATGAGTGGCTTGCCCTCACGCATCGCACCAATCGCCCGCGCGACACGCCCCAAAGGGCCTTGCCCAAACTGCAACAACATGTCTTCCACTTTGAATTGCTTCCTTTGGCTAGGCTTTTAGACCATCCTCTGCCGAAGTCAAATTGGTGGCGAAATGCTGGAGGTATTTGCCGATCAAATCGCTCTCCAAATTCACCCGATCGCCCACTTCTAGCTTAGCAAAGAGCGTTTTCTCCAAGGTCAGTGGTATCAAACACACCTCAAAGCTGCTTTCATTCACCTGGTTCAGTGTGAGGCTCACGCCGTTCATCGTAATGGACCCTTTGACGACGCAAAGCTTCAAAATACTGCGTTCACAGGCGATGCGTAAGCGTAGCGCCTGGCCCTCATACGCCTTCTGCAAAACGATTCCCGTGCCATCCACATGGCCTTGCACCAAATGACCGTGGATCCGGCCAGAAAACGTCAGTGCTTTTTCCAAATGCACCATTTGCATAGGCCGTAGTGAAGCGAGAGTGGTCTTCTCAACGGTTTCAGGGCCGATATCAAACATCAGGCGCCCGATGGGCCCTAGAGCAAACTCCACCACGGTCAAACAAACGCCATTGACGGCGATGCTATCGCCAATCCCGACATCCGAGATATCGAGCTCTGTTTCGATCTCAATGCGTGCAGTTGCGCCGCGATATTCTACGCGTGTCGTCGTGCCAAGCGTATGAATAATTCCTGTGAACATTTTGGTGCCTCTCCTCATGACCGATGGCCCTTTGACACTGAGCCTTATATGTGACGAATCGCGCAAGCTTGCAAGGTAGGTGCTCCATGTTAGCCATCGTTCATTCGGCCACCGTCTTTGGCATTGACGCGATTCCTATTCAGGTAGAAGTGGATATTTCTTCTGGCCTGCCCGGCTTTGCCACAGTGGGTCTTCCGGAGAATAGCGTTCGGGAAGCACGGGTACGGGTACAAGCGGCCATCACCAACTGCGGCTTCACATTCCCTAATGGGCGCATTACGGTCAACCTTGCGCCTGCAAACGTCAGAAAAGAAGGCACCGGATTTGATCTGCCGATCGCGCTTGGCATTCTTGCGGCAACCGGAGCGATTCCAGAAGATACCCTGGCCAACCATTTTGTGTTGGGAGAGCTTTCTCTCTCTGGCGAAGTAAAACCTGTACGTGGTGTGCTCGCGGCAGCACAGGCTGCTTTTGAGCAGAAATCCACATGCATGCTCGTGGCTCCAGAAAATGGCGAAGAAGCATCGCTGATCAAGGGTCTCGAGGTCAGAACCATTGCAACTTTCAAAGACGCCATCGAGTATCTCACAACCAAAGACGAGAAATTTGCTCCAAGAGCGTTTCCGAGCACCACCATACAATCTCTCGAACCTGAACTTGACCTAGCCGATGTCCGCGGCCAGTACCAGGCGCGACGGGCCCTCGAAATTGCTGCTGCTGGCGGCCACAACATTCTGTTTGTTGGTGGCCCTGGTTCTGGCAAAACGATGATGGCCCGTCGCCTCCCTGGCATATTGCCGGAGCTTTCTGAGGCAGAAGCAATGCAGGTGACCCGTATTCACTCGGTTGCTGGTCTGACCTTGGGTGGTGGGCTGATCAGGCAACGCCCGTTTAGAGCTCCACACCATTCAACCACTCGCGCAGGTTTAGTAGGAGGAGGCAGCGGCATTCCACGCCCTGGCGAGCTAAGCCTTGCGACCAACGGTGTTTTGTTTCTCGATGAGCTTCCAGAATTTTCCCGCCATGTTTTAGAAGTACTGCGCCAGCCTCTTGAATCTGGTGAGGTGATTCTCAGCCGCGCAAATTGTTCCTTGCGCTATCCAGCAAAGATTATGTTGGTGGCAGCGATGAATCCATGCCCGTGTGGCCACTATGGAAGTCCACGTCGTAAATGCCGTTGCTCTTATCACGATATCTTACGCTACAAAGCAAAACTGAGCGGCCCTCTGCTCGATCGCATTGACCTACATATTGATGTGCCACCTGTGGAACTCCACGCATTGCAAAGTGGTAGCTCAGGCGAGAGTTCCGCGCAAGTGCGCGAGCGCGTGGAGAAAACACGGCAGGTTCAGCAAGAGAGACTTGGTTACGGCGTCACCAATGCCAATATGAGCAGGGCGCAACTGGTCAAATATGCAACACCAACGCAGAGTGGAAAGAATCTGCTTACGACAGCGATGGAGCGCTTGGGTTTAAGCGCGCGTGCATATGACCGCACGCTGCGTGTTGCGCGAACGATTGCTGATTTAGATTTTTCAGAAATCACCGACGCTGCACATGTTGGAGAAGCGATCCAATATCGCGGAGAAGATCAGAAATTACTTGCGGCTTGAACATCGGAATGGCTGTGATAGTCATTGCTGCACCATGGACAAACGCGGCATGCTTACGTGGCTCTTAACGTTGCTTATTTCGACGGCGACAATGAGCAAGGTTTGCCTCGCCGATGAGCCCAATAACGCGACATCTACGTCGACCTGCGAGGCTCAACCAGGTCTTCCGATATGGGTCAATGCGCTCGGATTTACGAATCTGGTGCTGGGAATAAGCGCCTCTTTGCCGCAAGCCTATAAGCTGTGGAAAGACAGAGATTTCAGCTCATTTTCCCGAATGTCCCTGTTAATTAGCGTCGTCACAGCATTATCTGGTGTCACTTACACAATTTTTCTGGGAAACCCATTCTTTATTACCGGCAGCATCTACGGTGCCCTGTACACGATATATGTACTCTATGGCAAACGCTATCTCCACCGAGACCCGAGAGCGGGGGCAACCGATATACAAGTACCGCATATGAAGATGGTCGAGATCAATTAGTTTTGCGTTCGAATTGCTTTTATTCCGCACCCTGAATTATTTTTAAACAATGAACAAACCCAGCCACGTCCTTCGTGCAAGTCTCCTGTTCGTTCTCCTCTTCACCCTTCTACCGCCAACATACGCCAGCGCTTATGTGGGTTGTCTCGATGAAGACAACAATCCCGTAGACTGGTGGGTCATATTGAAAGCCCCTGCGAGCTACAAGTACATCTATCGCGACGCCAACACACAAGATCCAACTTTTTCTGCACCAAAAGCAAACCTTAACGACCACGCAAGAGGTGCATTATCCAACACGATGAACGCCTTTTATGCGAGCAACAAAAACCCGAATGTTGGTTACATTGCCTACAATGATCAGCCGCCAACTGGCCAAGATCAAGGGGACTTCGCACACGCCAAAGGGCTTCTGGCTTTCGACGAGAATCTTGGGTTTTGGCTCATCCACAGCATCCCACATTTTCCATCCAGTTCTTTGTCGTCGAAATCTTACGCTGGCCTACCAAGCAGCTCGTTCAAATATGGGCAGAGTCTTTTCTGTGTGACATATCCGATAAATGCATACGCTGAAATTGGCGCACAATTGGAAGTGGATGGGCCCTATATTATGCAACGTTATCTGCCGCCAACACTGCAACCACAAATTGATAATAACCTCGCCAATATCAAAATCGATGGACCTCAAACAAGAGTTGCACAACTTACGAGCTTGGGTGGAGTACTGATCACTAGCGTCGCTAAAACCAAACAGTGGCAAATGGATTTCTACGAAGACTTACTGGCACCCACATTGGCTTCTGACCTATTGGTGAGAACATGGATGCTCTCGGGCGAAAACCTCCCAACATCGTGCACGGGGGCGGATTGTCATAGCACGTACTTTAACTATGACGCCGTTCAGCGCCGAGTTAAAGATCCAATATGCAACCGTCTGTGTACCACCGGCAGCGAAGACCAATGCCACTTTGCTTACAGCACGATGCAGGTAAACAAGGTGAAGTTCAGTAGGGATATCGAAATCGCGCACCAAAATGATCACTCCAAATGGGCGATCACCGCCCCAAACTCAGCACATCCCATGGTTTGCATTGGCGATATGAATACCCAAAAAGGACAACGCTCTCGTGGTGGCGGTACGGCTTGCATAGAGGATCAAGCCATGTGGAACGCGTTGTATAGCCTAATCTCAGATCGGGACACCTGTCCAAACGGTTCTTGACTTTTCGGGTTGCCCCTCCATACTGGTCGCCTATGCGTTGCCCAACATTTACATTCCCATTCTTTTTTAGCTTCTTTGCGAAGCTGGGGATGCGGGTGTAGTTAGTCAACACATAAGCCCGAAAAAAGGCCCCAGCGAACAAAAGCTGAGGCCTTATTTGTTGGTAGGGTCTCAGCTCCAAAAGGAGACCCAACGTGAATCAGAAAAACAAAACAATCGAAACACTCCGCACCGAGATAGATCAAGCCGATCGTGCGGTCATTGAGGCGCTCGCCAAGCGAGAGAACTTGGTTGCGCAGATTGCTGAATCCAAGCATGAGAGCGCGCCACAAATTCGCGATGAATTACGCGAAACTGCTGTCTTGCAACATCTCACAGAGCTTGCCGGTGATCTCGGTCTAGATACTTACTTCGTGGGTAAACTCTACCGCGACATCATGAACCATTCTGTACGCATACAAGAAGAACGCTTTCGCGATCGTGTGCCTCCTGAACAAGCAGGCGCGCTGCGTATCGGCTATCAGGGTACCGAAGGTGCCTATAGTTCACTCGCTGCTAAGCAGCACTTCGGATCGTTGGGCAAGGCGCTACAGTTGCGTGGATACGAGACGTTCGCTGACATGATGGCAGCTGTGCGTGATGGGGCATTGGATTATGGCATGCTGCCCGTCGAGAATACCACTGCTGGTTCTATCAATGAGGCATACGACCTGCTCGCACAAATGGACGTAAAAGTTGTGGGCGAGGAGATTTTTAAGGTTGAGCATTGTTTAGTGGCGCTTGAGGAAGTGCATGTTTCGCAGATTCGCCGTGTGCTCTCGCATCCACAAGCGCTTTTACAATGTAGTCGGTTTTTGTCTGGCCTGGAGAATTGTCAAGTAGAGAGCTACGTCGATACAGCGATGGCGGTGCAGAAAGTGCGTGAGGAGCGCAATCTTTCGCAAGCAGCTGTCGCGAGCGAAGAGGCGGCAAGGCACTTTGGTCTGTATGTGATTCAGCGCGATATTGCCAACCAGCGGGATAACTATACGCGGTTTGTGGTGGTGGCGAAGCAAGTGGAAGCGGTGGATGCGCGGGTGGCGTGTAAGACGTCGATTATATTCGCCGTGCGGGATGAGAAGGGGGCGCTGTTGTCGGCGCTGAATGTGCTCGCGGCGCATGGGTTGAATTTGACGAAGCTCGAGTCTAGGCCTAGGCCGAATGTGCCTTGGCATTATTTGTTTTATGTTGATTTTCAGGGGAATTTGGCGAATGACGGGGTTGCGCAGGCGTTGCGAGAGTTGGCGGGGTTGACGGAGTATTTGAAGGTGCTTGGGGCTTATCCGGAGAGGACTGGTGGGGGGAATCAGGTGGGTGCAGAGATTGCCCCCTCACCCTTAATCCCTCTCCCACGGGGGGAGAGGGAGATTTCGGCGGAGACGATTAAGTTGCTCGAGAAGAAAGCTTATCGGCTGGCTTCGCGGGCGACGCGGGTGGAAGATACGCTGATTCAGGTGCAGCACGTCGTGATTGGGGGGGATCGGCCAGTGATTATGGCGGGGCCTTGCTCGGTGGAGTCGCGGGAGCAAGTCATGGCGGTGGCCAAGAAGGTCAAAGAATGTGGGGCGGATATTTTGCGTGGCGGCGTGTTCAAGCCGCGTACGTCGCCTTATGACTTTCAGGGCTTGGGATATGAAGGGCTCGATCTGCTTTATGAAGCTGGGCGGCAATATGGGATGCCGATTATTACTGAAGTGATGCATCCAAATGATGTGAAGAGAGTTGCAGAAAAAGCCGACATTATTCAAATCGGTGCGCGTAATATGCAAAACTTCTCGCTGCTCAAGGAGCTTGGCACCATTGATCGGCCGGTCATGCTCAAGCGTGGGCTCATGTCGACGATTGATGAATGGCTGAACGCCGCGGAGTATATTCTCGCACATGGCAATCAGCGGGTGATTTTATGCGAGCGCGGCATTCGAACCTTCGAAACTGCAACGCGCAGCACACTCGATTTGTCAGCGGTTCCCGTGCTCAAAGAGCGCACGCACTTGCCAGTCATTGTGGATCCTTCCCATGCTGCTGGCACATGGCAATATATCTCACCACTGGCAGAGGCAGCCCTCGCCGTTGGTGCGCATGGAATTATCGTCGAAGTGCATCCGGAGCCAAAGAAGGCGCTGAGTGACGGGCCGCAAGCATTGAAGTTTGATACGTTTGCGGCGTTGATGAGTCGTTTGCGAAGATAGGAAGTTGGTGGAGCTAAGCGGGATCGAACCGCTGACCTCTTGAATGCCATTCAAGCGCTCTCCCAGCTGAGCTATAGCCCCATCGGCAAGGGATTCTTAGTGAATCCCTTCACCGATGTAAAGACCTTTCGGGGGAAAAAGCGCATTACCTAAGACTGCGGAGATGTGCGTCGCTCATGCCGCTGGTGTCTCGGCAGAGAGCAGCTATGGTCCGAGCGCGAAATTCCGTGACATCGCTATCGGTGAAACCGTGTTCAGATCGACGAGCAAGGTCATGGAATTGATTATACAGCGTGGCAAGCCCTCGCCAGTCTGCATTATTGCGTGCCGCGCTCTCAGCATACGATAACCAATATCGCATCTGATCTCTGGAATAGTTCGAATCAAATTGACTGGAATGCGCCTCGTAGTATCGCACAATGGCGAGCACATGAGCCATCCGAAGTTGATCTGCCTGAGAGGGCAGCACTTGCGCCAACAGACGCTCTAGCGTCGCATCAACCCAAAACCTGGCAAGACGCGCTTGCAGCACATGTTCACCCTGAGGAGCCGTCACCGCGGGATCGTAAGTAAGTGCCAACCTCGGCCTTGGCAATGCCGGAGCAGCCGGCCTCGGAAATACCAAAGCACTGCCTCCACTATTCATCGCGAAGATTGGCTGTGCGCTAGACAAAAATAACAGCGCGAGAAAAATTATCGGGTATCGCATAAAGATTACTCCTCATAACTGCATTGAAATCTGTAAAACCGGCATGCTAGATTGAACACATGTCTCTATTTTCACTCACCATCACGCTTTTCTTGATCATGAATTCCGTCGGTCACATTACCGCTTTTCTTAATCTCATTTCCCAAATCCCGCAACCCAAACAACGCTGGATCATCCTGCGTGAGATGCTAATCGCGCTTTTGATCATGGTTTTCTTCTTTTTCTTCGGCAACGTTCTCTTGGCAAGTCTCGACGTGAGCCACTCCACCATCCAGATCTCTGGTGGCATTGTCTTATTCCTCATTGCCATCAAGATGATATCTCCGCAAGAAGATGCGCCGGAAGAAAAGTTCGACAAAGAAGATCCTTTTATTGTTCCGCTCGCCACACCCATGATCGCCGGCCCGTCGATTGCAGCCACTATCATGCTCTATGCCCATACCGAAGAAAGCTCGCAGAAAGTGCTCTTCGGGATTTTGATCGCATGGGTATGCTCCGTGAGCGTTTTTTGGTTCGCCCTGCGTTTTAGGAAACGCATGAACGCCAAAGCTCTCATTGCGGCGGAAAGACTGATGGGCCTCATTCTCACATTGTTATCTGTCGAAATGTTTCTCAAAGGGTTGAAGATTTATATCTTGCTTCGTCCCGTGGCTGAGTAAGTGCCATGAATGATCTCACCATCTTCAGCGCTGTTCTCGCAAAAACACTGCAGCTCTTTTTGATCTTAGATCCCATTGGCAACATTGGCATCATCGCGACGTTGCTCAAGCCCTATGACCTCCCCGGAAAAAGGCGCATTTTAAAGCGAGAGAGCTTATTCGCCCTGCTGGCATTGATCATTTTCTACATCGGTGGCTCAAAGTTTTTGAGCGCATTGCATATTTCCCAAGCAGCGATCGAGATTACCGGCGGCATTATCTTTATGACTTTTGCCGTACACCTGCTGTTTCCCAAGGCAAAGCCCGAACTTCATGCCAAGCAGGAACCTTATGTAGTACCGATCGCAATCCCGCTTTTCGCCGGCCCGTCGAGTTTAGCGACGGTGATCTTATATTCAAATGACGCGGTAGACCCATCGCACACGATTATCGTCGTCAGCGCGATTTTCTTGGCGTGGCTATTAGCCGCAGCCATTTTGGTGCTGTCGCCAAACTTCGTCAAACTTTTGGGAAATACTGGATTAAAAGTATGTGAGCGCATCATGGCGCTCATCTGTGTGTTGGTGGCCGTCAAAATGCTCTCTGGCGGCATCACCACATTTTTACATTCGTACCTTTAGGCAACAGGCAGAACGCTTGCACTCACGCGATCATCAGAACCGCGGGTGTATGCGACCACACCATCGATCAAAGCAAAAAGCGTATGGTCACGTCCGGTGCCCACATTGTTCTTTGGCTTAATCTTGGTGCCGCGTTGGCGTACCAAAATGGTGCCGGCCCTTACAGGCTGGCCATCTCCGCGCTTCACGCCCAAGTATTTGGGATTTGAATCGCGACCGTTACGGGTAGAACCCTGACCTTTCTTATGTGCCATGATTACGCCTCAATCGATTGGATTTGGATTTCGGTATAGCGCTGCCGGTGACCGATGGTCTTATCAAAACCCTTGCGGCGCTTCTTCTTATAGACAAGGATCTTTTCGCCTTTCACGCCCTCGCCATCTGCGCCCATGTGGCTCACAATAGCTGTCACTTTGGCGTTTTCGACGTAGGGTTTGCCGACCTGGTAAGACTCGCCGCCCAGCATCAGCACGTGATCAAACACGAGGGTATCGCCCTTTTGTTTGTCGCGCATCAAATCGATCTTGAGTTTCTCGCCTTGGGTTACTTTATGCTGCTTCCCACCGGCTTCAATAATTGCGTACATGCTTAAAATCCTTGCGCTTTTTGGTTAACCCGAGCAAACGGCCGTGATCACACTGGGGCTCACTGGGTGGCAGAACGCGCATCAAACCGTATTTGGGCGGGGCTGTCAAGCGAGGATCGGCGGTTGGCGGTATTAGGTCATAGGGTGATCAAATTTCTCATGCCGGTATCAACACGTGAATATGTGCTCGCCTTTCAGCAGGTCGTTTTGCTTTAACAACAATCTCGATATTCTGACCCAGCTCATTCAAGAACCGAAACAGACGCTCTGTTGAAAACCCCGAAACCTTCCCGTTAAGGAGGGCAGATATTTTTGGCTGTTCAATTCCCAGTAGCTTGGCAGCTTGCGCCTGCGTCAGTTGACGTTTCTCAATGATATGACTGATTCGACGAATAAGTTCCGCCTTAGCAAGTACTTCCTCTGACTGATCATAGCCAAGATCTTTGAACACATTACCGCTGCTTCTTACAACTTCATTTCTGTTACTCATTTTTGTTTCCTATAACGCATATCCCATCAAATCTTGCACTTCTTCTGGAAAGTCTCTGAGGTCCTTCTTGCTTGATCCAATCCAGAAAAGCTGTTGGCCCCGAGGTGAAGGCTTTGCGAATCCGTTGGACCTACCATTGATTTTCAAAACACTTCTAAGCTATCATAAGAAGCAACGTCTAACGGGTGGTTCAAACATGAAACAGCTACTTACTTTCTTCGCATTTTCAAGCCTGATTCTTTTTGGTGTTATTGGCTGTTCTTCGTCGACAGGTATAGCTTTTAACCAAGTCGGTTGCTTCGTCGATAACCTATCCGGTGGTGGCAACTACTATTTCTCGCAAACCCAAAATGCGGATGGTACTTATAGCTACTCAGAAACCGATACCAATGCGCAGGGCGTCATAACCCAATACAATGGAATAGCCACAATCGCGGGCAACCAAGAAATCGATCAGGTAACAGGCGGAGCGGGCGTTGGCAGGGTAACGGTTTATAATGTGACTACGCCCGACGCAAACACGATTACTTACACGGTGGTGTCCGATAGTTCCGGCGCTACACAGCCTGGCACTAGTTACACCTACACACGAACAACTTGCAGATAGCATTGACAACCTCGAGCCCACCATGAAAGGGTTAATCTGGTTGGGAGTTACTGGATACCAGACCGCGTAGTACCAAGAGAAACGGCAATACCAGCAGCGAGATCAGCTGCGACGTCGATAGCAAGCCGTTAAACCATAGGCCGCGTTCGATATCGCCACGGAAAAATTCGGAGAAGAATCGCCAGATGTTGTAGGCGATCAGTAGGTTGAAGAAGACTTCGCCGAAAAAGCGACGATGCTCGTAGCGCATAATTACGAAGATAAAAGCGGCAAGGCCAAACGCAGAGTCGAAGAGTTGTATCGGGATGTTTGCCTTGCCGTAGCAGCAGCCTGCAGCATAGCAGCCTAGGCGTCCGAGGAAGATGCCGAAGGCTAATCCCGGGGCTGCGTAGTCACCGTAGGCAAGTGGATCGAGAAGGCGGGTACGGTAAACATAGGTTGCTGTGATGACAGTGGATACAAGTACGCCGCCATCGAAGACGTAGCCGGGTTCGAATAGGCGGGCCCAGTGAAATGGGTCGTGGTGGAGGAGATCAAGAACGCCGGTGGCGGCGTGGCCGTTTGGTAAGACGTGGCCTTGGGACTCGAAGAGGACGTGGAAGAGTTTTGAGCCGAGTAAGGCGGAGAGGACGGCGATGGAGAGGACGTCGGTGATTTCGCGCCAGGGGCGGTGATCGCGACGCGCGAGGGTGATGGCGATGCATAAGGCGATGACGTAGCTGGCGGTGGTGGCGATCGCGTAGGCGTGTGGCATTTGGCGGGAATCTTTATTCCATTGTGAGCAGGAGGGCGCCGCTTTCTACGGACTCGGAGGGCTTGGCTAGTACTTCTTTCACTGTTCCTGCTTTTGGAGCGCGCAGCTCGTTTTCCATTTTCATCGCTTCTATCACAATCAGCCCTTGGCCCTCTTCCACGCGAGAGCCGACTTCCACCAGTACGCGCAGCACTTTGCCGGGCATCGGTGAGGTTACTCGAGCTGTACCGCTCTCCGATGAGCGCGTGGCTTGCGCCTGCTTCATCTTCTTGCGGCGCTCATCGAGCATGTCGACGCAAATCACTCGACCGCGCACGCGTACGCCAAGGCGGCCATCCAGTGGATCTTCCTCGTTCAGCCTCTCGAGATCAATGTCATAGCTCTTGTGATCAATCAGAGCTGTCACAATCTCCGACTGCATCGAATACGCATCTACCGCGTAGGGCTTGCCATCCAAATAGACGGTGTAAAGGTGAGGATTATCTTCATTGTTCTCCACCTCCACCACATGCTCAGCGCCCTCGACGGATCCAATGAACTTCATCTTCGCCATGAATGTCCCCCTTGCCTTGCAACACGCCATGGAGACAGCGACATTGTCCTTGCATTGTGAGAACCGGGGGCAACACGTGCTTGCATTTGTCGCTCGCGCTCGAAGCTAAACAACGCTGCGCCAAGTAAAGCAACGATGCTGTGCTCTTCTTCACACCATCGCGGATTCTCTCGCTGATGCCGTTCAATCACTGATGTGTCGTAGTCTCCTTTTACAAAGGGCTCAAAATTCAGAATCTGACGCAGAAACATGGTGTTGGTCGTACACCCTTTAATCGTAAACTCCGACAGCGCTCGATCAAGACGACGAATCGCACTATGACGCGTTGGACCCCAAGCCACCACTTTGGCAATCATCGGATCATAATCTCCAGTCACTTGCGAACCGCCATAAATACCAGTGTCGGTACGCACAAAAGGACCTGCTGGCTGACGAAAATGGCGAACCAATCCGGGCGTCGGCAAGAAATTATTGCGCGCGTCCTCGGCGCAAACACGGGCTTCAACCGCCCAACCATTGGCAGCAATTTGTTGCGTCTCAAAGGGCAATTTTTCGCCGCGTGCCACACGTATCTGTAGTTCCACCAAATCAAGGCCAGTAATCATCTCGGTGATGGGATGCTCCACTTGTAATCTGGTATTCATCTCCATGAAGTAGAAGTTGCGATGTGCATCCACCAAAAATTCGATGGTACCTGCACCCACATAGTCCACAGCCCGCGCGGCTTTACGCGCAACCTCGCCCATGCGCGCGCGCATCTCTTCAGTGACAAATGCACTTGGTGATTCCTCAATAAGCTTTTGATGTCGCCGTTGCACGGAGCATTCGCGTTCTGCAAACGACACCACATTACCATGGCCATCGGCAAACACCTGCACTTCGATATGGCGCGGCTTTTCAAGGTATTTCTCAATGTAAACTGCATCGTCGCTAAAAGAATTTTTGGCCTCGCTCTTCGCACCTTGAAAGGCTGAAACAAAGTCTTTGGCTTGATCGACTTTGCGCATGCCTTTTCCTCCACCACCGGCGGCGGCTTTGATCATGACCGGAAAACCAATTTCGTTGGCGTAGCGAAGCGCTTCATCTGCATCGGCAACTGGCTCTTCGAGTCCGGGGATTACCGGTACGCCCGCACGACTCATGAGTTGGCGCGCGCCAGTCTTGGAGCCCATGGCTTCCATTGCGTAAGGTTTTGGACCGATGAATACCAATCCCGCGTCAGTCACAGCCTTGGCAAAAACAGGGTTTTCCGACAAAAAGCCGTAACCTGGATGAATAGCGTCGACTCGCGCGCGCTTCGCGACGTCTAGAATGCGCTCAATATTTAGGTAGCTTTCTCTCGATGCTGCTGGGCCAATCCAATAAGCCTCTGTCGCATAGCGCACATGCAGTGCTTTTCGGTCTGGATCAGAATAGACAGCCACTGTTGGCAAACCCATATCGCGACATGTGCGCATCACGCGTACAGCGATTTCTCCGCGATTGGCCACCAAGACTTTCGTAATTTTCGCCGACGGCATATGCGAGGCCCCTTGATCTAGAGCGGTATATTGCCATGCTTCTTCGACGGCATATCGTCACGTTTGTTTTTTAGCAACATGAGCGCCTGGCAAAAACGCGGGCGCATGTCTTCAGGAAGTATGACTTCATCGATATAACCAAGCTCGGCTGCCTTGTATGGGTTTTGAAACTTGGTGGAATAGTCGGCCACCAACTCTTTGTAGCGCTGCGCTTTGTCTTGCGCTGCGGCAATTTCTTCGCGCATGACGATATTTACCGCGCCCTCTGCACCCATCACAGCGATCTCGGCGGTGGGCAATGCGAAGTTGAGATCTGCGCGCAAGTGCTTGGGTCCCATGACGCAGTAAGCGCCGCCATAGGCTTTGCGCAAAATGACTGTCACTTTTGGCACCGTGGCTTCAGCATAGGCATAGAGAAGCTTTGCACCATGACGGATCACACCGCCGTACTCTTGCTCTGTGCCAGGCAAAAATCCTGGGACATCTACAAACGTAAAAATCGGAATGTTAAAACAATCGCAAAACCGCACAAAGCGTGCAGCTTTGTCGGAGCCATTGATATCGAGCGCACCTGCAAGAATCTGCGGCTGATTGGCGACGATGCCGACGGTGTGGCCCATTAAACGGGCAAAACCAATCACCATATTAGCGGCGTAACTTTCTTGCACCTCGAACAAGTAATGCTCATCGACAACACCACGTATCACTTCACGTACATCATAGGGCTTATTCGGCTGGTCAGGGATGATCGTCTTTAGTTTTTCATCACGGCGTTCTGGATTGTCGAGACAAGTGATGTGAGGTGGATCTTCTGCATTATTGGAAGGCAAATAAGACAAGAGCGTGCGCAAGCCATGTATTGCTTGGGTATCATCGTCAAAAGCAAAATGCGCAACGCCGCTTTTTGTGCTGTGGGTACCTGCACCACCGAGCTGCTCCATTGTCACGTCTTCGTGTGTAACTGTCTTGATGACATCCGGGCCGGTGAGAAACATATAGCTGGTATCGCGCACCATCAAAATGAAGTCGGTCAGCGCTGGAGAATAAACGGCACCTCCGGCAGAAGGGCCCATGATCACCGAGATTTGCGGAACAACGCCGGATGCCAGCGTATTTTTGCAAAAAATATTTGAATACCCCGCGAGCGAGGCCACACCTTCTTGGATGCGTGCACCGCCGGAGTCACTGAGGCCAATCACCGGAGCGCCAGTTTTCATCGCAAGTTCGTAAATTTTGCAAATTTTCTGGGATACAGCCTCGGAGAGCGAACCGCCAAATACGGTGAAATCTTGCGCGTAGATGAAGACCTGCCGCCCTTCTACTTGCCCAAACCCTGTAATGACGCCGTCACCAGGAACGATTTTATCGGCCATGCCAAAATTCAGACACCGATGGGTGCGAAAGCGATCCATTTCCACGAAGCTTCCGGGATCAACTAGGAGCTCTATGCGTTCGCGAGCCGTCAATTTGCCCGCCTTGTGCTGCTTTTCGATGCGATCCTGACCACCGCCAAGCAAAGCCTCTGCGTTCTTAGCTGCCAGCTGCTCTCGCAATGCTGTATTGCGCTCAAATATCGTCGCCATGCTGCTCAACACCTCAAAGCATAGTGATAGCGATGGATGCCTATCGCAAAACGGTGATAAAGACAAATCGGTAGATCGCCGACCTCAGGCGGTCCTTGCGCGATTGCATTTGATGTGATTAATTACCCGCATGAGCGAGCCGGATAAACTAGATATTATTGCCATCCAACAATCACTGCTTTCGATGCGACCCAAAGAACGCCTGGATGCGCTCATTAGCCGGCCAGACGCGATGCCTGTGGTGCGTGCGTTGCCTGCGCAAGATGTCCTGATTTTAATAAAAGATATCGGCATCACCGATTGCTTAGAGTTTTTGGAACTTCTCTCCCCGCAGCAAGTGCAAGAAATCCTGGACTTAGACGCCTGGCAGGGACCAAGCATTTATCCCACCGCCATTGGCCCTTGGCTAGCTGCTCTGCACATGGCCAATCCCCGACGTGCTGCGCAAACATTCTGCGCGCTCGACATCGCACTCAGCGGCTTCTTATTCAAGCAGTATACCCGCATTTATGAGACCGCTGATCTTGACAACGTCAACGACGATTCTTCCATCCGCAGTGACACTCCCGATCGCCACTATACGATTTTCTTCGACGATTCTGCCCCGGAGCAGGATCTGGTGCTGTTTTTAAAACAAACAATCGAACAACTCTACCAGCGTGACTACAAGTTCGTACTCAGACTCATCGAAACCGCCCGCTTTGAAACAGCCTCAATGCTTGAAGAAGAAGCCCTTCGCTGGCGCGACGGCCGCATGCAAGACATGGGCTTCCCCTCATTCGACGAAGCCTCTTCCATCCTAGCCTACATAAGTCCGAATCTCCCTCTCCCGCAAGGCGGGAGAGGGACCAAGGGTGAGGGTGATTCTTCCCCCCTCCCCGTCCCCTTCACCATCCCCCCAGACTGGCGCAACTTTGTGGTCCTCAACCGCGCCCTACAAAACGCCTCCGACGACGCCAAACAGCGTTTCGTCAGCGAATTCGTCAACACCGCCAATTGCCTACAACTCGCCCTCAAACAAAACCTCGGCGATTCAGACTCCCTTCGGGAAACCGTCCGCCGCGTTGCATCCACCATCGAGAAAGCCTTAATGCACCTCAGCAAAGGAGATGACTCGATGCTGTCCGGACTTCTCCATCTCTCGGCGCGCAAGCTCTTTCAAATCGGTAATTCACTCCGCCGCCCGGAATGAAAATTTCCGCATAACGATTGAAGCAACAAACCCGCTATCAGGTGGAAAAATGTTGTTTCAGACTTCCTTGCGCTTACTGTTCGTCTTCATTGTGGCTATGTTAATTGCCGCGTCTTCCTTTGCGGCGCAAAGAAACGTGATTATTGTCTTTAAAAACGCCCAGGCAGCCCAAGGCATACGCGCTTTAGATGCATCCCTCGGCGGAATCGCATACTCCTACAGCATCATTCCCGCCATCGCTCTCTCTGTGAATGACACGCAGTTAGCCGCATTCCTTGCTGACCCAACTGTTGCTAGCGTGTACGACGATGTTCTTGTTCATGCATCGCTGGATAACAGTGTTCCTCAGATTCAAGCAAATTACGTGCACCAAGCGGGGATTATTGGTACCGGCGCCAAGGTATGCATTGTTGACACCGGCGTCGATCAAACCCAGGTTTCGCTACCAACACCTCTCAATCAATATGACTTTGTCAATTCCGACAACATCGCGGACGATCAGAATGGCCATGGCACCCACGTTGCTGGAATTGTCGCGTCCCACGATAGCGTCTACACCGGGGTCGCACCGGGAGCCAATATTTATGTAGCAAAAGTCCTTGGTGCTTCAGGTTCAGGATCAAGCTCCACCGTCATTGCAGGTATCGACTGGTGCGTGTCCCAAGGTGCCCAAATTATCACGATGAGCCTTGGCGAGGGAAATTACACTGGCCACTGCGATTCAGATCCCGTTGCCATGGCAGGAAACAATGCGTTTACCCAAGGCATCGTCGTTGTGGCCGCTTCCGGCAACGAAGGCAACGGTGATAGCCTTGACGCTCCCGCTTGCGGCAGCAATGTCATTGCGGTTGGCGCTGTCGATAAGTCTGATGTCATCGCCCCCTACTCTAACAAGGGCAGCGCACTCACGGTCGTAGCTCCCGGGTCTTTGATCACTTCTACACATCTCGGTGGTGGTTTTATCACGATGTCTGGCACATCGATGGCCACGCCGCATGTCGCTGGCGTCGCAGCGCTTTTGCTCGGGGCGACCCCGTCACTGACTGCTGCGCAAGTACGGACCAAAATAACCACCACAGCAAAAGACTTGGGAGGACCTGGCTTCGACACAACCTTTGGCTATGGCCGTGTTGACGCCTACGCGGCGGTCTTCGGTGGATCGCCTCCAGGTGGATCTACAGGGGCACCACCTCTGGCAGCTAACGGAGTTGCTTCCGCATTCAGCAGCTTCCTGCTCGTCACTTCAGCATTGATGCCCGCTATCGCGGGAGCGCTTTTGCTACTCTCTCCTTAGCTCTTTGCTGGACAACCTGTTAGCAACGTCTCGTTGCTGGTGCCGATGAGCCTCTCCAACAAATGCGCGAGTCGATAGCCTGCCAAAGCAATCTGCTCGCGCACGAGACGCTGACCATTCTCTCGATACGCTTTATCCGGCGATGACCCTTCGGGAAGTTTGTAGACATTCTTCTTGCTCAGTAAATAGCTCTCTTTCGCCCACGTGCTGTAAGTCATGTTGCTTGCTTTGCTCGCCATCTTCTCGCGCGGAAATTCCTTTGTATATTGTGCCGCCATGGATGGCACTTTATCCATCCCGACGGCTTCAAACTGCCCGAGGCCAATGTCCCAATAGATGTGCAGGTTCATAGGCTTGCCATCTACCATAATGTGAAAATCGTTGCCCCCATGATCGCCATGGGGACGCAATGGCTCCAAACGAGTGATTGCATGCAAGGGCTGGTGTATGTCACCGACAAAGTGCAAAAGAAAGCGCAGCATCATGGCTCTCGCTAACTTGTCTTCATGCTGGAGAGCAAACGTGCTCTGGCACAATGCCCAAACAATATTCTCGTTGGATAAACGATCTGCTCTCAAGGTCCGATTCGTCGCGAACGGCTGGTCGACGTAATGCCATCGTTCGAATGCCTTCCAGTCGGATCGTATATGGTCAGCCCATGTTGCTGCTTTGACGAAGGTATTATCTGCGGGGTAAAAAGAGTCGAGCGACGAAATAAGCGCATCCGCTTTTGCTTTCACATCGGGGCTCAGAGAATTGTAGGCAATTTGCGCAACGATAGCATGGCCCATGTCGTTCCAGCCGAATACATGAAAGCAAAACAAAAAAGTGTTTAGAAGAAATAGGCGCTTCATTGGCAAATCCTCGGGACTAAAAAATCTCTTGCGCGCGTTGCTATCGCACCAGGAGAAACTATGAAATACCCAAGCACACTCTTTTTGCTCGGAGCTCTTTCTTCAGTCGCAGTATTCGCTGCTCCCAGTCAACCCATTGGTGCATCCAGTGGTACTGCAGAGGCAAGGGCAACACGATATGGCGCACGTGTCGCGCTCAGAGGTGACGCTGCAAAACTGATCTATGATTCGATGAGCGATGTCCAGCAACAAGGCCCCACATTGGGCTCTCCTGTCGTCTCACAAAGGAGAGTAGGGTCCAATATGACGTGCCAGGTGTTGCCGGAAATCATGATACACTATGTTTGCTATTTTGACGTCCGCACCGATGGGGGGGTATCAAACCCTGGGTAGCGACTGCGCTAAAGCATATGAACTGGATCCACATCGATGATGAGTCGACACTTCGCCTTGCGGATCGTTTTTTCCAGCTCGCGATCTGCTCTCATCACATCAAGCACCTGCGCGCGCACTTTTGTGTTAGCTGCACGTAGATAAAGCTGAAATCGCCACTTGCCTCGCAATCGCTCATACGCAGCGGGAGCGGGACCGAGCAAGTGGCAAACTTGTTGCAGCGCTGATTGCTTAATTGATTCGCGAAGAGAAACACCAATCAGCTTCGAGATCTCCTCCGTTTTCTCGAGCACATCCCCATCGAGACGCAAGAGAGCAGCCCGAGAAAATGGCGGCTGTGTCGCCAGCTTACGCGACTCTAGCTCAAGCGCCATAAACCCCTTCACATCGTGATGCTTCGCAAACGCAATACTCGGATGCCCCGGATTAAACGTTTGCACTATCACACGCCCCTGCTTATCACCCCGACCTGCTCGACCAGATACCTGTGTCAGCACCTGAAACGTGCGCTCCGCCGCCCGGAAGTCTGGCATGGCGAGACCGGTATCAGCGAGAATGACGCCAACCAAAGACACCCCGGGGAAGTCATGGCCCTTGGCCACCATCTGCGTGCCAATTAAAATGTCAGTGTCGAGACTCTTCATATCTGTCACGATTTGCTGCAACACACCGGTTCTGCGCACCACGTCTCGATCGAGACGCGCAATCTTTGCCTCGGGAAAGCATGCTTGCAGTTCAGCCTCGATTCGCTCCGTGCCCAAACCGAAAGTCATCACCGGACCTTCGTTGCAAGACGGACAAAATGGGCCAAGTTCCTCACTATGATCACATTGATGACAACGCAGCAAATTTCTACTCTGATAGTAAGTGAGTGACACCGAGCAATGTGCACATTGTCGAATCTCACCACACGCATCACATACTGCAAATGTCGCATAACCTCGTCGATTGAGAAAAATCAGCGCCTGCTCTTTTCGCTCCAGCGTTTGCACCAAAGCTTCTTTGAGCGGACCAGACAAAATACGCCAAGTGCCACCGTCGGTTAACGAGCGATCTCGCGCCACCATTTCTTTGTGTTGCGCCCGCGCACGTAGATCAATCACCTCGACTTTCGGAAGTAGTCCATTTCCCCCGATGCGATTGGTGAGCTGCAGATGCACAAGTCTACCAGCTTGCACATTCACTAAACTCTCCAACGATGGCGTCGCTGACCCAAGAACGATTTTTGCGCCTTCGTGACGCGCACGCCAGAGCGCCACGTCACGCGCATGATAGCGAGGCGTCTCGTCCTGCTTAAAGCTCGCGTCATGTTCTTCGTCAACGACGATTAGCCCAAGACTGGGCATGTTGGCAAATAACGCCGAGCGTGCGCCGATAACAACCCGAGCTTCCCGAGTACTCAACGCAAGCAAAGCATCTCGTCTCTTTGCCTGTGTGAGATTTGAATGCAGGGCAACAATGTCTGTTTGAAGCGCGCCCTGAAACTCTGCGACCAACTGGGGCGTCAGAGAAATCTCCGGAACAATCACCAACACGCTCTTATCTTGCGCGAGCATCGCCTTGGTGATGGCAATATAAACAACGGTTTTGCCAGAACCTGTCACGCCCTCCAGCAGAAAAGATGATGCTTTCCCATCAAGCACAGCATTCACACACGATTGCTGCTCTGGTGTCAAAGTTCGTTCCACTCCCGGTCCACTTGATCGGCTCTGGGATTTCTTTCCAGCTCGCCGCCTGCGAATGGCAAAATCCTGTTTTCCACCTTTGGCCAAATCTGGCGGAACGCACATCCGCAGGGTCTCTCCCAGTGGTGCCATGTAGTATTCAGCCACAAAGCGGCAAAGATCCATTTGGGCCGGACTCACGATAGGGCTCTCATCCAGTACCCGTTCAATAGGTTTAAGTGTAAAGCCCTCTGGCGCCCGTACCCTAGCATCCCGCGTGACAACCCCCACGATCTTGCGCGTCCCTACGCTCGCCACGACCCGCTTACCCACCATCGGGAACCTCGTCATTGCCGCAGGTATGGTATACGTCAGCGCATGGGGTACCCCCACCACCGGAACCGCAATTTCGATGAGATGCTCTGTTTGATTGATTGACATGGGATTTTCAGCCTACCCGGCTTGAAATGTTTAAGCAATCTGCCATGCTCCGCCCGCTTGATTTTTAATAGGAGTACGTGCACCCATGGCAGAGGCGCTACTAGACGGCAAAATCACCCAGGTGATTGGCCCCGTTGTCGATGTGGAATTCCCACAAAATGGATTGCCCAAAATTTTCACTGCGTTGACCGCGTCGAGTGCAATCGTCAGCGCCAAGGAAAATAATCTGGTGCTTGAAGTGGCCCAGCATCTTGGTGAGAATACCGTGCGCTGTATTGCGATGGATGCCACCGAAGGCCTTGTGCGCGGTGCCAAGGTCAAAAATACCGGTGCACCCATCATGATGCCGGTTGGTAAAGCAACGCTTGGGCGTATTCTTAATGTGGTAGGCGAGCCGGTCGATGAGCAAGGACCAGTCGGCACTTCAACATTTGCCCCGATTCACCGCGAGCCACCAAGTTTTACTGAGCAAAGTACTGAAGTCAGTGTGCTCGAAACTGGCATCAAGGTTATCGATCTTCTTGCCCCCTATTCTCGAGGCGGAAAGATTGGTCTTTTCGGTGGTGCAGGCGTGGGTAAAACCGTGCTCATCATGGAGCTCATTAACAATATCGGTAAGGGCCACGGTGGGCTATCTGTATTTGCCGGCGTGGGTGAGCGAACGCGTGAAGGGCGTGACCTTTACAATGAAATGCGTGAATCCGGCGTCATTAAAGTCGATGAGCACACCGGGAAAGTGAACTCTGAAGACAGCAAAGTCGCTCTGATTTATGGCCAAATGAACGAGCCACCTGGTGCCCGTGCACGCGTGGGGCTGTCGGGTCTGACGGTCGCAGAGCACTTCCGCGATGAGTTTGGTCAAGACGTGCTCTTGTTTATCGATAATATTTTCCGCTTTACTCAGGCAGGTTCTGAAGTTTCGGCATTGCTTGGGCGTATTCCATCCGCCGTAGGTTATCAGCCAACGTTGGCGACAGAAATGGGTACGCTGCAAGAGCGTATTACCACCACGAAGAAAGGCTCGATTACGTCGGTGCAAGCGATTTACGTCCCTGCCGACGACTTGACCGATCCTGCACCAGCGACGGCTTTTGCCCACTTAGATGCAACGACGGTGCTCAGCCGTTCTATCGCCGACCTTGGTATTTATCCGGCAGTGGATCCGCTTGACTCAGCAAGCCGTATTTTAAGTGCGGAGATCTTAGGTCAAGAGCACTATGATGTGGCACGTAAGGTGCAATCTGTTTTGCAGCGCTATAAAGACTTGCAAGACATCATTGCTATTTTGGGCATGGATGAACTTTCTCCTGACGATAAGCTTACAGTGGCCAGAGCAAGAAAAATTCAGCGCTTTTTGTCGCAGCCTTTCCACGTCGCTGAGGTGTTTACGGGATCTCCGGGTAAGTATGTCAAACTCGAAGATACCATTCGTGGCTTCAAAGAAATCTGCGAAGGCAAGCATGACAGTCTCCCTGAGCAAGCCTTCTATATGGTTGGCACGCTCGAAGAAGCGCTCGAGAAAGCGAAGAAACTTGTATAAAACTCCCCGGACCGCCTATGCTCAAACTAGAAATCGTAACCCCCGTGCGAAAGCTCCTGACAGCCGAATGCGAGAGCGTCGTCCTTCCCGGCTCCGAGGGTGAACTCGAGGTCCTGGAAGGCCACACACCTGTTCTCGCTTCTTTAAAAACGGGCATGGTCACGATCAAACGGCCCCGCATAATTGAAAAGCCTGACGATGAATCATTTCCCGATGGCGTCGATTTGCAGCTCATGGTGGCGCCCGGATTTGCGGAAGTTGGGCACGCTCATGTTGCGGTCATGTGTGACGCGGCGGCCCTGCCCGGTGAGATCGATGCGACAACCGAGCAGGGATTCAACGACACTGCAGAGAGAAAACGTCTCGATGCAGAAATCGAACGTTCTACTGTTCACTTAAGTTGATCGGACATACACAAAGAGCATCCGCGCGTGCGTCAATAATCTCCTCCCTCAAATTGCGCCGCGCTCGTCTTTCATCAACCCGATCTTGATAATCCATCTGTACCTGCGAATGATAAAGCGGCGCCATCGTAAAAGGCACCTGTCCTTTCGCAAGTTGACGCCCCGAATGCGGAAGAAAGCACTCCAGAATAGGCGCAAGACATCTTGTCTTTTCTTCGGAAGGCTGCTCAACCAAAGACCGGATTAAAAGACTAAATCCCTCTCCGATGCGAGACTCTTGCATACACCGTCTTATTTCATTCTCCTCGTCAATTCCACTTGCACCCGACTTTGCGGTTGCAGCAGCCGAGAATCCCTTGAGCACCCACTCGTTGATCGCCGTCGAGAATCGCTCCCATCGAAAGTCAACATCACGCTCTGCTCCGGTCTCCACATTGGCATGCACAAAAAAGATATAGAATCGCCAAAAATCAGATGGAAGCGTTGCCAGCGCCTCCTCTAACCAAATGCCAGTGCCAGTAGACTTGGAACAAATTCCACCTTCATAAATGAAAACCTCATTGGGTAATATCTTCCAATTATCGATAAAATAGTTCCTTCGGCTCGCCGACAAAAGAGCAGGAAAAAGTGCACCATAGAAAGGCGTGCCATCCATACCGAGGAAAAAGTGGTGTTCCACTGCAGCTTCCTTCCAATACTTTTGCTCCCATTCACCCCCAAGCTTGGCAAGCATAGATACTTTGGCTAGCAGCGAGTCCACCCATGAGTAAACTGTTTTGCCAGCAAGAGCTGGCGCAGGAATGCCCCACGTGGTGTCACGTGTGATACAAACTTTTGGTGTCTCATCGAGTGTGCGATGTATGCGCTGGCGAACTTCAGCAAAGTGCTTATCTGTAGACTGAGAAAGTGCGTAAAGCTTCTCCTTAAAAAGATCCATACGAAAGAAAAGATGGTCTTCTTCTTTCCATTCTATGTTTCCAGCACACACTGCACAGCGCCCATCAATCACCTGCTCTGATTCGACGAGACGCGCACAATCCTTCTTGTTGTTGCATTGATTCCCATATGTTTTTCCCGAGCAATATGGGCAAGTGCCCTCTAAAAAGCGATCGGGAAGATGACGGCTACACTGCCCACACCAAGCTACTTTCTGTTTTGCTGTCACAAGAACTTCAGTTTGAATGAGCTCTTTCAAAAAATCTTGCACAAATGTGACGTGAAAGGGATCCCCCGTGCGGCCAAACGTATCAAAAGAAAGATCCAACTTCGCCAAAAGTGGCAATGTCGCGTCGTATTTTGCATTCAAAAGCTCAGCCGGCGTTATGCCATAGCCGGAGGCTACATATTCGGTACGGGCACCATGCTCATCGGCACCACATAGAAAAAATACTTCATCTCCCTGGAGACGGTAAAAGCGCGCACACACGTCAGCAAATAGCATCGGAACACAATTGTGCAGCCCAGGGATGTCATAAAGATAGGGCCAACCAGCACTCACAAAGTGACGCTTCATTATTTTCTCCCATAAATCGAGCCAGCTATCTCACGCACTGCTTGAACAGCACGATGCACGTCGTCCAAGGTATTAGACCAACCAATGCTAAAACGAACCGTGCCCTGATCCTTGGTGCCAATTGTCTGATGGATAAGAGGAGAGCAATGGAGACCAGTGCGAACCATCACACCAAACTTCTTCCCAAGCATCTGACCAACCTCCGCCGCATCGAGCATTTTGAAACTGATTGACGTAATCGCCACTTTGGCTTCTGCCTCCGGCCCATGCACTGTCACACCATCTATTTGTTTCAGCTGCTCCATCAACGTACGATTTAAATTCACTTCGTGCGCATGCAACGCTTCCACGCCCGTCCTCTGAACATACTCGACGCCAGCAAGTAGTCCGGCAAGGCCGAATATATTTGGTGTTCCAGATTCATAGCGTTCTGGCCAGGTGGTGGGTTGCTCAAGGCTATCCGAGTGCGTTCCATTTCCCCCCTCACGCAGCGGCACAAGATCTAGACCAGCTCGAACAATGAGCCCGCCAGTTCCCGTTGGGCCAAGTAAGCTCTTGTGGCCAGTAAACGCAAACATATCGACACCCAATTCTTCTACATTGACTGGATAAGCACCAGCTGTTTGCGAGCCATCGACGAGCAACGGAATACCAAGCTCACGCGTCCGCCGAGCGATCTCGTGTATTGGCTGTATAGTACCCAGCACATTGGAGGCATGCACACACGCCACAAGCCTTGTTTTCGGAGTGATTGCTTTCGCCAGATCATCAGGATTAATTTCTCCTCGTGAATTCGCATTCACAACAGCGACCGTTATGTTTCTTGATCGCTTTAACCCCCAAAGCGGGCGAAGTACGGCGTTATGTTCCAAGTTCGTAACGACGACGTTGTCCCCGTCTTGCAGCCACCCTTTGAGTGCGAGATTAATCGCATCGGTAGAATTTGGAGTGAAAATCAAACGAGAAGGATCACGAGAGCCAAGCAGTTGCGATAGTTTGGAGCGGAGCTTCACAACAATGCGTTCCGCTTCTTGCGCTTTACTATAACTGCCTCGCGCAGGACTCCCTCCGCCACGTCGCATAAAAGCCTCAATCGCCTGATAGACTATCTCAGGTTTAGGAAAACTCGTAGCGGCGTTATCCAGATAGACGTCGTTCATTGGTGCTCCTTCTGATAAGCACGATAATAGCATTAGCCGCGAGACCATGAGGGTGCAACGTTGATTTATTTAGATAACCACGCAACGACGCCACTCGATCCCATCGTGTTAGACGCGATGATGCCATTTTTGACGGGCGCATTTGGCAACCCCGGCAGCAAGCATTTACTTGGCTACCAAGCAAGGGATGCCGTACAAAAAGCACGTCGGCAAATCGCCGAATGCCTTGGATGTCATCCCAAGGAAATTATTTTCACCTCCGGCGCCACGGAATCGAACAATCTCGCGGTCAAGAGTGGTTGCATGTCGCGCGCGCACGTCGGTCGCCATATTATCACTTCACAAATCGAGCACAGTTCGGTCTTGGACACATGTCGAGCGCTTGAGGATGAAGGGTTCTCTGTAACCTATCTGCGCCCAAACCAAGCTGGGTTAATCGAAATAGCAAAAATTACGGAGGCCATTCGACAAGATACGATCTTGCTGTCCTTCATGCTGGTGAACAACGAAATTGGAACAATCAACCCAATCGCAGAAATTAGCGCACTGGCAAAAGAACATGGCATTCTCTTTCACTGTGACGCAGCGCAAGGTCTTGGACGATTACCTATCGATGTCGATACTCTTGGCGTCGATTTGATGTCTTTTACCGCTCACAAAATTTATGGCCCTAAAGGCGTCGGAGCACTCTACATTCGGAATGCGGCTAACTCTCTGCTCAAGCCGCTTCAACACGGCGGAGGACAGGAGTTTGGATTTCGCTCTGGTACACTCAATGTACCTGGCATTGTCGGCCTTGGCACAGCGGTGCTTATCGCCATGCAAAAGCGTGAAACAGAAACCGCACGCATATTGTTACTGCGAGAAGCGCTGCACAAACAGCTCCTCGAAGTGTTTCCGCACTGTGTGGTAAATGGCTGTCTCAAACGACGCGTCGCTGGTAACCTCAATGTCGCGTTTCCCGGACTCCCAGCAGAAGAAATCATGCTGGCAATTGGCCCATCTTTGGCTGTGTCCACAAGTGCTGCCTGCATGCAAGCAAGTGCTTCGGCAAGTCATGTACTGCAGGGCATCGGCCTATCTGATGATCTCGCCAACGCATCCATTCGGTTTGGCATAGGCCGGTTTAATACATTGGAAGAAATCAAAGAGTTTGGTATAAACTGGGTATTGGTGCCCAAATGAGCCTTCTCGCAATCAGCAAGAAAAATAACATGTCGCAGCGAACAGCGCTGTCTTTACCCGCGGCTGAGATCCCGGCAGATCAAGTCCATATCACCGAAGCTGCTGCCGCGCGCATTTCAGAGCTGCTCCTACAAGAATCGAAACCAGAAGGGCTCCTGCGCGTAGGCGTCATCGGTGGGGGTTGTTCAGGCTTTAGTTACCATTTTGCGATTGAACCCGCTGCAAAGCCAAATGACCATATTTTTCAATCCCTTGGCGCACAGATCTGCGTGGATCCGAAATCGCTCAAATTGATTGGTGGTTCACTACTCGATTGGCACGATTCAATGCAACGCAAAGGGTTTTCCCTCAAAAACCCCCAGGCAGCAAAAAACTGTTCCTGCGGTGAATCCTTTTCCCTCTAAGCGCGTGCAGCAAAGGTATCGTAGGCCTGCGCTTGCAGCACGGGTACTGTGAGCTGCTCGGAAACCTGACAGAGGTTGAAAATCACGTAAACAAACTGCTCAAACTCGATATCGCCCTTTGGCACATCTACCTTTACGAAGATATCACCATCTCGATCAAGCCCTACCTGGATCAGATGCGTTTCACGATTCAGCATTTCCACGAGTCGAAAAACAGAGCGACTCCATCCTGCCTGAGGCTTGGCAAGGATGGGGTTAATCGCCATATGCAGCCCACCCTCTCCTATCTGCAGGATAACCTTCACCTCACCAAAATGACCGGTATATCGGGCACGTACAACACCTTCCGCCACTTTATCATGTTGCCAACCGAGCTCATTTAGAAACCGATCAACCCGCTGCGCTCCTAGCACCTCAACCATACAAGCCCCCGTTCACGTGATTGTAGCGACCTCCCCGGTTGCAAACAACTCAAAAAAAACGACAGTTTTCTCTTGCACCATAATTCGCTTTGGTTTAGAAATTTCTCAAACGGAGAACAACTTTATGAAAAAACTTGTCGTGCTAGGAACGCTCACCGCGGTCCTCTTTATTGGCTGCAAAAACCCTGATTCTGCTAAAACAGCCGAGCGAATGGATGCGATGGAAAAGCGCATTGATCAACTCGAGAAACGTGCTGCCCCAGCGCGTGCAATGCCACCTGAGCAGACAGCAGCTTACCAAATCCCAGTGGGCCAGAGCCATGTGATGGGCAATCGCTCAGCAGCAGTGAGCGTTGTCATTTTCAGTGACTTTCAATGCCCATTCTGCGCCAGAACAGAGCCGCTCTTTGCTGACCTCATGAAAGACCCAAGCTTAAAGGAAAAAGTCAACGTTGTGTTCAAGCACTTCCCCTTGACCTTCCATCAAAACGCCAGACCAGCATCTAAAGCCGCTTTGGCCGCGGGTGAGCAAGGTAAGTTCTGGGAAATGTCTTCCAAGCTCTATGAGAACCAGACCAGCCTAAGCGATACCAACTATGAGAAATGGGCCAAGGAAATTGGCCTAAACGTCGCAAAGTTCAAGAGCGATTTGAAGAGCAACGACGCGAAGTATGAAGAGATGATCAAGGCTGACATCGAGCTGGGTGACAAAGTTGCTCATGTCCGCGGAACACCTTCGATTTTCGTTGGCGGATGGGAACTGCGTGAGCGTTCAGTTGATGGTATCAAGAACCTGATTAAAGAGAAGAAGCTCCTTTAATTTCGGTTTGTTTTGATGCTAAAAGCAAAAGCGGGGCCTTCGGGGCGCCGCTTTTGTTTTTGTGTTGGAGAAAATATATGTGTGGCATTGTTGGTTATGTTGGTAGTCGGGCGGCGCAGCCTATTTTGATCGAAGGCCTCAGTCGATTGGAATACCGCGGCTATGACTCGGCAGGCCTCGCGACGCTTCGCTTGGATCCGCACACACAGCGCCACCATACTGACGTGCGACGCGCCGCGGGAAAGCT
>JABDBI010000011.1:2444-52619 GCA_013288705.1 Methanobacteriota archaeon | reverse complement strand
GCTCGCGGGCATTCCGTTCGTCAACTATACCTCTGACGATGGCGTGGGATTTGGTGCAGTAGGCAAAATCTATTGGAAGAGCAAAACCATCAAGCCATATCGCTACTCCATAGATGCGCAGATTTTTATAACGACGAATTGGGTCCATTCCCATTATGTTAGATTCGACGCGCTCGATGTTTTTGACCTGCCGCTCAGAATTCGGGCCAACGCTGGCTTCTACGCCGTTGTCAGTGAAAACTACTGTGGAAAGGGAAGCCAAGCGAACTGTAATCCACAGCTGGCGACTAATAGTCAGTATTATCAATATCGCTATATGGAGCCCTATGGTATTTTAGAGGCGAGATGGAAGCTCAGGGAGCTACCGCACAAAATAGAGCTGATGGCATCGTGGCGAGGCTCTTACTACATTCCTGGGACTTTTCAGCAGTTGGGTCCTTACCCAGATAGCCTGTATGCTAAGGACTTTGCCTATGAACTCTCCCAAAATGGTGGTCGAGGCTTAAGCAGCGTTTTTCAAGCTGGAGCAATGTTTGACAGCCGCGACAATGAACCGTCGCCGACAGAGGGCTATTGGATTGAAGGATCTGTGCGTAACGCTTCAGAAATTTGGGGCAGTACTTGGAAATACGTAGGCTTTAACTTCACCGCACGTGGCTATTTACCCTTTGATCATGGCCACCGCGTTGTACTCGCCGGTCAAACAATGTTTGATGGCATGATAGGTGCGAATGTGCCACTCGAGGAAATCGTGCGCGTGGGTGGATCGTTTGCGACAGAGCGATATATCGCTTTCGGCGGATCGCTAATTGGCCGCGGATTGCGTGAGGAATACTATCCCGGGCGTGTGAAGATCATCGAGCAGCTAGAGCTTCGCTACAGATTTATTGATTTCAAAATCAAGTCAGAGCAATTTGACATCACGGCAGCGACATTTGCTGACGCAGGAATTATCAGCTGGGACTTTTCGCAATTCGATAAAGACACGCTACAAACCGAAGTTGGCTTTGGGGGAGGGTTGCGCGTGGCATGGAACCACAATTTCATTGTTCGATTTGACGTCGGTGTGAGTCCAGAGGAGCAATATTCTCCCCGGTTCTACCTCAAGGTTGGGAACGTGTTTTAGGATGCAAACAGCGTGAATTGTTTCTTATCGCCCGCTGTCACACAATGGGAAAGCAGTTCTTTCTCGATCATTTGTGTTGCCGCCTGGAACACGAAATTGACATCGTCAAGGCTGCCCGGAAAATTAAGCTCTTCTGTCTCTACGGTCAAAACCGGGCACGCATGAAATCCGGCAATAAAACGATCATAAGCGGACATGAGATCTTGCAGATAACTTTTCGAGATGTTCTTTTCAAAAGGTCGGCCACGGCGTTCAATTCGGTTGACGATCACGTCGAGTGGCGCGCGCAAGAAAATCAGAAGATCGGGCACCTGAACCTGACGGCCCAGTGTTTGATAAAGCTGATCATAGAGTGCGAACTCCGATCCCTTCAGAGTGAGTTCCGCAAAAATCCGATCTTTTGCCATCAAGTAGTCAGACACCAAAGGGCGCTGAAATAGATCTTGTTGCTGCAAAGCCTGCTGTTGTTTGAAGCGTGACAGCAAGAAAGAAATCTGTGTCTGAAAGGCATAAGCCTCGGGGTTTTTGTAAAAATCTGACAGGAACGGGTTCTCCTCAAACATTTCGCGAAAAGGCGTCCCATGGAGGAGCTCTGCGAGTTTCTCACTCAAGGTTGTTTTTCCGACGCCAATGCAACCTTCAATAGCAATGTAATTGATCATGTGCGAGCCCTTCTGACCTGTCCAAATTTCGGTCCCAAACGATAGCAGGTGTAGCGATTCATGCAAATGAAGACCAGCCCAAAATCGCTGAGGGATTCCACCATGAAACAAGAGACCTGCGTTCATGACTTTTTAAACCGCGTGAAAAATGACGCGAATGAAGTCGCTTATTGCTTCAAGAAAAATAGCGATTGGACACAGGTAACCTGGCATAAATTTGGCAAAGACGTGAAGACCCTTGCCAAAGGCCTTTTGGTACTTTCTCCCGAAGCAGGGACGCGTGTCGCCATTTTAGGCCAGAGCAGGCCGGAGTGGGTGATGAGTTGCATCGCAACACAAATGATGGGCGGCGTGTCTGCCGGTGTTTATCCATCATGTTCCAAAGAAGAAGTGCACCATGTCTTGGAGCATTCTGAAGCAACTATTCTAATCGTGGAAGATGCCAAACGATGGCAAGAGCAGGTGAAGCCTATTGTTGATCGCTTGCCTAATCTATCGGTGATCGTCGTGATGACGTGGAACGATTCCATTGAGGAAGAATATGCCGGCAAAAGGATCATGAGCTTTTCGGAAGTACTGGCGCTTGGTGCCCAGGAGAACTTTGCGCAGGTTGAACAGCGCATAAATGCTCTTCGCCCAGAAGATCTCGCAACTCTCATTTATACCTCGGGAACAACAGGCCCAGCCAAGGCAGTGATGCTCTCTCATCGCGCAACGCATTGGACCGTACATACCGCAGTGCGACTTTTGCACGTCGGTAAGGGGGACAGTATCGTTTCCTACTTGCCTTTGGCGCATATCGCCGAGCAAATGTTCTCCGTCTATGCGCCGCTAGCCGCAGGCATTACATTGCATTTTGCAGAATCCATGGATCAGCTGCCCAATAACCTCAAAGAAGTTCAGCCCACGTTGTTTTTTGGCGTTCCTCGCGTATACGAGAAATTTTACGCCAAGGTGAAAGACCGCGTCGAGAGTGCACGAGGCGTGAAAAAAGTGCTCCTCAACTTCGCCAGAAACGTCGCAGAGCGGACCTGGGCGTTAAAGCATCAATCGAAACCGATTCCGCCTCTTTTGCAGCTGCAATATGAGGTGGCACGACGCCTCGTATTCAATAAGCTCAAGCCACTTCTTGGTCTTGGTAGAGTGCGCATTTGCGTGAGCGGCGCTGCGCCAATCGCGAGAGAAATTTTGCAGTTTTTCTTAAGCCTCGATATTCCCATTTATGAAGTTTATGGCCAATCGGAAGATAGCGGGCCAACAACATTTAACATCCCCGGAGCGACAAAGCTTGGAACTGTAGGCAGGCCAATCCCGGGACTAGAAGTAGAGATTGCGCAAGATGGGGAGATTTTGGTGCGGGGGCCGAACCTGTTTTCTGGATATTACAAAGACGAAGAGGCAACGCGTGAGTGCTTTAGAGATGGCTGGCTCCATACAGGGGACATCGGCAATTTAGACAAGAATGGCTTTCTCTGCATCACTGACCGCAAGAAGGACATTTTGATCACAGCTGGTGGTAAAAACATCTCGCCACAGAACTTGGAGGGGATGCTCAAACAAATTCCGTGGGTCAGTTCTGCGGTGGTCGTAGGCGATCAAAAGAAATATCTAGCAGCCCTGTTAACACCAAATCAGGAGCGACTATCTGAATTTGCGGCGCTCACCTCTATTGAAGACCAGGATCTGCGACAATTGGTTCTGGATCACAGGGTATTAACCGCCATTCAGGGTGAAATCGACCAAATCAATCGAAAGCTGGCACCGGTTGAGCAGATTAAGAAGTTTGCCCTTTTGCCCAGAGAGTTTAGCATAGAAGAGGGCGAGCTTACGCCGACCATGAAGATTCGGCGCAAGGTCATTAATGCCCGGTACCAAGAGGATATCAACCGCCTGTACGCCTAAGATTAAGCAAAATTGGTGCCAACGCTATAGACATCTTGTTGCCGAGACAATAATACAGGGGCTCGCGAATTCGCTTATCAGCCCGCAACATGGAGCATGGGAGTGGACTGGCTGTTCAGACGCCATTTTTGGATCGTTCACCTCGCATTTTTAGCAGTGTGCGCCCTTGGGCTCGCTAAAACTGTCAATGTGATGGTGGGCTATGCTTTGGCAAAGTCTTTCCCCGCGTATCACTCTAAGCCATCCATGGCGCACAAGAGTCAGGCAGCACCGGTGCGCAATTTTGCTGTGGCCAATGATCGAAATATTTTTGGCGCAAAAAGAGAAGCCATTACCATTGGTGAAGCTCAGCTTGAAGAGGCCGACAATCGCATGTCTAGTCGCTGGGAGGATGCAACACCATCGTCGCTGCATGTGAAGCTTATTGGTACAGCGGTTTTTTCTGATCCGAGATCTTCTTTGGCGGCGATCGTCGACTTAAACCAAAGCACTGGCGTTGCTGTGTCTTACTCAATTAATGAGTGCCCTAAAGCACATAAAACGTATGATCCGCTTTTGGTGGAGATTTTGGGGGCCGATAGTTTGGACATCCATGTGCCTTGTAATCGCTTACTTGGTTCAGCCACGATTCGGCGCATTGAGACCACGCGCGTATATTTGTACAACGAAACTGAAAGACGCTACGAATATTTGGCGCTTGAAGCTGACGAGCCTAGACCGCCGCCGCCACCGCCTGCCCCCGTTGGCGCTGCAGATGTAGACAGCCTTGGCAAGGGCGTGCGCAAGGTGGGCGCCAGCGCCTATGAAATCGAGGGCGCAGAACTCGATGCGGCTCTCAATAATTTGGCACAACTGTCGACGCAAGCCCGCATGGTGCCTGCGTTTGGCGAAGACGGCAAACCGGTGGGGTTTAAAGTGTTTAGTATTAAGCCTAATTCAGTGTTTACCAAAATCGGCCTTGAAAATGGAGATGTTGTGACCCGCATTAATGGGTACGAAATTAACAGCCCAGAAAAACTTTTGGAACTTTATAACAAAATGCGCACAACAAACGAGTTCAATCTCGATTTGAAGAAGCCGGATGGGCAGAATAAGTCCTATTCCTACTCGGTTGTAAGGTAGGCCAAATTGATGAGCAACAATATGAGAATTTACAAACACTGTTCTGTTTTCTTGATGGCACTTCTTTGCTCTAGCTTTGTGCATGCGATTGAGCCGGGCGATGAATTGGCACAACCTCTTCCACCTATGCAGCCCGACGCACCCATGCGATCTCCCATGGATCACGGGCCCGCGATGCCGCAAAGAAGCAGGCCTCCTCGGGCACCAGAAAAAGACGATATGTCGAAGGTGGTGGTGGAAAAGTGTCGCAAGCCTAGAGGCAAGTTCCCGTGGAATTTTGATAAGGCAAAGATTGGTGATATCGTCGAGCAGATCAGCCGTTTGACCTGCAGGAACTTTATTCTGACCAGCCAAGTGAAGGCATCGCAAGAGATGTCGATCTTGAGTCGCACACCGGTGACGGTGGACCAGGCTTGGGGTGCATTTTTAGCGGCACTCGAGTCAAATGACCTGGCTGTGGTGCAGGCGGGTAAATTTTACAAAATTGTGAAACGCAATGATTCTATTCGTCAGTCCATTCCGCTTTACTCTGGCGGAGAGGTGGTGCCGGATAACGATGCAATGGTGACTTATATTTATGAGTTGAAGCATCTTCCCAAGGACCAGGTCTTGTCTTTGACCAAGGGTCTTATCAGTCGCGCAGGTGATGTGACTTCGGTTGGTGAGGGGTACTTAGTCATCACCGATAGTGCTTCTAACATCCGTCGCGTGACGCATATTTTGGATCGAATCGATATTCCAGGCGCAGCGACGCGTATTCGCCTGATCGATTTGGTTTACGCGGATGCACAGCAGATGCAGCAGAAGTTGAGCGACATCTTTGACACGAAGTCTGGTGACAAGAATCGAAATTTTGCAGCTCCTTTGCGTGGCACACGACCAGAGGGTGGCAACGAGGGTGGTGGTGGCGGTTTCGCCGTGCAAAAGATTATTGCCGATGAGCGCACCAACAAACTCATTGTCATAGCTTCGGAGAGGGCGTTTGAGCGCATCAAAGAGATGGTTGAATTGCTTGATGTGCCTGCATCTGGCTTGTCGTCTCAGGGTCAAGTGAATGTTTATTATTTGAAGAACGGCGATGCCAAAAAACTTGCCACGACGTTGGCAACGTTGACGCAAGGCAAACAGAATAAGAATCGCACTGCGCCAAACCCCTATGGTCCGCCACCTGTTGCCGGCGAGGGAGGAGGCGATGTGTTTGAGGGAGAAATCAAGATTAGCCCAGATGAGGCCACGAACTCCCTCGTGATTGTGGCTAGCCCGCGTGATTTTAAGGCGATCTCTAATGTGATCGCGAAGCTCGATAAGCCGCGTATTCAGGTCTATGTGGAAGCGGTGATTATGGATATTGCTATCAATGGGACGAGCGACATTGGTCTCGATGCTTTTGGTGCAGTTCCCGGCTTTGTGGGAGGCAATATAATTTTGTCAAACCCAGGCGGCAAGGATCTGGCCAAGAGCGCAATTACCTCTGCATTGGGGGTTGCCTCGACTTTGCCTGCTTACGCAGGAGTTGCGGGCCTCGCCAATTTTGTGAGCATGCTTGGGTTTGTCGGGCCAACCATTACAACGCCGGGTGGTCTCGACACGGGCATTCCCAAGTTTGGTGCCGTGCTCAACGCGATCAAAACGGATGCAAATGTTGATATTTTGTCTACACCATCCCTGATGACCCTTGACAACGAAAAGGCTGAGATCTCAGTCGGTGAACGTATACCGGTGCTCAAGGGTATTTCCCAGGTAGCCGGTGGAACAACGGGTGCCCAGGTGGGTATACCGCTGCAGAACTTCGACTACGAAAATGTGAAACTCACGTTTACCATTACGCCTCATGTGAACGACGACAATCAAGTTCGCCTGGAGATAGAGCAGGACGTCAATGAACTTGGTCTGCAAGTTGAGATCACGCCGGGTAACAAACAATGGCGTATTAAGACAAAGAAGGCCAAAACGACTGTAGTTGCGAGAGATCAGCAAACAATTGTGATTGGTGGCCTTATTGGTCAGAGCAATGGTACAACGGAGAGTAAAATTCCTATTCTTGGTGATATTCCTTTGATTGGCTGGGCGTTTAAGCATCAAGGAAAGAGCACCGAGAGGAAAAATTTACTTTTAGTGCTAACGCCCCACGTAGTTCGAACCGAAGAGGACTTCCACAAAATCTACGAGCGTAAGATGGCGGAACGTGAGCAAGTGGCAAAATTGTATTTTGGCGAGAAGCGTCTGAAATATGATCCGCAGATCGATTACGATAAAAAAGCTGGACCGCTTACGCAGGTGTTGCAGCGTATCGATGTTGAGATGAACAAAGCTGAGAACGGCGGCAAGGGCGCAGCGGATGAGACTGTGATCAAACATAAAGGCGGTGTAGGGGCGGTATCGTTGCCGAGTGATAGCGTCTCGGAGCCAGGTGAAGAGATACCTCCTCCTCCTCCTCCGCCATCACAGCAAAATTTTCCGCGGCCACCTCCGGTCTACGCTCCGGTTGATCCCAATGATATCGATGACGGTGACCAGGGTCGCGGCGGTGTCATCAATGAACCGCTTCCCCCACCGCCGCCGGCCATGATGCCGCAGGTTGAGGGTGAGTAATGACGACCATCTCGCCGAACCATAAAGCACTCTGGGGAAAACCTCTCGGCGAGGTTTTGCAAACGCTTTTTCAATTATCGCCGGGGCAAATTGACCAGGCCCTGGCATTGCAAAAAGAGAAGGGTGTCAAGTTCGGCGAAGCGCTTGTATTGTCGAAACAGATCACCTCGAACCAACTCGCGCAGGCGCTTGCCATCCAAGTTGGCTTGCCATTTATCGATACCGTGGAGGTCGATCTCATCCCAGATGATCTGTTGCAGCTGGTCCCAATCGCTTTCGCGAAGCAAAACCGCATCATGCCCATTGCGCTGACGCCAGAAAACAACGTTCGTGTTGTCTGTGCAGATCCATTTGATTCATCCACACAAGATGAACTTCGGCTTCTCTTTAAGAAAGAGATCGACATTGTTGTCTCATTTCCCGAGATGATTTTGCTCGTGATCAATAAAGTTTACGATCGTGCGCTGCGTCAAGCAGAGACGGCAGTTGCTGAACTAGAGGGAGCAGAGGGGTCAGACACCATCAAGGGAGACCTCGAGGAAGAGGTGGTCGACCTTTTGGATACAGAGGGAGACGACGAAGCGCCGATCATTCGTTTAGTGAATTCGTTGCTCGGACAGGCGTCCAAAGATCGCGCCAGTGATATCCACATTGAACCCTTCGAGCGCGAATTGATCGTGCGGTTTCGGATTGACGGAATTCTATACGAGATCATTAAGCCACCGAAGAGGTTTCAAAACTCGATCATCAGTCGCGTCAAAATTATGGCGGGACTTAACATCGCCGAGAAGCGTTTGCCCCAAGATGGACGCATTCGTTTAAAAGTGGCGGGCAAAGATATCGATATTCGTGTATCGACCGTGCCAACAGGTTTTGGCGAGCGCATCGTCATGCGTTTGCTTGTTCGATCCAGCGTGCTTCGCGATTTGACGGATATTGGCTTCACAGAGGCCAATCTCAAAGTCATGAACCACCTCATCGAAGCATCTCACGGCATCATTTTGGTTTCGGGGCCAACGGGGTCTGGCAAAACCTCAACGCTTTACGGTTGCATGGCCAAGATCAACAAGCCAACTCTGAATATTTTGACGATAGAAGATCCCGTCGAGTACCAACTGCAAGGCATTGGTCAGGTGCAGGTGAATCCAAAGATTGACCTCACTTTTGCCAACGGTCTCCGATCGTTTTTGCGACAGGATCCTGACGTCATCATGGTGGGTGAAATTCGTGATCGTGAGACTGCAGAGATTGCTATTCAAGCATCTTTAACAGGCCACTTGGTATTTTCCACCGTCCATACCAATGATGCGCCCGGCGCTGTGACGCGATTGGTAGACATGCACGTGGAGCCATTTTTAGTGGCCAGCGCGCTGATGGCGGTGCTTGCACAGCGCCTTGTGCGAACCATTTGCCCGCATTGTAAAGAACCCTTTGTGCCGACCAAGGAAGAGCTGGCTGAGCTTGGCTTATCGCCTGAGCATGTCAAGACTCTGTGGCGCGGCAAGGGTTGTATGCAATGCCAGAATACCGGCTACTTGGGTCGTATCGGTATTTTTGAGCTCATGCTTGTAGACGAATCGATCAGGCATTTGATTTTGCAAAATGTGGATGCGGGTACACTCAAGAATAAAGCGCGTGAAAATGGTATGATTACGCTCAGGGAAGATGGCGCGGCAAAAGTGGTTGCAGGAATTACCACGATTGCTGAAGTGACGCGCGTGACGCGAGAAGAAGACATCGTGCTGGGGGAACTGCCCTAGGTGGTTTTGGTGCAAACGCAATGCCGATTTATGAGTACAAGGGATTTGATGGCCATGGGAAGGCAGTCAAAGGCCTAAGAGAGGCCGACAACATTAAGGCATTGCGCACTCTTTTGCGCAGAGATGGCATTTTAGCGACGGAAACGAAAGAATCTGGCTCCTATGCCATCAAAAAAGGTGGCGAGAAGAAGAGCTTTTTCTCGAGAGATGTTCGCCTGCGCGGCTTGTTCGAACGTATCAGCGTGGAGCAACTCGGACTCGCTACGCGTCAATTGGCAATTTTGCTTCAAGCCGGCGTTCCAATGGTAGACGCCCTGAACGCGCTGATTGACCAAGTTGAAAACGAAGCACTCAAACGCGTGTTTTCTGAAGTCAAGTCCGACGTCAACGAAGGCCTCTCGCTGGCCGACGCGATGGCTAAACATCGCTGCTTTACCAAAGTGTTTGTGAACATGGTGCGCGCGGGGGAATCCTCGGGTGCCATTGAGGTTGTGCTCGAACGTCTGGCAGATTTTACGGAAGGGCAGGCTCAACTGCAAAGCAAGGTCCTTGGTGCGTTGCTCTATCCTGCGGTGATGAGCTTTGTCGCCGTCATCGTGTTAGTGCTCATGCTGACGTTTGCGGTGCCCAAAATTACGCAGATTTTTAAGCATGCTAAAGTTGAGTTGCCGCTGATGACCAGGGTCTTGGTGGGCCTAAGCGATATCATCACTGGCTATTGGTGGTTGATTGGCATCTTGTTCGGTGCGTTTATCTATCTGTTCTTGCGTTGGATTAAAACGCCTTCAGGGCGCTCGGTTTGGGATCGTTTTCGTTTGCGCGTGCCAGTTTTTGGGCCAATCATCCGCATGGTATCGGTTGCTCGATTTTCGCGAACATTATCTACGCTGCTCGGTAGTGGTGTGCCCCTGCTCACTGCCCTGCAAATTGTGCGCAATGTTGTGTCCAATGACGCGCTCGAGATTGCCATCGACAATGTGCGCGATGCGGTTCGAGAAGGCGAAGATATTGCCACGCCACTGAAGCGTAGCGGCCAATTTCCACCCATGGTGACCCATATGATTGCAATCGGTGAGCGATCTGGCCAGTTGGAAGCGATGCTTTCGCGCATTGCCACCACCTATGAGCAGCAAGTTTCCACGCGGGTAGGGATGCTGACAAGTTTGTTGGAACCTGTCATGATCATGGTCATGGGCGGCACGGTTGCATTTATCGTAGTTGCGATCTTGGTCCCCATTTTACAGATGTCAGATTTAATCAAGTGACGAGGGGAGCATCATGAACGGTTTAATGATAAGAAGAAACACTTTGCTAAAACGCAAAAATTGGCTGCCGGGATTCTCGCTGATTGAGATCATGATCGTGATCGCTTTGATCTCGATCATTATCGGTTTTATCGCATACAGTGTGGTTGGCCGTATGAGTCGAGGGCAGGTTAGCTTGGCGCGTAGTCAGGCGTACAATATTGCGTCGACGTTTGATACATATCGGGTTGAGTTCGGCAAATATCCGTCGCAAGCGGAAGGTTTTCAACCCTTGATTACTCCCCCTTCTGGCGAGCCTTTGCTGGAACGCATACCGAAAGACCCATGGGGAGAAGAGTACATTTATGTTTACCCCGGCGTACACAACAAAAACAAGCCCGATATCGTATCCAAGGGTCCTGATCGCGCTGAAAACACAGAAGATGACGTGGGAAACTGGCCAGCTGGTGAATAGCATGGAGAAGAAGCGATGCCCTGGTCGCTTTCGCGGGTTTTCACTGATCGAGATGATGGTCGTGCTTGGCCTTTTGGCCATCATGCTCGCCATTGCCGTACCAACAGTCGCATCGTTGGCGCGCGTGGAGCTTCGGGGAAGCGCAGGTCGCTTTAGGGGCATTATTCGCGATTCTTATGCGCGGGCTGCACTCACCGGTAAAACACACCGCTTGGTGATGGATCTAGATCGCGGCAAATATTGGGTGGAATCGACGGAGAGCAACGTGTTTTTGCCCCATAGCCCCATTGATCTCGAGAAGGAAGGAGATGGTTCTTTGCGTATCTCTGAGGATCCAAGGGAGAAAAAAAAGCGACTCTTAGAGAACATGAAGGATGAGGAAGCACGAAACTTGCTCAAAGATCCCGAGTTTACCCCAATTGACGATGCCCTCGGGCAAAAGCAAAAATTGTCTGCTCCAATTCATTTTCAGGGTGTGTGGGCCAACCATTTAAAGACTTGGGCAAGAAAGGGTGAAGTGCAGGTATACTTTTTTCCAGGCGGTTACATGGAAGAAGCCTTCGTATCTTTGTCAGATGATAAAGAAGGTAAGCGCGTCATTACTGTAATCGCAAGGCCGCTGACTGGGGATAGTTATTTGGAAAATGGCGAGCCAGCAATTCAAGGCGAAGATGCGCATGCGAAGCAATAAATCCTTGCGTGGTTTTTCACTTCTGGAGTTGACTGTCGCGATTTTGATCCTTGGCATGTCGCTGCTTGTGATTTTTCAAATTCAAGCCCGTTCTATCCGGATGGCAATGAAGGCGCGTAATATCACCGTTGCGACGATGCTTGCGCGCGCCAAGATTTTAGATTGCAAGTACTTGCTGCAAGAACATGGTTTTGGTGCATCGGACTTTTCTGAGGACGGGGATTTTCGCGACGAAGGATTTCCTGATTATACCTGGGAATGCCATTCATATCGATTTGATATTCCAAAGCCGAGCCCAGATGCTATTGCCCAAGCAATGAAGGCAAAGGCAAAAAGTGGAAAGGATGAAAACAGTGGCGGGGGCGCCATGGGCGATATCAATGCGGGCATGTTGGCGCCTTTTTTTGCAGTCATTTCGGATACCTTGGCAAGTTCCATTCGTGAGTTGGTGACCATTGTGCGATGGAAGGATCAGGAATACGACGAGCACTTACAAGTCACGACGCACATCATTGATAAAGCGGCCTTGGCAGCGCTGGTGGCGACCATCCCCAATGGGCAAATTCCCCCGGGTATGTTGAAAGCCGCTGCTCAGGGCGGAGCACCGAAGTAATGAAGTCACGTGGCTTTACATTGATTGAGGTCTTGATTTCCGTCGGGATGCTGGGGCTCATTGGGGCATTGCTAATGACCAGCTTCAATTCATCCCTCGATATGCGTGATCGGGTGGAGGGCCAATCGGATCGTTACCACGAAGTGAGTCAGGCGATGGGCAGAATGGTCCGAGAGATCTCGATGGCCTATGTGAGTCTTAACATCAGCCCTTCCTACCCAGTTGTTGAGACAAAATTTAGAGGGCTTAGATCAGAACTCGCATTTTCAGCCTTTGGCCACGTGATTTATCAAGAGAACGCCAGGGAGAGCGACCAACGCGAACTTGCCTACTTTATCGGCAAGGACGATAAAACAGGCAAGCCCGCGCTCATGCGCAAAGAGCGTGTGAACTTAGGAAGAAAATTTGGGGAGAATGGCAAAACACAAGTTCTATGTCGCGATGTCACAGAACTCAAGTTTGAGTACTGGAATGATAGCCGCAAGAGCTGGGATACAGAATGGAGAATCGAGACGCTTCCGACGCAAGATCATTTGCCGAGCAGAGTGCGCATCACTTTCAAGGCAATCATGTCTGAGGGCAATGAGAAGAAGTTTATGACCGAAACGGAAATCTGGATAGTGAATCCAATTCAAATCACTTGAGCGCAATATGAATGATTTCGTGAGGAAACTAAAAAGAGTTTGGCTGACGCCGCTGGGTTCACGTGGGTCAGCTGGTCGACGCCCCTTTGAGCGAGGCATCGCATTGTTTATGGTGCTCATATCTCTCGCTTTGATGAGCGCATTGGTAACGGATTTGGGCTACAATGAACTCGTTCGCTATAAGCTCGCAATGTATGAGCGAGATGCGCTGAAAGCAGAAGAGCTTGCTGCCTCCGGAATTAACACTTCGCGCCTATTATTGGTTGCTCAGAGCAAGCTGCAGAACATCGTGGCGTCTTTTGCGACCGCCGGCATGCCACTTCCTTCTTATGCGATTTGGGATCTGTTGCCGCTCGATACTGACATTCTGAAGAATCTAACTTCAGGAGACTACGCAGGATTTCTTGGTCTTGACCTCTCAGATACGCTAAAAAAGCGTCTGGAAGCACACAAAGCTGCCCGGGAGCGCGCCAAAACAAAAAACTCTTTTGAGCCGCCGGTCGGAGGGTTTGGTGCATTTGATGGCTCTTTTTCCGTCGCCATTCAAGATGAAGAAAGCAAGATTCCCTTGCGCGGCTGGGCGGCATTTCCCCAGAATCAGCGGGCCCAAGTGAGGGGGCTTTTGCTAGGGCTGTTTGCGCCCACGCGGTACGACTTTCTTTTTGAAGGTGAAGACCACGTGGATCGGGCAACATTGGTTGCCAATATGTTTGACTGGATTGACGTCAATGACCAAATTACCGACCCATATGCGGGCGACGCCCAGTGGGGCAATGTCGGCGGTGGCTCGGAGAAAGCCATTTATGAAAAGGAACCAGGCATTGCTCCGAAGAATGCCTTTTTCGATAGCCTAGATGAGCTTCGCTTGGTTCATGGCATGACTGACCTGCACATGAAGGCTTTTGGCGATTTCATTTCTATTTACGGGCAAGACGGCAAGGTGAATATCTTGACCGCTCAAAATCGGGTTTTGGAAGCCATCATACGATATTGTGCCGTGAACCCCGCAGATCAGAGGTTCTCCAACAAAGCATGGCTCAAGGATGTATTGGCGGGCTGGCATACCTATAAGTCTGGCGGAGGGGGACCTGTTACCGCACAGGGCTTCACAAACTATTTGCAAAGCCGCGGCTTAGGGATTAATCAAGCCAACTGCCAGAACGTTTTAGGTGATCAGTCGTATAACTTCGTGGTAAAGAGCACGGCAACGGTTGGGGAAGTGACCCGAACGCTGACATTGGTAACCCGTATTTTCAAAAATGTTGAAGATGCATATTATTTTCGCACGAATTAGGTGGGAGCTCTAGAATGGCCAGGCGAGTCATTGGACTTGACGTCGGTACCTATAGCATCAAGGTGGTTCATCTTGAGGGCCAAGGTCGAAATAACGATGTGAAAGTCGTACAATATGCTGAGAAAAAGCTGGAGCCACTGCAGGCAACAGAGGGTCAGGATGCATCGAGTGTGCTTCTTGAATCTCAGGTTGCTGCCCTTATGGCGTTGAAGGCCGACGGGCTTTTTGATGGCTTTCCGATTGTGACCGGCTTGAAAGGCGCGGACGCTCAGGTGCGTTCGCTGACCATGCCTTTTGCAGATACCAAGAAAATTGACGCCGTATTGAGTGGTGTGCTGGACGCGCAGCTGCCAATGGATGTGGAAGATCTTATTGTCACATGGTTTTTGCAAAAAAAGACTGGAGACGAAAATAAGCTTCTTGTTGCTTATGCGAGGAGAGAAGCAATCGCAGCCCACCTGGCATTGCTAGGGAGGGCACAAATTGATCCCCGATCGGTGGTTTTGACGTCGGGCGCGTTGTTTGATTTATATGAGCGTCGTCTGTGCCAGCAGTTGCCCGAAGGTGATCAGGGATCCAGCATTGTTGTTGAGATTGGTCACACGAGTACAAACTTCTGCCTCATTCGGAATGGCGAACTAGAAGTCGCGCGCGCAATTTTGCGGGGCGGTGCAGATGCGACGCAATTGATTGCAGAACGGCTAGAAATATCTTCTGCTGCAGCAGAAGAAAAGAAGCATCAAGCCTTTATTGAGATTGGTGAAAACAAGGGCAAGCTTTTAGAAGAGCATTTGCTTAGCGAAGCCATGAAGTTGGCTTACCAGCCGCAGCTGCGTGAAATCAAACAGATGGAATTGGCGCTGCGCCAAACGGATCAGCGTATCGATCAGATATTTCTTGTTGGTGGCGGAAGTCGAATCCGTCACCTCGATCTTTATCTTGCAGAAACACTGCAGATTCCAATCCGCCGCGTAGACGATTTGGGTGAGATCGGGATGAGTTGCCCACCTCAGGCAGCGTCGGCGCTGAGCTATGCTTTGCAAGGGCTTCCCGCGACCAAAAAGCCCATGCAGTTCAATTTCCGCAGAGAAGAGTTTGCTTTCAAGGGCGAATATAATTTAGTTCGTTCCCGCGTTCGGCCTTTGGTGATCTGGGTACTGATCGCGCTGTCTGTTTTTGGCATCTATGGCCTGACGCGCGCATCGATGCTGGGGAAAGAAGTTGCCGATTTAAAAGCTGAGCAACTTAAAGTCTGCGAGAGTGTGATTGGCCAAAAAGTAGATTCAGCCACACAGTGTTTAAAGCAAATCAAAGAGCGGGTTTCTGGAAAAGGTGTTTTGGCGGTGGCAGATTTTAGCGCCGTTGACGTGTACCTCGAGATTCCCCGCGTTGTACCCAGTGATTTGCAGATCAAAGTGACCGATCTGGATATCACCGACAAAGCAGTGCGTATGGGTGGGGAGACCGGTAGTTTTGAACTCATCGATCGCTTGGTCGAAAGTCTGGCGCGTGGGCATTGTTTTTCCAATATTGATAAAGGAAGAGCAAGGCAGACAGCGACCGGTGTGGGGTTTCAGATAACGTTTGATCTCGATTGCTCTGCACAAAAGGACAAATAGGCAATGGCCAAGTTATTTCAAAGCTTGACGGATAAGCTCGGTGCAGTGACTGAACGCCTCAGCGAGCGCGAGAGAAAGATGCTGACCATATTGGTGAGCGTTGGTGTGTGTCTGATCGTGATCGCTGTTTTCTTTGGGGTGAGTCAGCGCTTGGATGCTAGGCGGGCGGAGATCGAAGTCGCAAAAAAGCAACTCGTCGAGATCACATCTCTGCAAGATGTCTACCGGCAGGCCAAAGCAAAACAAGAAGCTGAAGAGATGCGGTTTCGCACCAACCCCATTTCGCTTTTTTCCTTTTTGCAGAGTGTATCGACGAGGCTCGGTCTCACATTATTCGATTTGAATGAGCATAGAACGCCGATCGCAGGATCAAGACTTGTGGAATCGGATGTGGTGGTCACACTCAAACAGATTTCCATCGATAAATTGACAGCTTTTTTGGAAGCCGTCGAAGACAGTGCTTCGGGAAGTGTGGTGAAAGTCAAGCAGCTGAAAGTTAAGGCGCGTTTTGATACGCCCGATTTGCTCGATGTACAGATGACCGTGGCAACTTGGAAGACATCGTGATGAAAGAATTTGTTTTGAGAATGTTACATAAATTTCGTTGGGCGCTTTATCCCTTGTTTTTCCTTTTCATGTTTTCTCTTTGCTTATATTGGACGTTTCCCATCGACATCATGCGCGGGTTTGTTGTCCAGCAAATCGAAGAAGCGCTGCAAAAAAGCAGCCCACATCCTGCGGCTGCGCCACCGAAGGTATCGATCGGATCGCTGAGTGTTTGGCATTTATCAGGGGTGCGACTTGACCAGGTGAGTTTCCGTTTGCCGGGTCAAGATGGCCGGCCTGGGGCCCTGTGGGAATTGGAAAATCTCAAAATTCGCTTAGGTATTTTTGCTGCTCTGCGTGGTTTGCAGAAGATTGAATTTGATTCAAAACTTTATGGCGGCAGAATTTACGGCGGTGTGCAATTATCGAAGAAGAGTGCGCTCTCAGACCTTGTGTTGGTCATCGACGATCTCGACCTTGGGCGTTTGACGAAAGCAGCAGGTAGCGGTGGTTTGCCCATTAAAGGTCTCGTCAATCTCGATACAGATTTGCACTTCGGAAGCGATCCGACTGATCCAAGCGACGGAGACTTTGCACTTCACCTAAAAGGCATGGCAGTGGGCCCAGGGCAACTTCCGCTTCCCGTACCCGGGATGGTGGGTGGTATCACGGTGCCAAAAATCCTGGTGGGCAACTTTGACGGTGTGATTGATGTGACCAAGGGTAGAGCAAAAACCAAGCAGCTCAAGCTCAGTGGTGGCGATATTGAATTGGACGCGAACATAGGCGTCGATTTGCACCAAGACGTATGGCGAAGTCGTTTGATTGGAGATGGTTGGTTTCGCATAGCGCCCAAATTTCTAGATGCCAATCCAGCGCTTAAGAGCATGGCGGATTTTATTCCCCAATTGAAGGCAGCGAAGACACCAGACGGGCGATACATGTTTTCCCTGAGTGGAACACTCGAGAATCCAACGCCCAAATTTGGGAAGCCTGCGAAATAGCCATGCATAACAGTCAGTACCTTAATTCAGCGCAACTCGAGGCGGTGACGACAATTGATCGGCCTGTGTGTATTCTAGCTGGTGCCGGTACTGGAAAAACACGTGTCATTACCTACCGAATTGCCTACTTGATTGAGCAGCGGGGCGCACAGCCGAACCAAATCCTCGGCGTCACTTTCACCAACAAAGCCGCAATGGAGATGCGCGCGCGGGTAGAAGTTCTGTTGCCCGGTCTTGGTAGATATGTGCAGCTTGGTACATTTCACGGTTTGGCTGCTCGAATTTTGCGTAAGCTTGGGCCATTGGTCGATGTGCCATCATCGTTTCTGATTTATGATCAAGATGACAGCGAGCGTTTGTTAAAGCAAATTGCATCACAGCGCTTGAATCTATCTCGTGATCACGTTGGGCCGTTCCTGGCGCAAATTGACAGTTGGCGAAATGAGGGGATTTTGCCAAAGGATGTGCCATCGACGTATGACCCAAAAATCGGGAAAGCTGTTGAGCTTTATCATCTCTATCTTCAAGGCATGCAAGAAATCGGAGCCGTCGATTTTAACGGACTCTTATTAAAATGGCGTGAGCTCACCGAACATGAAGAGGGGCTTGCCTATCTGCATAACCAATATCGGCACATTTTGGTCGATGAATACCAAGACACCAACAGTGTACAAGCGCAGATCGTGCTCGCACTTGCTCGAGGAGCCGAGACCATTGCAATTGTGGGTGACGATGACCAATCGATTTATAGTTGGCGCGGCGCCAACGCTGGCAACATGCAGCAGTTTCTTGATAAATTACCGAACGTAAAACTAATTCGCTTGGAAGAAAATTATCGCTCCACAAGAGAAATTCTGACGGCTGCAAATGGTGTCATTGCGAAAAATCAGGGACGCATTGGCAAAAATCTGATCGCGGTACGTGGTTCAGGCGAAGCCGTGCGGGTGATGCAGCTTTTCAACGATCGTCGGGAAGCGCAGCAGATCATCCATATGATCGAAGAAGAGCTGGTGCGCGGTCGATCACTTGACGACTTTGCGATTTTGATGCGCACCAATGCCATGTCGAGGCCGTTCGAAGACTCGCTCCGGCAAATTCGCATGCCCTATCGTTTGATTGGCGGTGTGAAGTTTTACGATCGCAAAGAAGTGAAAGACGTACTGGCGACGTTGCGTGTGGCGCTCAATCCAAAGAGCGATATTGATCTACAGCGCAGTCTTGCTGCTGTCTCGCGTGGGGTGGGCGATACCAGCGTTAAAAAGGCGTTGGATATTGCCAGAAAGCACACGGTATCGCTGATGGAAGTGCTGCGTCGTCCGGAGCTCCTGCAAGAAGCAGGCATTGCACCGCGGACGTGCAAAAAGGTTGTAGAGTTTGCCGGGCATATTGCAGATCTGGGCCAAAAAGCAGCTGCTTCAGAAACCACCGCCGATGAAGCCATAGCCTTGGCAATTGATGTGAGTGGCGTGGCGCAGATGCTGCAGGCAGAGAACACAGAAGAAGCCGATGATAGGCTTGAGAACTTGAGCCAATTATTGGCCGCTGCCAAACAGCACGTAGAAGATGCACAGCTTGCAAACGCGGATGCCAATGCTCAGAGCTTTCTTGAAGCTGCTGCGCTTTTGAGTAGCAGCGATGAAGTGGGCGAAAATGAAAGCAATGGCGCAGTGACTCTGATGACGTTGCACGCTGCCAAGGGTCTTGAGTTTGATACCGTCTATATGGTGGGTTTAGAAGAATACGGATTCCCACATGCGCGTGCGCTCGAAGAGGGTGCGGATCCAAACCAGCTTGAAGAAGAGCGCCGACTTGCCTACGTGGGGATGACGCGGGCGCGCAAACGTTTGTTTATCACCTATGTACAGCGACGGATGATTCGCGGCAGTGTGAAGGGGCGTGTGCCGAGCAGATTTTTGCGCGAGCTGCCGCGGGATGTTGTCGAGGGTGACTTGCCGGTGGCGCGCACCTATGAATCTTATACGCCGATGCAATCAACGCAACAGGCACCGCAATATGAGGGCTTTGAACCCGATCCGGCGTTTCTTGATTCTGCGGAGCCGCCAAGTCGATTAAGCATTGGCGCTCGGGTATGGCATGGCGCCTTTGGCGGCGGAGTTGTGCTCGATCAGCAAGGAAGTGGCAGACTGCTACGGGCGCTGGTGCGGTTTGACATGGATGGCAAAAAGCGAACTATTATCGCACGGCATCTGCGGGTGGCCTAATGACGATGACCATGCCCATGTCCACCTCCGTGTGGCACCAATTTTCCGAAGGTTAAGTCGTACCAGAGATGCGTGGCGAGATGGCTGACTGCTTCTTCAGCGCTACCATTCAGATATTGGTAGAAGACGTGAGCTGCCAAAAGGCCCCAGGGAAGGGTTTTCCACTCAGAAAAGAAGTGTGCACAAAGGAGTCCCACACCGACAGAAACGACAGTGCCAACCTTTAGGCTTCCGCCATGTGTATGCCCAGATGCAAGGTGATCATGGAGATCGTCATGTGAGTGGTCGTGGTGGTCATGATGCGCCGCCTCCACCGAATCTTCGAGGCGAGCTTGCGCCGGCGGACACCCGGTGTTGCCTAATAGCAACACACACATCCATAGTGGTATCCAAATGCGCATGAGAGCCCCATTACTAAATAGATTAGGCGTTGCTCATGACACGCCAGCAGAAATTGGTCAAATGCCCGCAGAGTAAGTCTTCGCTGGGTGGATTTTCCATGCTAAGCTAGCTTTCTTTTGCACCCAAATGCACACAAAATCGTGAGAAATCTCTTGGTGGAACAAATGACATCTTCTACGACCGGCAAGACTGAAAAGGCCTATGACGCTTCGTCGATTAAGATCCTGGAAGGTCTTGATGCCGTTCGCAAAAGACCCGGCATGTATATCGGCGATACCGACGACGGTTCTGGTTTGCACCACATGGTCTACGAAGCGGTAGACAACTCCATTGATGAAGCTTTGGGCGGATATTGCGACAAAGTGGACGTCGTCATGTACGAAGATGGCAGCGTCTCTGTAGAAGACAACGGCCGCGGCATCCCTGTCGATATGCATGAGTCCGGCAAGCCAGCCTGCGAAGTGATCATGTGTGTGCTGCATGCCGGTGGTAAGTTCGACCAAAACTCCTACAAGGTCTCCGGTGGGCTACACGGCGTCGGTATCAGCGTGGTCAATGCGCTCAGTGAAGAGCTTATTTTAGATATCAAGCGCAACGGCAAACACTATCGCCAAACATTTTCCCGAGGTGATCCAACTTCTGGCTTGCAAGTTCTTGGTGATGCGACAGGTACAGGTACCAAGATTCGTTTTAAGCCCGATGGGCAGATTTTTACCCACATGGAGTTTCACTTCGAGACTCTGTCTTCCCGCTTGCGCGAACAAGCCTTTTTGAACAAAGGCGTGACGGTGACCATTCGCGATGAGCAATCTGGCAAAGAAAAGTCGTTTTTCTTCAAAGAAGGCATTCGCGAATTTGTTCAGCATCTCAATCGCAATAATACTGCGCTGCACCAAGCCCCGATTTATATTTCTGGCTCAAAGCCTATGTCCGATGAACCGGGAAGCCCTGAGTGTGCGCTCGAGGCGGCAATCCAGTGGAATGATTCCTATCAGGAAACGGTCTTTTGTTTCACCAACAACATCAAGAATAACGATGGTGGTTCACACCTAGCAGGTTTTCGCGGTGGTTTGACCAGAACAGTCAATAACTACATCACCCGTGTTTTCCAAAAGCAAGTGAAGGGCTCACTGTCTGGTGACGATATGCGAGAAGGCCTCACCGCTGTTGTGTCGGTGAAGTTGCCAGATCCAAAATTTAGCTCACAAACGAAAGATAAGTTGGTGTCTTCCGAGGTGAAGGCCGTTGTAGAAGGGATGATCGCCGACCAACTGACAACCTGGCTCGATGAACACCCGACCGAAGCCAAGGTAATCTGCTTAAAAGCCATCGACGCTGCGCGCGCTCGTGAAGCTGCACGCAAAGCGCGAGATCTGACGCGACGCAAAGGCGTTCTGGATGGAATGGGGCTTCCTGGCAAGCTGGCAGACTGCCAAGAGAAAGATCCAGCTGCATCGGAGCTATTTATCGTTGAGGGTGAGTCCGCCGGTGGCTCCGCCAAGGGTGGGCGCGATCGACGCTTTCAAGCGATTTTGCCATTACGCGGCAAGATCTTGAATGTGGAGAAAGCACGTTTTGACAAGATGTTGTCGAGCCAGGAAATCATGACCCTCATAGCCGCGCTTGGTACAGGCATTGGGCCAGACGAGTTCGACGCCAATAAAGTGCGCTACCAAAAGATCATTTTGATGACAGATGCCGACGTGGACGGCAGTCACATCCGCACGCTTCTTCTCACGTTCTTTTACCGACAAATGAAAGAACTGGCGCACCGCGGCTATTTGTATATTGCGCAGCCACCACTCTATAAAGTGCAAAAGGGCAAAAAAGAAATCTACCTCAAAGACAACGAAGCACTCGAGCGCTTTTTGGTAGATACCATGCTTGAGTCAGTTGACGTCATGACAACCAACGGCTTGTTGGCTGCCGACAACCTGCGCAACGCAGTGACTGCAATTTATGCCTACCAGAGAATTTTAGAGCAATCCCGCAAGCGCCATGATCCCCGCGTCCTAGATGCGCTGGTGCGTGGCGCCAAACTAGACGGAGAGGGCTTTAAGACAGCCTCTGTAGAAGAGTTGCTGGGCAAGCTGAAGACACATATTGCAAAGCACACACCAGATATTTTGCCAGTGACGTTAGAGAAAAAGGCCTCCGCGGAGAACCCAGAAGATGTGACGTTAATTGTGCGCACTTTGCATAACGGAACTCCGGTAGAAACGATCGTGAGCGACTTTCTGATGAAAAGTGTCGAAATGCGAGAACTGAGACGTCTTGCCACGCAGATGGATGTGCTTGGCGATGGGCCCTATAAGGTAGCGCGTGGACAGACGGAAACAGAAACAACCACGATTTTTGCCCTTTTTGAATGTCTCGATCAAATTGCCCGCAAGGGGCAATCCATTCAGCGCTATAAAGGGCTAGGTGAGATGAACCCCATCCAGCTGTGGGAAACGACCATGGATCCCGCGCGTAGAACCATTTTGCAGGTGCGCGTAGAAGACGTGGTAGAGGCCGATGAGGCATTCTCAGATTTGATGGGAGATGAAGTAGAGCCGCGACGTGAATTTATTCAAAAGGCGGCACTCGATGTGGTCAACCTAGATATCTAGCGATTTCGGAGGGCGTCATGTTTGCAGTTCGGATGGTTGTACTTTGGATGATACCAACATTCTGTTTGGCTCAAGCACCGAACTTTTTGCCATTTCCAAGCAGTGGGCCAAGCACTTATAAAGACCCCAAGGGGCGTTTTGAATTTCAATTGGCCCCAGAACTGGATTGTGAAGCAAGTGGTGACAACATCGATTGTACCGGAAACCTATCTGATTCACTCACCATGGTCATAGAAGTGGCAACCCTTGGAAAAGATACGACTTTACCTATTGTCGCGCTCAACCAATTAGAAGATTACGAAAAGCGGCCGAATTTCCGGCAACTCACCCGAGAAAAAAAGACCGTAGATGGCCGAGAAGCAATTTTGCAGGTTTTTGCCTATAGCGAATTCAAAAATGTACAACTCACTATTCAAGTCCAATTTTTCGATGTAGTCGTGCAAGACAAGTTGTACAAGATTAAAGTTGAATGCGGGTCTGCTACGTGTGACGCGTATCAAAGCGCATTAAAGAAAGCTTATTCAACGCTTAAGTTTGCCACCCCGAGTAAAGAAAAGGCGAAGCCGGGGCCAGTGAAGAAAAAGAAATCGCCCCCAAAATTGACGTAATGAATTTGGATTTGTGATGGGTACAGGTTTTTCGAAAAAGAAACGCGAGCCAACGGTGATCGGCGGCGCAAGGAATACGCATGGAACGCGTATTTGTAAGCGCGTTACTTGCGAAAAATGTGGCAGTGAAGATTTCATTGCTGCACGCCCAAAGAGTGGTAAGGGCGTATTCTGTCGGGAATGTGCTAAGGGCCTATTGCTGGCCTTTGAGCCAAGTGTACATATTCCAGTGCCTGCGCTGGAGGCCAAGTGCGGCCAGTGCGGCACGGTTTTTGCCTTGCCGGAAAAAGCAAAAAAGCAAGACGATGAAACCTGGCTTTGCATAGATTGTTTGCGCGGTTTTGAAGTTTGGCGAGGTTCTTTAGCGCATGACCCGAGCGCGCGTGGGACAGGAACGTTGGAAGTGCGATCGCCCGGATTAATGTTGAGAAGAAAACCGAAAGTTTAAGAAAGAGGCATATCTCATGGCAGATGATTTTACCGGCCTTGGCGGACAGGGCCCGGACATGAAAAGGCTACTTGTTGCTGTGATCTTGATGACAGGAACGCTTATGGTCTTTAACCTGTTCTTTGCTCCGCCACGGGCGCCAGAGCCCGCACAGGTCGCGACAGGCAATCCTGTGCCAAAGGTGCAAGAGGCACCAAAAGCTGCAGCACTTGAAGCGAATAAAAACATTGTAGCAACGCCGGAAAATATACCGGAACAAATCAAGCAATTCAGTTTTGATCTCAAGGCTGCGAAAAAGGAACATACCACGGTCGCATTGCGGGGTGGCTACAATGTACAAGTGACCAATCAAGGCGCACAAATTCGCGCCATCGATTTGACTGGCTATAAAAAGCCAATTCATTTGAGTGAACAGCTTATTCAGGGCGTGGGGCTTTTTGCTATTGCTTCCCGTGATGTCAATTTGACTTTAGCCAAAGAAGCGCCCTACGAACTTGTTTCTTCAAGCGACACCGACGTTATTTTTCAGCGTGTGACACCAGAAGGCGTGCGCGTGAAGCGCAAGTATCATTTTTACAACGATCGGTTTTTGACGGATCAAACGGTTGAGCTCACCAATGAAGGAAAGGCCGTCAGACAGATTGCGCTCGACGTTTTGCTCGCTGCCAAGACACATAGCAAAGAAGAAGTGAGTGGTGGCTATTTGACGCCCGGTGTGGAAGAGATTGCCTCTGTTTGTCGTGTCGCAGATAAGCGTCATCGTGTAAGCGTGGAAGATCTGCACAAATCTGCTTTCGACTCCAATGGTTCCGTTGCTTATGCCGGTTTTGATCAACGCTATTTTCTCACAGCGTTTGTACCAAAAGGCGATGTTGGTACCGAAGGGTGCACCATCTCATTGGCGGCGAATGGGACAAGTGGGAACTATGCGCTCATCGCCATTCATCAAAAGCCTATGACAGTGATGCCCGGCGAAACTAAGACACTGTTGTTTGCTGGCTACTACGGGCCAAAACAGCTCACTCTTCTGAAAGAAGCAGACAGCCAGCTTGAAGAGAACGTGGATTTTGGTTGGTTTGGTGTGCTGAGTCGACCAATGTTGTGGCTTTTAGAGCAACTCTTTCGCTTTGTCGGTAATTTTGGCTTGGCCATTATTTTACTGACCTTGCTCATCAAATTGCTGACGTTTCCGTTGACACAAAAGTCTTTTGTCTCGATGCAGGAAATGAAAAAGATCGCACCGCATGTCAAAGAACTCCAGCAAAAATACAGCCACGATCGCACACTGCTTGGGCAAAAGCAGATGGAGCTCTACAAAGAAAAAGGCATCAATCCCATGGCTGGTTGTTTGCCGATGCTGATTCAGATGCCCGTGTGGTTTGCGCTTTATCAAATGCTATGGAACTCGGTAGAGCTTTACCAGCGGCCCTTTGGCTTGTGGATTTTTGACCTCACGCAGCCGGATCCTTTTTTTGTTCTTCCCGTCGCCATGGGCGCAAGTATGTTCATTCAGCAGGCCTTTCAGCCTCCAATCGATGATCAGCCACAGATGAAATATGTCATGTGGGGGATGCCGATTTTTCTCACGTTTATTATGCTCAAGCTGCCAGCAGGATTGTCGTTATACATCTTCACAAACAATATTTTGACGATTGGTCAGCAACTTTACATCAAGCAAAGATATCCCTCCTAAGGACACCACATGAGAGACTTTGGCAAGGGCTACGGTTTGGCGCCTGGCGACAACATCGGTAATCGACGTTCATTTCGGGAGTTTAAAGTCCCCGCAGATGACGTTGGAAATCGAAAAGATATTTCGTCGCGCGAGCAGTTTTTGCCCGACGATTTAGGAAACAGCATCGACATAGCGCCCACTCACATGCAAAGTGGAGTTTTAGGTGCAGTCGATGGGCGAAGAAATCGACGACGAGAGGACCCTTATGCGCCGCGCGCTGGGCGCTACCTTGTGGGAGGTGTCAATCCGACCGTCTCTGGGCAGATAGTGCCGCCTGTTCCGAGTCAGGAGAGGAATTCCCCGCCAGCGACGAAGCCGTCGGGTGGGGCACGGAGAGTTTTTGAGTTTGATGAAGATGATCGCTTCGATTACATTTTGAAAAGCGATCCAGAACAAAAGAGAAAAGTGGCGGAGGATGCTGTTCGCACCATCCTTGAGCGAGCTGGCCTAAATGCTACCGTGAATGCTGTGCTGCTCAAGGAAGATGAGCGTTCTGGTGTGATGGTGCTGGTCGATGAAGTGGCTGGTGATCAGAACCACGCTTTAGGACGCAGCGATCATGAGCTCATAGCACTGAATTTTCTGGTCAATAAGATCGTCAATCGATATCCCGACGACCGCATTCGCTTGGCGGTATTGCCTAAAGCCGAGGAAGCGTTGTTTGTGGAACATTTTCGAAAAGCTCGGCCAGCGGAGAGTCCCAAGGCGCCTGCGCCAATTCCAGTCGCCGTCGAGGAAGTGGCATGACCTCACGAGATGGCGAGATTAAGCTTGCAGAAGCCCTGCGGCTACGAGCTGAGGGGTTTGCCCAAAGCAACGATTTAAAAAACGCCTTGCTGGATATTGGAGCTTGCTATTATCTTTTGCGCAATCAGGGCGATGAGAGGGCGCGAGAAGTTCACACTGTGTGGACGACGCTTTATCAGCAATATGCCCGATCGGGCGAGCGCGATCAGACGCCAGAATCCGACAATACGATCATGCGGCTTGAGAGACTCTTAACGCGGGTGCAAGGCGCACGCATCAGGACTGCTTAATTAAACTGGTTTACCAAATTCGCGTAAGCGCAGTCTTGCTAGTCGCAGCATTTTAGATTCAAGAAGTCTTGTTCCTTCTCGCGACAAATGCAGCTTTTCACCGAGCACGGAGAGAGTCACCGGTTCATCTGCCAACATACGCATTTGAATGATCGTACGCAGGCGCGGGTCGCCGAGTTCTCGCACGATTTCCTCCAAAATATCCGCGATCATTTTCTTCTTTTCCTGCGCCAACGCAACACTCTCAGGATCATGTATGTCGGTAGCCAAAAGGTCACCAAGAGAACGGTTGTCATCATTATCGAACATATGGTCTGTGCTCAGCTTGCGCGCACGCGGCTTTTGCATGCGGCCTCCGTCATCTGTGCTAAAGTCCGCGCCAATGATATTTGGAATGTCCTCTTTTTCGTTGCGCTGGATGTGGCGCTGAATTTTAGCGCGTATCCAATAGACACTGTATGTGGAGAAGCGAATGTTGCGATCTGGCTCAAAGGTCTCGGTGGCCCGAATGAGCCCAAGCGTGCCTTCCTGCAACAAGTCTTCATACCGAAGAGGTGGCCGAAAAAATTGGTTTGCGATGAGGTGTACCAAGCCAATATTGGAAACCACAAGCGCGTTACGTGCATCGATATCCCCAAATTGCTGCACTCGACGTGCAAGTGCCGCCTCCTCTTTTGCTGACAGCCGAGAAGCGCGCTGGCCAAAGACGGTGATAAGCCTTTCTGATGTCCCTTCTGAAGGGCTCGATTTGAGCGAACCTCCTTCAATGAGCTGCAAGAGCTTGGCAGCATCAGACAAATCTTTTTCAGGTTCTGGCATGGCGTCTAGCGCCGGTGGCCCTGGTTTCCTTTTGCCAAACGTAGCCACGCCCTTTTGCTTTACCACCACCATTTCGCCCCCATTTGACTGTCTGCATCAATTTTGAGAAAAACGCGCAGGAGCCACCGAATCGGTATTTAATACTTATAATACCCTTCTTATTTTAGCGCACAATTGTATATTTTTCTACTTGGCTGACATTCTGGGTGAGAGGGAACGATGGAAGGTCAAAATGCGACAGATAGGGCCATTATTGTGGTAGACATGCTTGTGGATTTTGTCGATCACAGGGGAGCTGCGGCTGTGCCTGGCGCCGGGGCGCTTCTGCCATTGATTTTGGGGGAACTCCAGTATTTTCGCGAACGCGGGCGCGCCGTGGTATTTGGTTGCACAGAGCTTCCGAGTACTGCTAATTACGCACGCGCCGGTACAAAAGGTGCCGCCATTGTTCCACAGCTGACGCCTCGTCCAGGTGAGCTTGTGGTAACAAAGCGTGCTCCCAGTGTTTTTTTTGGCACCGAGCTTCAAGCCTACCTCAAGAAGAGGGAAGTACAGAGCATCGTTTTGGTGGGAGTTTCAACCAATACCGGTATTTTGCTAAGCGCTGCCGATGCACTTTCCATGGGTTATGAGGTTGCTGTTCCAGAGACTTGTGTTTGTGCCGCAGACAGGAGTGACCATGATTGGGCATTGCATCAAATTCGCCAGTCTTGGCTTTTGTGGGTTAAAAATTGCAGACTTGTATAGCAGAACCCTGGGGAATTTATGTACACGTGCCGTGGTGTAGGCGGCGTTGCCCTTATTGCGATTTCTATTTTGAAATCGGCAAGGCCCAGGCCGGGTATGGCCAACTTCTTCTTCAGGAATGGGTAGCCAGACAATCAATGTGGCCAAGCATGCCAGCCCAAACACTCTATTTTGGTGGCGGCACGCCAAGTTTGCTCGATGCGAAAGAGATCGCAGCGGTAATCTCTCAACTTAGGGTTTCGGGGCGGTTAGCAGCCCAGGCAGAAATTACGTTGGAGGCCAACCCGGAGGATTTATCAAGCGAAATGCTGCACGCATTGCGAGCATCTGGCGTCAATCGGTTAAGCCTAGGCATTCAGAGTTTCGAGGCGGAAACTTTGCGCTGGCTTGGCCGCAAGCACAGCAGCGAAGATGCTCGAAAGGTCATTCTTGATGCGCGGGCAGCAGGATTTGAGAAGCTCTCCGTCGATTTAATCGTGGGAGTGCCGGGCGAAAAACGACCGCAGATTGGCGAGCAAATTCAGTGGTTATCTGGCTTGGTTGGCCACATCAGCGTGTATCTGCTCACCGTTGAAGCAACTACCCCACTCGTTGGCCTTATCGACCAAGGGAAGCGCCAAGCTCCTAGTGAGGATGATCAGGCAGATGCCTTCGAATGGGTGCAGCATGAGATGCAAGAAGCCGGGTATGGCCAATATGAGATTTCTAGCTACGCCAAAGTTGGCGAAGAAAGTCGGCACAATCGGCTGTATTGGGCGAAGGGAAGCTATCTTGGTCTCGGGCCCGGTGCGCATTCCATGCGTCTTTGCCAAGATGGATCAGTGGTGAGAAGACATAACCGGCCCGATTACGCTGCTTGGGCAAAAAAACCTGCGTCGTTGCAGACGGAAGAAGAAACGCTTTTGCCGGAGCAGGCATTTTTAGAGGCTCTCGCATTTGGCATTCGGGACATGGCTGCAGGTATTGATCTCAGTGCCTTGCACTTGCGGCATCAAGTAGGTCCAGTTAAAGGCTTAACTGGTATTCTATCGCAAATGAAAGAATTAGGATGGATCGAGGAGAGGGGAAGCCGCATTCACTTAACTCCCCTTGGTGCGAGATTTGCAGATGCGGTTGCCAGGGAAGTTCTTTCGTGTGATCTGACGCGCAGTGGTTGACAGGCGCCAGCAAAAGCGGCATGGATGACAGTCGCAAGGTTTTTATAAAATTAACAGAGGAAATCCATTGCCCTAGGCAATGCGTTTCTCCGGGTGTGTCACGATGACACAAGGTCATAGGGAGCGTGCATGAGAACGCCGAGTACCAAAGCAAGTATGATTACGCGAGAGTGGCATGTGGTCGATGCCTCCGATGCAGTTGTTGGTCGATTGGCCAGCCAGGTTGCATCCTATCTTCGCGGTAAACACAAGCCCATTTTTACACCGCACCTTGATACTGGCGATTTTGTCGTTGTAATCAACGCAGAAAAAGCAAGACTCACAGGTAAGAAAGAATCCGATAAACTCTATTGGCACTATACCGGCTTTCCAGGCGGTGAGCGTGCGGTGGCTGCCCAAGATCAACGCAAGGAACATCCAGAACGGATTGTTTTTTATGCGGTGAAAGGGATGTTGCCCAAAGGCCCGCTAGGAAGACAAATGTTGACGAAATTAAGAGTCTACGCAGGCGCATCACATCCACATCAAGCACAGCAGCCAAAAGCGCTTCAAGTGAAATAGAAGGGGTTTCGATTTATGTCAAAAGTTCAATTTTATGCCACCGGTCGTCGGAAAGTTGCAACGGCGCGTGTTTGGTTGAAGCCTGGTAGTGGCGTGATGACGATCAATGGGCGTTCCATTGATTCTTATTTTGGCCGCAAAGTCTTGCAGATGGTGCTGAAGCAACCGTTTGAGGCATCTGAAACCATCGATCAATTCGACGTGGTTTGCACTGTCAGTGGTGGAGGCCTTTCCGGCCAAGCCGGCGCGATTCGCCACGGGATTTCCCGTGCGTTGCTTGAGCACGACGAAGGCATGTTACGTGGACCATTGAAGAAAGGTGGCTTCCTCACGCGCGATGCACGTATGGTCGAGCGTAAGAAGTACGGTCGCTCAGGCGCCAGAAAACGCTACCAGTACTCGAAGCGATAGTATTTCGCAGGGGGGGCCTATGCGGAGAAGCTCGAGCCACATCCGCAGGTTCTGCGTGCATTTGGGTTTTCAAATTTAAACCCAGCTTCTTGCAGCGACTCAATATAGTTGACGGTCGAACCGCCGAGATGCGTTGCGCTGAAAATATCGGTCACGACGGATAGGCCGTTTTTGTTGGCGATGATGTCGTCGTCGTCGATATCGTTTACAAAGTTGAGTGCGTATTTAAAGCCAGCACATCCTCCGCCGCGTATGCTGATGCGCAGGTGGCTGCCATCCTCCCCCTTTGTTTCTTCGAGGGCGAGAAGAGCCATTTCAATGGCCTTTTCTGTTAGGTGGATGGGGAAGTCAGTTTGAGTCATCATCTTTGTCCTCTTTAATATTTTCGGAATCGTCGTCTTCTGGCGTTGACGGGATACGATATCGATCAGTTAACCAGCTCCCAAGATCAACCATTTGGCAACGCTTAGAGCAAAAGGGCGAAAACGCCTTCTCTACAGGTTTTCCACATGTTGGGCAGCGTTTTTCTTTTGTCATAAGATGTCCAATTCTAAAGTGTGCCCGACTTTTCCAATATTTTAAAGACCCGTTTTGCTGAAAATTTGGTCGGTCACTTAGGTCTTGAAAAGTAAAAAGAAATCTGTCTTTGTATGCGGACGTGTTGAGGACACTTGACGCGATTGCTACCAAGAGGAGTTAAAGCATGCCAGGTGAATTAAGGCGCAGGCGGTCTACACTGTCATTTAAGGATGTGCAGATAGCTTATCTAATGAATGGCGTGAACTCAGTAGAGAGGCTGCATAAAGATGGCAAGGCCTCTACAGCAACCATTCGTCGCGCGCTGTCGCATCTGCGTACAGGCGGCCGGGAGGTTTCTACGCTCGAGAAATGGATTCAGGAGAATCTCGGTGTTGGTGTGCGTGGGCGAGCTGCCCCGCAGGCTGGCCAAGAGCGTGTCTATCGCGCACAGCAGATCAAGACCAGCGGCCCCTTTTTAAGGCTGCCCTTGAGTGCGCTGATGGTGAATAAAGGCGAAGTGGTTTCCGTTCGCTTTGAGAAAGATCGCATTGTTGTGCGAAAGGTCTGAAAAAGAACGCACGCGATTACTCGCGTGCGTTTTTGATCAAAACCACCGGCTCCGCGCTATACCTCTTCGGAGGACTTGCGATGATTGTTGGTTGCCCAAAAGAAATTAAAGTCAAAGAGCATCGTGTTGGTATTGTCCCGGGCTCAGCCAAGGCCCTCAACGCATCTGGCCATCAGGTTTTGATCGAAAGAGGCGCAGGCAAGGGCGCGGGTATTTCAGACGAGGAATACCTAGAGGCTGGTGCGATTCTCGTCGATACCGCTGCAGAGATCTGGAACCGGGCTGATATGGTCGTCAAGGTGAAAGAGCCTACCGAGCCAGAATTTGTGCGCATGCGGGAAAGGCAAATTCTCTTCACTTTTTTGCACCTAGCTGCAGAACCAAGTCTTACTAAAGTTTTGCTGGATCGAAAAGTGTCTGGCGTCGCATACGAAACAATTCAGGTTGGAAACACCTTGCCATTGCTTAAGCCGTCGAGCGAAGTGGCAGGCAGAATGTCAATTCAGGTAGGCGCCTGGTGTTTGGAAAAGCAGCAGGGCGGTAAGGGGATGCTGCTTGGCGGGGTCACCGGTGTGCCCAGGGCGAAAGTAAGTATCATTGGGGGCGGGGTGGTGGGAACCAATGCGGCCAAGATGGCAGTTGGAGCTGGCGCTGAGGTTACGTTGCTAGACAGCAATTTAGAGCGGCTAGAATATCTCGATGATATTTTTTCTGGTCGCATACAAACACTATACTCAACGCCGCATAACGTTGAGTGCTCTGTGGCAGAAGCAGATCTCGTAATTGGGGCGGTCTTGATCGCTGGCGCACGTGCGCCCAAGCTGGTGAAGCGCGAGCACGTCGCGCGCATGAGTGAGGGATCAGCCATTGTTGATGTGGCTGTGGATCAAGGCGGATGTGTAGAAACCATGCGGCCCACCACCCATGATGATCCTATTTTTACCGTCGATGGCGTGGTGCATTACGGCGTCACGAACATGCCCGGTGCAGTTGCACGCACCAGCACATTTGCCTTGGCCCACGCCACGCTGCCTTACATGCGTTTGCTTGCAGACATGGGTGTGGAGGGCGCGTGTCGAGCGAATACGGCATTGTCGCACGGTCTCAATACCTTCCAAGGATATGTCACCTATCAGGCAGTGGCGAACGCTAACCAGGTGCCCTATGTGGAACAAAAGAAACTTTTTTGATACGCTCACGTCCCATGAGCAATCCACATGAATTGGAAGAAGCGAAAAAAGCAGCGCGACACTGGAGCGTGTTAACTGGCGGTGAGATTGAACGCATTCCAGTGGGGCTGCTGAACCGGACCTTCATCGTCCGCACATCTCAAGAGAACTATGTCCTTCAGCACCTGAACGCGATATTTGCGCCTCGGGTGCATGAGGACATCGCTGCCATGACCACGCATCTTGTGTCGAAAGGTATGTTGACCCCGCAGCTAGTTGCGTCTGATGAAGGGCGGCATTTCGCCATGGTGGGCAATTCTTGTTGGCGCTTGCAAACTTATATCGATGGCCAAACTTACCCGTTCATTGCATCTCAGCAAATGGCCTTTGAAGCAGGTGCGCTGGTTGGTCGCTTTCACGAAGCATTGAGCGACTTTCAGCACAAGTACCATTTTTCTCGCCCGCAGGCGCATGATACGAAGCATCACTTGACGCTCCTCATGAAGGCTCTTGAAACACATCGTCAACATCCTCTTTATGAAGAAGTAGAGCCGATTGCGAAAGAGCTGCTGAATTATGCAGGAAGACTTTCTAACTTGTGGCTTTTGCCTGCCCGGCATAGCCATGGCGATTTGAAGATCAGCAACGTGTTATTTGATCGAAGTATGCAAGCATTATGCTTAATCGACCTTGATACGCTCGGATATTTGCCCTGGCCCATAGAAATGGGTGATGCCTTTCGCTCTTGGTGCAACCCAGCGCCGGAAGACGCAACGCAAATCGAATTCCGCGAAGATCTTTTTGTTGGCGCGTTAAATGGCTACAAAACCCATGCTGGGCAACTTTGGTCTAAGGGTGAAAGAGAGGCCATCGTGCCTGGCATAGAGACCATTGTTCTCGAGCTGACTTCGCGTTTTTTGCGAGATGCCTTGGAAGAATCCTATTTCGCCTTTGACCCGGCTCGCTTTTCGTCGCGTGGTATGCACAATCTTATGCGTGCCAAAGGACAATGGCAGCTCTTTCTGGATGTGCAAAATAAGAGAGAGAATTTGTGCCTTGCAGTTAAAAATACGTTTGGATTCTAAATTTTGATGAAGTCAGCAAAAGTTTTTATTGTTCCCCATTGGACCAAAGTGGTCTTTTTCTGGTTTGCTGCAGCGCTTGTTGTTTGGGTGTTGGGGTACCAAATCAACAAGCGTTTAACCTATCGACGTCTTTATCTCGACAACTTGATTGGTGCCTCATCTGTAGCGCCAGTGTCGGCACCAGATTTTCATCTATCTGGAATTTCTTTGCGCCAGTTTGCAGGCAAGTGGGTGTTGCTTAACTTTTGGGCGACTTGGTGTCCACCTTGTAGAAAAGAAATGCCGTCACTCGAGCAGCTCAGTGGCCATTTTCAGGACCGACTTACGGTTGTGACTGTCAGTGTCGATGACGACTACAATCAGGTCCGCCAGTTTTTTAAGCAAAGACAGCCATTGTTTCATGTCGCCTGGGATAAAGAGAAAGCAGCCTCCCGTGCTTTTGGGGTCGGAAAATATCCGGAGACTTTTTTGATCTCTCCGTCGCAAAAAATTGTGGCGCGCTTTAGCGGTCCACGAGAATGGTATGGCAAGGAAGCGATCACTTATTTTGACGATGTGCTTGCAGGGAAACGGTACTAGGCTCGGTATCCTGCCCAGATCGCGCCTCGACAAAGCTCCTGAAAGCGTTTGTTTCCCGTTACAAAGAGTTCCTCTACTTGGGACACGTCTTGATCGGCCTCTAGGGCGAGGCGGGGTCTGTCATCGCCAAATAGAAGATCAATCGCGAGGCGGTCAGAGACAAATTCATACGGTTCTCTACGCCAATCAAAGCCTTCAAATTGCCGCGCTGCCCAGAGCAAAGCGAGCGCTGTGTGTAAAGGTCTGAAGACGTCAGCACGGGTAACATGAATTTGTACGCCGCCGCACAGTTGGCCAGCATGCTTTTGGAACTTTGGCGTAAACCAGCAGGGCCTGAGTGCAACGCCTTCAAGCTCTTGGCTCCTCGTAAGCGCAGCAAAACGATCCGGATCGATAAATGGTGCGCCGATCAACTCAAATGGTCTCGTGGTACCACGTCCTTCAGACACATTTGTGCCCTCAAACAAGCAGCCGCCCGGATAGACAAGGGCTGTATCTGGTGTGGGCATGTTCGGTGACGGGTATGCCCAGGGAAGGCCGGTGTCCCCAAATAACATGTGGCGTTTCCACCCATGCATCCAGACAACTTCCAGGTCACAAGTGCTGTGGTCAATGTGGTGAAACAGAGTGGCCAGCTCACCCATGGTCATCCCGTGGCGGCTAGCTACAGGATATTCGCCAACGAAGGAAGAAAAAGCCGGAAGCACGTCATTGCCTTCAACCTCGACACCGCCGATCGGATTTGGACGATCAAGTACCAGGCACTTGGTTTTTGTTTGCGCACAGGCCCGCATAGCAAACGCAATTGTGTAGGCAAAAGTGTAATAGCGGCTGCCAACATCTTGCAGATCGCAGACCAGCACATCGACATCTTTCAGCTGTTCTGGCTTCACGCGAAGGCTTTCTTCGGTTTTACCGTACAGACTAATCACATCGATGCCCGTGCGCGGATCCTTGTGTGCGGAGACAGTCTCCATGTCTTGCGCATTGCCCAAAAAGCCATGCTCCGCCCCAAAAAGACGAACAATGTTGATCCCTGCATCCAAGCACAAATCAAGCAAGTGTCTGACGCGGGAATCGATGCTTGCGGGGTGCCCAAGTAAGGCAACTCGCTTTGATTTCAAACGCGCAAAATTCTCTTCTACAAGCAGATCCAGGCCCGTTTTGACGAGCGGCTTTTTGTGTGGCACAACTGTCTCCTAGTGAATATACAAAATTTAATGCAAGCTACATTGCTCAATATGCCATGGCAACGCTGTGCGTTCGAAGAAACTGTTTGTGCTTTTGAGATGGCCAGTATCAAGCTGGCAGAGCAAGGGTGTCGTGCCGCTATTCTTTCTGCCGACGAGGATGGATTTTTGCATACGCACCTCTCGCCACGAACAAAGCCAATTCTCCCTCTCGGCCAACGCATCAGCGACATCGTGCAAGTGTTGCGCGCGGTCAAAAATCACCTACCATTTTGCGGTGTTGCTTTAACCGTGGAAGAACTGTGCCCGGGGGGCCTTGACCCCACCGAGGGCATTGCCATTGCAAAGGCGCTCGAGGCCGCGGGAGCGGATTTTATTATTGGGAGCGGTGGCACCAAGGATTTTCCCGCGCTCAAATGGCGTAAAGAAACACAAAAGAAACACGAAGACCTCTTCGACTGGGATGACGTCGACTGCCATTTGGCTAGCCCAATGTGGCTTGTTGGCCGCGTTTCCATCCCAGTCTTTGGTCGGTCAGTTGCCCAATTGATTAAACTCAATTAAAATGGTCGCAAAGAGAATTAACGTAAAATGTCAAAATTTATCACGCCCGGATCCATTCTTGCATATTTTGAAGCACGGCCCCATTTAAGTGCCACAGCGAAGGTAATCACGCGGGAACTAGGCCTCAAAAAAACCGAAAAGACCGAAATTCAAAAACTACTCAAATCCTTGGTGAGATCGGGCGAGCTGCGATCTGTGTCGGGCAAGCGCTTCGTATCTGCAAAGCAAGGCAAACTCTATCAGGGAATTGTACGTCGACATCTCAAAGGGTTTGGCTGGTTGGAAGTGCAAGACAGTGACCTCAAAGACGTTTTCATCCCGCCCCCCGAGCTTGTTGGTTTGATGGATGGGGACCTTGTGGCATGTCGCATTGAAGACCACCCGAAAGGCCCCGTGGCATCCATCGACCACGTGGTCACGCGCGCACGCAAAACGATTGTAGGTGTCTACTGTCGTCGAGGACGCGGCGAATTCGTCGAGCCTGAGAGCAATGTGCTTGGTGAATCGCTGCAAATCACCGCAGATTCGCGAACAGAAGAAAAGCTTGCAGACGGCATGGTCGTCGAAGTTGAAATTATTAATTATCCAGATCGATTTAAGAGGGCGCAAGGACGAGTTCTTCGGGTGATTGGCCGTAAAGGTGATTTTGCGTCTGAAGTAGAAATGCTCATCGTGGAGGGTGGCATTGAGCAGAGCTTCTCTCAGAAGACGGACGGAGAAGCGGAGGCCTTCGGTGACATACCGAGAGCAGAAGACGTCAAGGGTCGTCTCGATTTGAAACAGCTTGCCTTGTGCACCATCGATGGCGAGACTGCAAAGGACTTTGATGACGCAGTTTACGCCGAGAAGCAGGGTGAAGAGTTCGCCGTGACTGTGGCCATTGCGGATGTGAGCCATTATGTGCAGCGCGGTACCGCCATCGATGCTGACGCCTTTGCGCGTGGTACCAGCGTCTATTATCCCGGCCATTGCATTCCTATGTTGCCAGAAGTTCTTTCGAACGGATTGTGCTCCCTCAAGCCGAATATCCCGCGGCTATGCATGGTCGTACAAATGTTAGTGACAAAGCGCGGGGCCATGAAACGCGTACGTATAGAAGATGCTGTGATGCAGAGTCAGGCGCGTTTGACCTATACCAGGGTGCAGAAATTTTTGGATGGCGACGATCCGAAAGATATTCCAGCACCGGTGCAGGAGAGCCTAAGAGTCTTGAAAGAGGCAAGCAGCGCATTGCGTCGTGCAAGAAAAGCGCGCGGGGCAATCGATTTTGACACGGAAGAGAGCTTAATTGCGCTCAGTGACAGCGGCGAGCCTATCGCTATTCATCCAGAGGAGCGCCTCGAGGCGCATCGCATGATCGAAGATCTGATGGTGGCGACGAATGAGGCTGTTGCGCAGTTTCTAGAGAAGCAAGGATGGCCGGCGGTATTTCGCGTGCACGAGTCTCCCGAGGAAGAAAAGTTGAAAAACTTCTTTTTGCTCTCTGAAAGTTTGGGCGCAATTACACCTGCGCAAAAAAGAGCTTTTGAAAAAGAAAAAGGCCCGAAAGCATTGGCCAAATTGATGGAGCATATCGAAAATCATCCCGCCAAAGTAGCTCTTAATACCTTGCTCCTGCGTTCAATGATGCAAGCCAAGTATAGCGCAGACAACATCGGACACTTTGGTCTTGCTTCAGAGAGCTATTTGCATTTTACTTCGCCCATACGTCGCTATCCAGATCTCGTCGTGCATAGGCTTGTGCGCCAATGCGTGAAGCAAAAGCGGAAAAAATTAAGCGATGACGAGAAAGAACAATTGCTAAGCGAACTTGGTGATATCGCACTGCATTGTAGCCAGCGTGAACGCAAGGCAGTCGACGTTGAGCGACAGATCGCACAGCTGCATTCCGCCTGGCTGATGCGCGACAAAGTCGGTGAGCAAGATGCGGGCATCATTACAGGATGCACGGAGTTCGGTATGTTTGTGCGATTGACGAAATACCACGTCGAAGGTCTTGTGCATGTTGCAACTCTGGGCGCAGGTCAGGTAGAGTTCGATGCACATCGTTTGTTGCTCAGAGAGAAAAATTCGGGCCGTACATTTTCTATTGGCGATCAAGTGCAGGTTAAGGTAGTGAGTGTCAACGTCGCGAGACGCCGTATTGATCTTGAGTTGCTCAACGACAAGAAGGCAAAAAATGCGAGACGTCATCGATGAGATTTTTGCGATTCTGACCACTAAGGGCACAGCGGACTACATCGGTGAGGATGTCTCCCAGCTAGCACATGCTTTGCAGTGTGCAAAACTAGCTGCCGATTCTTGCGATGATGACGAGTTGATCATCGCCGTGCTCTTGCATGACATTGGACACATCTGTGCGGAAGGGCCAGTCGAGCAAATGGGCACGTTTGGTGTGGCGCATCACGAGAAAATCGGCGCAAACTATTTGCGAAGCAAAGGATTTTCTGAGCGCGTTGCATGCCTGATTGAGCGTCATGTGGATGCGAAGCGATATCTTACTTTTAGAAATCCGCGTTATGCCGCCAAGCTTTCGTCTGCTAGCGCCGCAACTTTGCGCTATCAAGGTGGGCCCATGACCGCTGAGGAAGCAGCAAAGTTTGAACAAGAGCCGGAATTAAAAGACGTGCTCAAAATACGTGTTTGGGAAGAAAATGCGAAAGCGGTAGGTTCTGATGTTCCTGCCCTAGAAGCGTACAGAGATCTGTTGGCAAGACATCTTGGTGGTGCATGCAGAGCACAAGCAAACGTCTCTTCCGTTGGCAACTCGTCGTCTTATGCCTGATGGTTGTCGGGTATTCCGGCTACTATCTGTGCCGTTCCAATCTTTCTGTATTGATGCCCTTGATCATCGACGATCTTGTTGCACACGGTGTGAATCCTGACCTCGCCAAAGTGCGCATGGGCCTTGTGGCTTCATTGGGCATTCTGGGTTACGCCATCTGCAAATTCTGCGCCGGTGGTCTCGCAGATCTGCTTGGTGGACGTCGCGGATTTTTGGTAGGTATGGGTGGAATTGTCATTTGCACCGCGCTCTTCGCTGTAGGCGGCGGCATGCCCATCTTCACAATAGCCTGGCTGGGCAACCGATGTTTCCAATCCATGGGCTGGGCGGGCATGGTGAAGATCTCAGCGAGATGGTTTGCCTACACGGCCTATGGGCGTGTGATGGCTATACTCAGCCTCGCGTATTTGTTTGGTGACGCTGCATCTCGTGCGTTCATGGGGTATTTATTGTCGCTTGGCTTTGGTTGGCGAGCCATCTTTTTTGTCACCGCCGGTATCATGGGCTTCCTGTTTGCGTGCTCGTATATTTTGATCAAGGATTCTCCACAGCACATTGGCGAAGAAGAGCCGCCAGAAGATGTCAGCCTAATGGACAGCAGTGGTGGAGATGTGAACGTAAGGAGTTTTTTGAAAACGCTGTTACGAAACAATGCATTTCGCTTGGTTTGCGTATTGTCATTCGGGCTCACCCTTGTGCGCGAAACATTCAATACCTGGACACCCACCTATTTTGTTGAGCTCGTCGGATTTACCCACCAACAGGCTGCTACGCATAGCGCTTGGTTTCCATTTTTTGGCGGCATATCGGTGTTGATTGCAGGCTATTTGGGTGACAAATTTGGTCGATCAGGTCGCGCACTTCTCATTTTGTGCGCCTTGGTGGCCGCAACGTTTGCGTTATTTTCCTTATCATATGTTGATGCCGGATCCGCCAAAATGACGTCGATCATGCTCATTTCCGCCGTCGGATTGTTGCTGATCGGGCCGTACTCTTTTTTGGCGGGTGCCCTTGCGCTTGATTTTGGCGGCAAGCGTGCTGGTGCAACAGCAGCTGGCATCATCGACGGGGTAGGTTATCTGGGCGGCTATCTAGCAGGGCAAGTTATGGCCAAAATCTCCGTGCTATTTGGCTGGCAAGGAGCGTTTGTAACGCTCGCCTGTGTGGCTGCGCTATCATCGGTGGTTGCTGCGCTCTTTGCGGCTGATCAAAGCAAAGTCTTCGCCTTAGCGACCACGACGCGCGCAGGGCGTACCAGTCTCTCGTGAAGCATGTAGCCTTTTTGGTATTCTTCGATCACCGTTCCGGGCTCAGCGCTATCATCTTCTCGCTCCAGCATGGCCTCGTGCAAGCTTGGATCAAAAGGTTTGCCAAGCGCTGAAAAACTCTGCACGCCAAAGCGCTCGAGGGTCTCAACCAATTGTTTGAACACCATCTTCACACCAGTTGCAATTCCATCGAGAGAGGCTGCGTCAGCGGCTTGCAGTGCATGTTCCAGGTTGTCGAGCACGGGAAGCAGATCTCTTAGCAAACGCTCGTTGGCGAACTTGAGGGATGTTTGCTGTTCGCGTTCCGTGCGTCGTTTGTAATTTTCGAACTCTGCTGCGAGGCGCAAATAGCGATCTTGTACGATTCCAAGCTCTTCTTGCATTTTAGTAATGGCCTGTTGCAACCCGAGCTCAGAGGCAACGAGTGATTCTTCGTTCTCACTGGTGGGTTGGTTTTCGGAAGCAACGAGAGCTTCTTCTTGGTCTTTTTTAGGGTTATTCTCAGCATTCATGCATTCTTACTAATCACAAAATGACTGGGCTTCAACACCTGTGCTACCCTTTTTTAAGGGGGTAAAACATGGCTAAGCGCATCGATCATGCACACGGTCACCCGGTACCAAGACCAGCAGAATCAGGCGCAGCCAAGGCGCCAGTACATGCAGCACATGCGGCGCCTAAAGATATATTTGAAGCAGCGCCCAAAGAACGCGAAGTCAAAGACCATGCAGGAGTAAAAGCTCGTACAGCTGCGCTGAGTTCCCAGCTTTTTGAAAGTCTTCATGCAAACCAGGCAACCGTGGGTTCTGTGCGCAAATTGCTGGAAGGAGGCGGCGTTCTTGCCGCAGTCGTGCTTGCCCCAGATGAAGAGGGAAACACGCCTCTTCATCACGCAGCCATGTTCGGGGCTCCTGCCGACGTGATGGATCTGCTCCGATTCACCATGAAAATAACTGGGCACAACCCCGATGCACCCAATCGGGGAGGCCACACAGCCGACGAGATTGTGAAGATGCATGCAGACATGAGGGGGCGACAGGTGTCTGCCATGCCAGCTGATGTATATGCCCTCATCGGCGACTTACATGGCCGCGAAACATCGGGAGATGAAATCGCGCTTTTAAAAGCGAGAGAAGTAGACGAGCAAGTGGCAAGTCACCTGCAAGGACATGTGCTTTCTGAAGACAAAAAAAAAGAAGCAGCAGCGTTGGCAAAAGGGCTCTCCAAAGAAGCCGGAGCACGGCTTAAAGCACAGGCGCATGAAGATATCATCCTCGCGCAAATCCGCTCGCATGGAGATGAATTAGATGCCTTGGTAGAGCATCGACATGAGATTCGAGGCTTGCTGCTAGACAAAGCGTGGAATCTCTATATTCCCGTCTTATATCCGCGCCTTCTGGGTATGATTCTTCGGCATGAAAAAGATATCCCGCGAGGCGTATTTAGTAGAATACCGTTTTACGAAGGGCAGGATACTGCGCGAGACGCGTGGCTGGGCGACATAGGGAAAAAGGAACCGCAATTTGTTGAACATCCCCTGTTTCGCATGCTTGGTGCTATCAAACGGCAGATCCAATATACTGCGCCTTTCAGAGCAGCTAAGAATGGAGATATTGAGTCTATACGCATGTTTTTAGATGCCGGCGCTGACGTGAACCAGCGGGATAGCACAAACCGTACACTTCTTATGGTAGCAGCTGAAAGAGGTGATGCTGCGATGGTGCGATTTCTTCTTTCACGAAGGGCTGATCTTACGCTTGTCGATGGCACTCGTATTTCCCGCTTTTTGGGATATAGCCAAACCGCTCGAGATATTGCCGCCAAGATGGGCCATGCTGCAGTTTTGAAAGAATTGGATGCAACTTCGGGAGCAGTAAAAGCAGCCGAGCCAGCACCTGCTCCCAAAGCGAGTGCGGCTTCCAACACCAAACATACTGTTGCAGCGGCTGCGGCTGCCTCCGAAGCACCCAAGGCTGTGGCGCATGATGATGAAGCAGAAGACAAAGAGCGCGCTGCAGCAATCAAAGCGCGTAACGACGCCCACGCAGCGCGTTATGCAGCCGGTCGTGCAGGAGTAAATCAAGTTTTTGCCTCGCAAATGATCGAAGCTTTAGACAATAAAGGTGGCATACAAAAATTCTTTGAAGGCAGAGCAGAAGGCGGTCGTGCTGCCGCCGTCAACACCATTAGCCCCGTCAACGACGTCACGCCGTTTATCCGCGCGATTGACAAGGGTGGAATCGATGATGTGCGCTATTTACTCGGCCACAAAGCAGACGTGAATCAGCGCGATGCAAACGGAATCACACCACTGATGCACGCTGTTCAACGTGGGGATCCGGAATTGGTGCGTTTGCTTTTGGAACATAAAGCCGATGCGAGTGTGCGAATGGGAGATGGCAGCACGGCTAGCGCTGTAGCCAATTTGCTCGATGCAGGCAGCGCGAAAGAAGCGATCATCGGTATGCTCGATAGCTATGCGAAGCGGGGGTAGCAACACCGATTGATGTGATGAGCGGTTAGAAGCGCAAGCGCTTAAAAAAGTCAGAGAGCAGGTTGGAAGCTTCCTGCGCAAGCACGCCACTATCGATTTGAACGAAATGGTTGGGCCGAGCTTTGGTTTCTTTGGCGCCAAAAACCAGGCGATCGACACGGGCATTGACCATTGCGCCCAAGCACATGGGGCAGGGCTCCAAGGTTACGTAAAGCGTACAACCAGTAAGTCGCCAACGATCGAGCGTGTGGGCAGCTTCTCGAATAGCGAGCAATTCGGCGTGGGCCAAAGGATCGCGATCAACTTCACGGCGATTAAATCCTCGACCGACAATCTGGTCCTCACGCACCACCACAGCACCCACTGGAACCTCGCAGATAGTGCCTGCTTGCGCGGCGAGCGCGAGCGCTTCCTTCATCCAGTGTGCATCTGTGTTCATGCGGCGACCCAATTGGGATGCTTGCTCAAATCGCCAGCAATATTCTTCTGATGAGCCTCAATGGTACCGCCACCAATTTCCAACAGCTTAGCATCGCGCCAGAGGCGCTCCACGACATATTCGCTCACGTAGCCATAGCCGCCTAGTACCTGCATGGCGCGGTCAGCCACGCGCTTTCCCATGGGTGCACAGACAAGTTTGACTCCATCCGAGTCGACGCGGTTGTTGCCAGCATGCAAGTCCATACGTCGAGCGGTCTCGTAAACATAGGCTCGACAGGCTTTGTATTCCGCATAGCTATCAGCGATGTAAGCCTGAATCTGGCCGAACTGACAAAGCGCCTGACCAAAGGCTTTGCGTTCATTTGCGTAGCGAACCATCACGTCAATCGATCGTCTCGCGATACCAAGGCTCATGGCAGCAAGCCCCAGGCGTTCGATTTCGAGATTGCGCATCATATGCGTAAGCGAATCTCCCTCTTCACCGACGCGATTTTGTGCAGGCACGTGACAATCTTCAAAGATCAGTTCCGCCGTAATTGACGCACGCATCCCTGTTTTGCCGTGAATATTCTGCCCAACAAAGAAGCCCTTAAAACCCTTTTCAATCAAGAAAGTCGAGATTTCCGGGCGCCCATTTTTCTCGCCCGTTTTGGCATAGAGATAAATACAATCGCCAGGTGTTTTTTTGTCGTCGATGGCGCCATTGGTAATCCACATTTTGCGCCCATTAATAACGTAATTGCCTTGCGCGTCTCGTTTGGCAAAAGTCTTCATGTTGAGTGCATCCGTTCCAACCTCGGGCTCCGAAAGCCCCATGGCGCCAACCCACTTGCCGGAGCAAAGAGGCGGCAAAAACCGTTCTTTTTGCGCATCGCTTGCATTCACAGCGATGTTATTTACGCATAAAAGCGCATGCGCTAAATAGGCGAGGCAGAGTCCCGGGTCACTTGCTGAAAGCTCTTCATGTACAATCACGGTTGCCAACGCATCCATACCAGCACCACCGTGTGTGAGAGGAGCGGTCAAACCTAGAAGCCCTAATTTGCCCATTTTTTGAAATACTTGGAGGTCAAAATGTTCTCGGCGGTCGCGCTCGAGTGCCCCAGGTTCTATCTCTTTGGCGACAAAATCCCGCACACTCTGGCGAAGCATCACATGTTCATCTCTCATTTCGGCTAAACCCTCTTGTGTAAGATGCCAATTTTTGCGATGGTACACCAATGTTTTGGGTCCTGTAACTCAGTTGGTAGAGTGCCACCCTTACAAGGTGGAGGTCACAGGTTCGAGTCCTGTCGGGACCACCAAAAAAATGGCCCCTCGTGAGAGTGGCCATTTTTGCTTTCAGCATAAGTTAATGCGTTATAGCATGTCTTTGAAAGCGCGTGCTGGACGGAAACCCACTGTGCGGGAAGCCTTGATTTTAATCTCGGCGCCCGTGCGTGGATCGCGGCCAGTGCGGGCTTTACGCGAACGCACAACGAACGTACCAAAGCCTGGATAGGAAAACTTTTCTTTGCTTTTGATGCTTGCTTGCACGGCCTCAAAGATAGCGTCGACAATTTCGGCGCCGGACTTTTTGGTCAAACCTGAATGGCTTTTGCAAACGTGATCAACGAGTTCTGTTTTTGTCATGTTCAATTCCTCCACGATAAGTTTCTTTGCACTCTTTTAGATTCTCACACTTGCTTATTAACTGGCAAATCGTTAGAACCTCCTATATTGTGTTGTCCGATAAGCAATCACTCGTCAACTACAAATGCCGGAAAATCGACATCAACGCCACAATTGTTTCCCATCTTGGTGTAAAGGTTCTCATAGAAAATGCGCTGCATGAGCGGTTCATGTTTTCCGTGGCGCGCAATTCTGGCCACGTGGTCGGCGATCAAATTATCATCAAAGACAATAGGTTAGAGCGCTTGCCACGGCGAAATCAGTTGGCACGTCAGACGTCTTTTGCCAAAGAGCAAGTGTTGGCGGCGAATATTGACCTTGCGGCGATTGTAGTTGCAGCCCATCCAAAAACACCGCAAACATTTTTGGACCAGGCGCTTGTTGCGATCCAAAAAGAAAAAATCGCTGCGGTTATTGTTGTAAACAAGTGCGATTTGCCTGATTTTTCTGTCATTCACGACGAGCTTAATCATCTTTATGGGAGCCAAATAGAGATTTTATGTGTGAGTGGAAAAAGCAAGGATGGCTTGGTGGATTTAGAACAATTGATTGCTCGTCGTGGACGCACTGTTTTGATGGGTGTTTCAGGGGTTGGTAAGAGCAGCTTAATGAACGCGCTTTTGCCTGCGGCGAACTTAGCGACGGACAGTGCCAAAGGGAACAGGAGTCACGGACGTCACACAACAAGCGCTTCTACGCTTCACCATTTGCCCGCTGGCGGAGAGCTGATTGATACGCCGGGACTTCGAGATTTTAAGCCCGTGGCTTTTGCGCCGCTTGACGTCGCGTCGTATTTTGTCGGATTTGAAGACGCTCTTGCAAAGCCTTGTCGCTTCCATAACTGTTTGCACGAAACCGAACCCGGTTGTGTCATCAAAGAAGCCGTCGCTACGGGAAAAATCAATCCGGAGCGTTACGCAAGCTATTTGGCACTCTTGCAACAAGTGAAGGGAGAGTCGCGATGACAAGGTGGCCATTTGTATTGTCGGGCTTGTTTGGATGTTCGGCCATTGTGCTTGGCGCTTACGGTGCACATGGGCTCAGTCACGATGTGGCTCTTTGGCAAAATGCTGTGCAGTACCAGGTCTGGCATGCCCTTCTCATTGCGGTTTTTGGCACGGGACGTTCAAGAGGATCGAAGCTTGGCGTGATTTTTGCTACGTTGGGAATTCTCCTGTTTTGCGGTTCGCTTTACGCGAAGATCTTAACAGGTATGCCGGGGATCGGTCGTGCGGCTCCTTATGGTGGGGTTTCATTCATGTTAGCGTGGCTGTGCTTGCTCTTAAAGAGATGACCCGTGTCGCTCGTCAATGCCAGCAATTGGCCCAAGATAGCATCGTGTCAAGAACCCACCTATGGTGTGGGAGTTTACCCAACAACTGTTCCCGCTAATTGGTGCGATCACCATCGGCCCTTTGCCTATGTGACGAGGAATGAAAAAAGCGGCACCATTCGTGCTTGGCGAGATCATTTTGGCCAAGAGCCGTTCTATTATAGCTATCAGAATCGGCAGTTCATTTTCGGCTCGACGATACCTGCCATCATTCAGCATTTGCCAAAGCACCCGTCGCCAAACATACCGCGTATTCTGATCGAACTTCTCCCTTGGCAGGGCACAAACTGGACGCAGTATAGTAACGAAACTTATTACGAGGGGATTTTTCGCGTTGAACCAGGCCATGCGCTGACCGTTGCGAATGATCGAATTGTGAGCAAGCCGTTTTGGCAAATTGATCCGGAAGCGTCTCGTATTTTGTACAAGAACGATAATGGCTATATCGAGCACTTTGCCGAACTGTTGCAAGAGGCGATAGAGACCTGCACACGTGATGTCACGTCGATAGCTGCAGAATTCAGCGGAGGACTTGATTCATCGACGATTGTGGTCGCTTGCAATCAGGCTGGCATCAATCCCGCACTGTATAGCCATGTGGCACCCGCGGGTAGCGATGAGAAAGATGACCTCGCATTCGCGCAGTGTTTAATTGATCACCTCGGGCTAGCTCCCTTACGCGCAGTTACCGAGGACGGATTCGATTTGGAGTCTGTGCTCAACCAATTGGCACATGTATTTGCCGGTGCGGCTCCATATGTGTTTTTTATGCTCGCGAACAATGTGCATCAAGCCGTGGTGCGGGGTGGACATACACTATTGTTGTCAGGTTTTGGCGGCGATGAATGTGTGTCGGGGCATGCACTCCAGCAGGCGTTTTTTCCCCAGCTATTACGCCATGGTTTGCATCGGCAAGCTTGGAACGAAATGCGCTGTCAGGCGAAAACAATACTGGGTACAACTTTGCGACTCCTTCGTTATGTGCATCCTGCTCTCAATAAATTGGCCGCGAAGCCACCTAGACAGATGTTTCCCTACTACCCGAGTTTACAGCATCTTGAATGGGATCTACTGCAAGGCCCACGCAGTCATCATGTGCGTATGCGCGTCGAGTACAGTGCGATCGTTGCAAAAACGCTTGGGTTTTCTTATGCATACCCGCTTCTCTATCCCAAATTGGTCGACTTTTATTGCCGGTTGCCGTGGGAACAAAAGCGGCGAAATGGTGTTGGCCGCTACTTGCTTCGCCAATACTTGGCAAAGCATGGGGTGCCAAATATGGTGTGGGAAAAGGGAAAAAAAGGCGGGGGCATTATCCCTGCCACTTTGCATGTTTGTAAAAAAATGCATCGTGAGGGCCAGCTGGCCAATCTCTTTCGCGATCTGCCTTTTGCAGAGCACGTTGCAAAAATCAACGAAGAGCAGGCGCAATTATTTGCCCAGATGGATGCCTACATGTTTAAGCACTACTGGGCTTTAGCGGGCGTTATTGATTGAGCGTTAACGTTCCTACGGTGCCGCTTGCGTAGCTGCAATCCAAGGTAGTGCAGGTCAGGGTGATGCACGCTCCGACGGTGCCGAGATGGAGGCGGTCTTGCAATTGGAAGCTCTGTACTGAAGCGACCTGACTCGTCGATTTACCATTTCCGATGTAATAGCTGTACAACCCAGTTCCCGAGAGCGAGTAGGTTACGCCTGATGATGGAGTGGTGGCACCACCAACGGTGAAAGTAGAAAACGCTGACGTCGTGCAGCCGGTATCTGTAAAGGAGAGAAAACTTACGAAATACGTGCCCGGGCCACCGGTTCCGCCAGTTCCAAATTGGACGCTGTAAACGGTTGTACCATTTTGTGCTCTCTCTCTATCACTTGGTGTAAAATAGCGAAAACCAGGATCGTCATGTTCTTCATTCCCAAACACGAGTGGCGAGAGAAAAAATACAAGTAACGAAAACACAATCTGTCGCATATGCACTTTACCCCTCTTAGGAAACGAAATTGCCGCTTTGGGTTTCAATAATTCCACTTGTCCCGGATTGTGTGTTTTCAATATCCAGTTCTACCAGTGTAGGCGTTTCCCAGTCTTTCGCAGGCTCAACCTTGAGTTGTGTTGTGCTATCCATCAGAACATGCTAGCGGAAACAAAATCTGCGCGTCAAGGAGAAGGATTTTTTTTCCCTTGAGTGTTTAAGCACTCTCTCCGGTTTGTAACACAAAGAGGGGCGACTCTTGTTTAAGCACTGTGCGCTCATTCAAAATGATTTCCCGCACATCTTTGTTGCTCGGCGCATCATACATGATGTCGAGCATCGCGCTCTCCAAAATGCTTCTAAGACCACGCGCGCCGGTCTTTCGTTTCAAGGCTTCTTTGGCCACCGTCGTTAATGCGTCATCGGTAAAACGCAAAGCGACGCCATCCATTTCGAGCAAACGTCGATACTGTTTGGATAACGCATTTTTGGGCTCGGTCAAAATTTGCACCAATGTTTCTTCTGTCAATCCATCTAACGTAGCAAGCACCGGTAAGCGCCCAACGAATTCTGGAATCAGCCCAAAGCGAAGCAAATCCTGAGGCTGCACTTCTGCAAGCATTTCACCAGGCTTCTTGCTCGACTTGCCCTTGACATTGGCACCAAAGCCAAGAACTTTTTGACCAACGCGCTCCTCGATAATACGCTCGAGACCAGAAAAGGCGCCGCCACAAATGAAAAGAATTTGCGAAGTATCGACGTGTAAAAACTCTTGCTGCGGATGCTTGCGTCCACCCTTCGGCGGCACGCTACAACTGGTGCCTTCAACCAGTTTGAGTAATGCCTGCTGCACACCCTCACCCGAGACATCACGCGTAATGCTGGGATTTTCACCTTTGCGTGCGATTTTGTCGATTTCATCGATATAAACGATGCCGCGTTGCGCTCGCTGAATGTCGCCATCGGCTGCGTGCAGCAAGTTGGCAATCATGTTCTCCACATCTTCACCGACGTAGCCAGCTTCAGTTAGGCTCGTGGCGTCTGCCATGGTAAAAGGCACGCGCAATATGCGTGCTAGTGTCTGTGCAAGGAGGGTCTTTCCTGATCCCGTTGGGCCAATGAGCAAAATATTGCTCTTCTGCAGCTCAACATCGGTGGTGTCTACCTGGCTAAAAATACGTTTGTAGTGGTTATGCACGGCGACAGATAGTACTTTTTTAGCTTTTTCTTGGCCAATGACGTACTGATCCAAAATCGCCTTGATTTCAAATGGCCGAAGAAGTTTTGGCGCTTCGATCTCAGCCGTGTCTTTCGTGACTTCATCGGCAATAATATCATTGCACAGCGCAATACACTCTTCGCAGATAAAAACTTGTGGACCTGCAACAAGCTTCTTCACTTCTTTTTGCGATTTCCCACAAAAAGAGCACATAAACGCCGTGCCATCTTTTCTCAAAACCACCGCTTTTTCCCCTAAACCTGCTCCGGCTTATTCGGCGCCTGTTTGGCATCATGCCTGGTAACAATTTTGTCGACGATACCATATTCGATCGCTTCTTCTGCGCTCAGATAAAAATCCCGATCGGAATCGCGTTCAATTTGTTTGAGCGGCCGCCCGGTATGGCGAACAAGAATATCGTTGATGAGTTTCTTGATTTTAATAATCTCGCGCGCTTGGATTTCAATATCGGTAGCCTGCCCCTGAGCACCACCGAGAGGTTGGTGAATCATGATACGACTGTGCGGCAACACATAGCGCTTGCCCTTGGCGCCGGCAGCGAGAAGCACTGCGCCCATGGAAGCAGACTGCCCAACACAAACTGTCGAGACATCACACTTCACGTAGAGCATAGCGTCATATATCGCCAATCCAGCCGTGACAGAACCACCCGGCGAGTTGATATACATGGTGATGTCTTTCTCGGCATCTTCGCTCTCTAAAAACAAGAGCTGCGCAACCACAGAGTTAGCGATATGGTCATCAATTGCCGTCCCGACGAAAACAATCCGATCTTTCAACAGCCTCGACCAAATGTCGTAGGCTCTTTCCCCTCGGGGTGTTTGCTCGATAACGGTCGGTGGAAAGTAAGTCATATGGCTCCCTCATTGCTACAAAGTGGTTTTGCTCTGGACGGTTCCCTGGCTATCTAGCTCATACACAATCGGAATGCCCGTGGGTATCTCGACTTTCACAATCTCTGCATCTCCGAGTTTCTCGAGCTCTTTGATCAAGGCACGCAAAGAATTACCATGGGCGACAATCAGCACATTTTGCCCGGCCAACAGGCATGGCAATATTTTCTCTCTCCAATAGGGCCAAACCCGCTGGCAGGTATCCTTCAGGCTCTCGCCACTGGGAGGAGCAACGTCATAGCTCCTTCGCCACAGCTCCACTTGTGCAATGCCAAACTTCTGGCGCATTTCATCTTTGTTGAGCCCCTGCAGATCTCCATAATGGCGCTCAACATTCTCATTAAGCTGATGAG
>JABDBI010000011.1:329-2434 GCA_013288705.1 Methanobacteriota archaeon | reverse complement strand
CCATAATGGCGCTCATTCAAGGCTGCGGATTGCTCAATCGGGATGTTGCTTAAACCCGCTTTCTCTAATGCGAGTGTAAGGGTTTTGGTGGCACGCTCAAGCACTGAAGTGAAGATGCGGTCTATTTTGTAGCCCCGCAATTTCTCCCCGGCCTGTTGCGCTTCCAGAATACCTCGCGCGCTTAAAGGAACATCGACAAAACCGGTAAAACGGTTTTCCAAATTCCATGTCGACTGTCCATGTCGCAAGAGTATTAAGCGTGCCATCCTTCCCATTAGATCCATCACTCCGCAAAAAAGTTCATGCCATATTTGGCAATCATGGGAGCAATCACCAAAGCCACCACACTCATCAGCTTAATGAGAATGTTGAGCGATGGGCCAGCAGTATCTTTAAACGGATCACCAACAGTATCGCCAGTGACTGCCGCAGCATGCCGGGCAGAACCTTTGCCGGTGTTTTGCGCAGGATTTTTGACTTCGCTCTCGATCTGCTTCTTGGCGTTATCCCAAGCACCACCAGAGTTTGACATGAAGATTGCCAAGAGCACGCCAGAAACTGTGGCGCCTGCAAGCACACCACCAAGCATGAGGCCAGTTTTATCGGCGAAGCCAGCGAGCACAGGGACAGCCAAGGCGAGCAAGCCAGGGCTTACCATTTGCTTCAAAGCGGCGCTGGTCGAAATATCGACGCAACGTGCATAATCCGCGCGAGCAGTACCTTCCATAAGGCCAGGAATTTCCTTAAATTGCCTACGTACTTCTTGAATCATATGAAACGCAGCTTGGCCCACAGCCTTCATTGCCAACGACGAGAACAAGAAGGGCAACATGGCACCAATAAATAAGCCGGCCATGACATGGGGTTTGCTCACATCTACCAAGAGGTCAGAAGGCGATTTCCCCGTCGCTGCCGCCAGCTCAGTTTGGTAGGCGCTGAACAAGGCAAATGCAGTCAACGCAGCAGATCCAATCGCAAAGCCCTTACCAATTGCTGCTGTGGTGTTACCAACTGCATCAAGACTATCTGTGCGCTCGCGCACTTCCGGAGCAAGTCCCGCCATCTCTGCGATGCCGCCCGCGTTGTCCGCAATAGGCCCATACGCATCGACAGCCAACTGGATGCCGGTGGTAGAAAGCATGCCCAGGGCGGCGATAGCAATCCCATATAGGCCTGCAAATTGGTTGGCTGCTAAGATAGCGATTGCAATAAATATGATTGGAATGGCGGTCGAACGCATACCGACGCCAATGCCACTGATTAAGACGGTGGCTGCACCTGTTCCTGCAGAATCCACTATCTCTGTGACTGGCGGCTTGCCCTTGGCGCAATAGTACTCAGTGATGAACCCCACACCAAGTCCAGCGATCAATCCCGATGCCATGGCACCAAACAGACCCCAGCGCTGGTATACGACAGTTCCACCCGGTGCATAAAACCACTCGGGAGCCACGTTATGGATGAGGATGCCAGCACCAAGCAGCATTAAAACGCCAGCTGAATAGGTACCCATGTTCAGCGCAGTTTGTGGATTGCCACCCTCTGTGGTGCGCACCCAAAATGTACCCAAAATCGACGCCACAATGCCGATGGCAGACAGCATCAGGGGCAGCCATACAAACACCATTGTTTTGTCAGACTGCAACAAGTTTCCTTCAGAAAACTGGGCAATAGTTAAAGTCGCACCAATAATCATGCTCGATACAATCGCACCGACGTAGGATTCAAATAAATCAGCACCCATACCGGCTACGTCACCTACGTTATCACCTACGTTGTCCGCGATGACGGCTGGGTTACGTGGATCATCTTCGGGTATGCCAGCTTCCAATTTGCCCACCAAATCGGCGCCAATGTCCGCCGCTTTGGTATAGATTCCACCACCTACGCGGGCGAAAAGCGCGATTGACGAGGCGCCCATGGAGAAGCCGGAAAGAATCATGAGCAAATCGCCTACACCACTTTGACCAGATAACGCGGGGATTTTAGAATAAACGATAAAGAGTCCGCTCAAACCAAGAAGCCCAAGGCCAACCACGCACATGCCCATCACGGTTCCACCAGAGAACGCGATATGAAGCGCCTTTGACAGGCTTTGTCGTGCG
>JABDBI010000011.1:0-281 GCA_013288705.1 Methanobacteriota archaeon | reverse complement strand
GTCTGCATGACCGCGAGGAGGGCTGCTACACCTGCCACAAAGAGTGCAAGCAGCTTGTATTCACGGCTCAGGAAGGCCATTGCACCTTCGCTAATCGCTTTGGCAATTTCCTTCATTCTATCGTTGCCCGCATCGGCAGTATGAATTCGATTGGCTTTATAAGCGGCAAACAAAAGGGCTACTACCCCTACAATTGGTATCGCATAGGCGAAATTTTCCATTGCTTTCTCACTCCACATTTTTTAGCAATACAGTCTAAAAATAAGTCCCCGTGTCGCCTA
>JABDBI010000010.1 GCA_013288705.1 Methanobacteriota archaeon | reverse complement strand
AACGAATAGACTCCGGAAGAACAGAAAGTTCTCGTATCCATGCATGTGCTGCAGTGTAATTTTTAGGATTCAAGATCGCAGTGGCGCTGGCAACGGTTTCAATATCGATGGACTGTTCTTTCCCGCTAAAACGCAAGTCGAAACAGACTGCACGGATGGCCAAGTCTAGGAACGATCTTCGTTTGATTAGTCCATATCCGAATTCAAAAAAGGTTGTTTCTCTCATTTGCGACGCATAAAGGGGATTCCTCAAGAGCCCTTCCGGGGCAAATCGGGTCACAAATTCCCGTGGGATGGGTAGCCTTCTTGCGAATATTTCCTCAATCCAGTTTTTTTTCTCCAGCTGTGCTTGAAGTGCAGCTTGTTGCACGGGTGTCTTTAGAAATGCATATGCATGCCGACGTTTTTGGTTGGAGGTACGAAAAAGAATCATGGTCGCCCCGCTCGATCTAGCCAGTCCCGAAGAAGATACAGATTTTTAGGGTGCTTCTTAAGAAGTTCGATGGGGCTTTCACCTGCAAAATCGGAGGATCTCCGATGCAACCATTGCAGCTGATCGTTGACACGAGCAAACATTGAACTCACCGAATCGTAGAATTCAATCAGCTCATATATGGTCAAATCATTAGGCGATGGTTCCGGCGAGACATTAACAGTCTGTTTTACCTTCCAATCCGAGACTGTACTTTCGGGGCGATGAAGAATTGCCGCGAGTTCACTTTGCGGCAATTTCCAGGTCACCTGTATGCCGAACAGAACGTTGTACAATGCAGACTTGAGGTCATCATGTGTATGCGAGAGATGTGGAGACGTCGCCTGAGTAAGGTAAAGCGCCATGAAAATTCCTCCTTCAAGTTAAGCCTAACATGCTTGAATGGAATTTCATACGGTACCGTAGTTAAAACTACTAAAAATCTTTGATTCTATCATAATAAGATGATTTTATTAATTATTATATCAATACGGTACCGGATAAAACAGTGATTCTCCATTCCCAGAACCGGGTTGTCATCAGCAATAAACTATTACACCTTCGCGGCTTCTTGCGGAATTCCATCAATGAAAGACAGCAAACTACTCGGCGGCACCCTCCTCATCTCTGGCACTACCATTGGCGCAGGTATCCTCGCGTTTCCCATCTCCACCGGAATTGGCGGCTTCATCCCCGCCATGGCAGTATTCACAGTCTGCTGGCTCTTCATGCTTTGGGCAGCATTTATCATACTCGAGGTAAACCTCTCTCTCAGTGGCGACGTTAATCTCATCTCCATGGCGCAAACCACTCTCGGGCCCGTCGGCGCAGGAATTGCGTGGGTGGGTTTTCTATTGCTTCTCTACTCATTGCTCGCTGCATATATGACCGGCAGCGGGCCGCTGTTTTTGGAGGGTGTGAAGGGATTCACCGGCGTTGTGCTGCCCAAATGGACGGCGCCTCTGCCGATTTTGTTGCTGTTCGGCCCTTTCGTGTACATCAGCATGCGCGCCGTGGATTACATGAACCGTTACCTCATGATCGGTCTGATTGTGACCTATGCGCTGATGCTCACCCTTCTGTTTGGCAGGCTCGATAGCAGCTTACTTTTACGCTATGACCTCGAGTATAGCTTTATCTCATTCGGGGTTATCATCACCGCATTTGGCTACCATATCATCATCCCAAGCTTGGCAACGTACTTGGGCCGCGATTTGAAGAAGATTAAATTGTGTCTATTCATGGGCAGTTTATTGCCCTTCCTCACCTATTTTCTCTGGGAGCTCTTGATTCTTGGCACAGTGCCGGTCTCTGGCGAGCACGGAATCGCCCACGCGTTGCTTCATGGCATCTCGCTCTCACAATCGCTGCAGACCATTTTGGGCAGCCCAGTGATCACGCTTGCTGCCAGACTCTTTTCGATTTTCGCCATCATCACATCTTTTCTCGGCGTGGCACAGAGTTGCTTTGATTTCTTGAAGGATGGATTTAAGATTCGCGACAATAAAAAGGGCAGGGCATTGGTGTGGATTTTGACTTTTTTACCGCCGCTGATATTCGTGTCGGTATTTCAGAAAGGCTTTGTGACGGTACTTGAATATGCCGGGCTCATCATCGCGATTTTGATTGGTATTTTGCCAATCTTGATGGTGTGGTCTGCGCGGTATCGGCTAAAACTCACGTCGCATTATCACGTCATCGGTGGGCGTGGATTATTTGTATGCGGCTTACTTTTTTATACGGCCATTGTGGCACTGGTGATTGCAACCCACACGGGATGGATTCATGTCGATATCAACCGCTACCTTTGAGTCTTTCATTCATACGCTCACGGATAAAAGCGCGAGCATTATTACACCATTGTTTTGGGACTTAGGGCTTGGCGTCGATATCAAGAGCGATGGCAGTCCGGTGACCAAAGCGGATCGTGATGCGGAGTCGGCGATGCGCGAGTTAATTCGCAAGCAGTTTCCGAGTCATGGTGTGATAGGGGAAGAGTTTGGGCGTGAGAACGACGATGCTGAATTCGTGTGGGTGTTAGACCCCATCGATGGCACGGTGTCGTTTGCGCACAAATGCCCGTTGTTTGGTACGCTCATCGCGCTTTTGCACAAAGGCCAGCCGATTCTTGGTGCGATTCATCAGCCGATTGTGCAGCAGCTTTGCCTTGGCAATGGCGACGAGACAACGTTGAATGGCAAGCGCGTGCGTGTGCGAGAGATGCGGTCGCTATTGGAAGCGACGTTGCTGGCGACCGATGTAGCGAACATTGCGCGTTTGCAAAACAGAGTTGGCTTTGAGGCATTGCAGCAACACGTGAAGGTGTTTCGCACGTGGGGCGATTGCTATGGCTATCTGCTGCTGGCGTCGGGTTTTGCTGATATCATGGTGGATCCCATCATGCATATTTGGGACATCATGCCGCTCATTCCCATCGTGCGCGGCGCTGGCGGCGTGATTACGGCCTGGGACGGAACCGATCCCGTGGGCGCGAGCTCATGCGTAGCAGCGGGCAGGGCGCTACACGGGGAAGCGGTGCGCCTATTAGCAGCTTGATTTCCCTCTCCCGCCCGCGGGAGAGGGACCAAGGGTGAGGGTGGGAATTGGCAACCGTCTTATCGCCCCCAAAAGCAATTGTTTCTTGCAATAGATATCATGAGATGATATCATAAATTGATGCAAAAAAAGCACCTCAGAACGCTCGAAGCAATTTTTGCGCGTCCGACACGTTCTAATGTGCACTGGAAGGGCATCGAGAATTTGCTGATTGCGCTCGGTGCGGAAGTGTCTGAGGGAAGTGGATCGCGGGTGAGAATCGCGCTCAGCGGTGTCAGAGCAGTTTTTCACCGGCCACATCCTGAGAAAGAGACCGACAAAGGTGCGTTGGTCTCAATGCGACGGTTTTTAGAGGAAGCGGGGGTGAAACCATGATGGAATACAAAGGTTACCTTGGGCAGGTCACATTCGACGACGAAGCAGAGATCTTTCACGGTGAGGTTGTGAATACCCGTGATGTGATCACATTTCAGGGCAAGTCTGTCAAAGAACTGCGCAAAGCATTTACAGATTCTGTTGACGACTATTTGGCATTTTGCGCTGAGCGGCGCGAGCTGCCAGATAAGCCTTTTTCAGGAAATCTTCTTTTGCGCATGGAACCTACCGAGCATCGCCTAATTTATACCGCGGCGAAGAAAGCGCATAAGAGCTTAAACGCTTGGGTGGTGGACACCTTGAAAACAGTTGCTCGTAGCGCTCAATGACACTGTTTGTATGGAGGCAATTTACAGCCGCGGTGCCGCACACGTCCGCAGATCGCGCGCAGCGAGCGGAGTGGCGTAATAGTCGATCATCGTCGATTCTTGCCCAACGACGGTGACTTCCAGGATAGAAGCCGATCGACTCCGCGCACCAGCGCTGCTGCATCGCTCGCGTAGTTGTGGGGTAGCATCGATAACCTTGATGGTAATGCTGTCGAAGGAGGCGTTGCTGTTTTCGTCGGCGTAGGAAACCAATCGCGCGAGCTGTGAGGAGAAATCGTTGTTTGATGTGAGCAGGGCTTTGATGAGTTGCTCTGGCTTTTCTGGCAGAGAGAGGGCGGGGGTGGAAATTGCGAGCAGTGCTAATGAGGCGAATAGTTTTCGCATGGGAACCTCCTGCGTGGTGGTAGCGGGGAGGGGTGTTTTTTGGTGGGGTTAGAACAGCGAGCCCCGCATATCGGGGAGGGTTGGCTCGCCTGATGTGCGGGGCGGTTTGGAGGAGAGGTTCGACGTTCGTCGAGGGCGTCTTCTCTCGCTTCACTCTGATTTTAGTCGCGCAGTTGCTGCTCTACCAGTAAAAGAACCAAACCAGCTCTGTGCTGCCACAACTCCTCGGTAGGTTGCTCCGATCGCTGCACCAGCGGCTACGGCTGGCAGCGTCGACGCCACCGTCGCCTGTAGCGCTATGGTTGCGGAGAGGCCAAGGATAATGGAGTTTTTGGTCTCGTGACTGAGACGCCCTTGCGTTTGCTCCAGTGCTTGCACCTGTTTGTTGAGTTTTTCCATCTCGGCTCGATTCTTTGTTAACTCTGCATGAAGGGTGCTCACAATTTTTTCGCTCTGCTGCCTAGCCTCATCGGCAGCCTTTTTGATTTGCTCTTCATTCTTTTGCAGATCTGCAACCACTTTTTTATGGTCTGATGCAGCCTGCTGGGCAGCCGCTTGCAATTTTGTGTGCGTTACTTCTCCTTGCCCTTTTACTTGCTCCAGTTGAACATTTGCTTGGGTAAGATGATCATTAGCATCATTTAAGCGGGCAATCAGGTTTGCCTGAGCAGCGTTGAGCGCTGTAATAGTGGTTTCATGCTGCTTGCTTATGGTTGCAAGTTGCGTATTGGCCGCCTGGAGTTGGGTGTGGACTTGTGCAATCTGCTTATTAGACATGCCATTGATAGCTACCAGAGTTTTTTGCACATCCCCCGACGCCGCGCGAAGATCCGCACTTACCAATTGGTGAGTTGCCTGAGCGATTGCGCCTGCTACTTCAGCTGTTGCAGCTCCGTGATGAGCCTCAAGCGCTGCAAGGGTCCGGCTTGCAGCGTCAGCACCGTCTCCCGTCAGGGCAAGAGTAGTGCTGCGTCCAGCGGTTCCGCTCGGACTCAGATGCATAAGATCCTTTACCCCGCCGTCTGCAGCTGCAGCTGGCGTGGCCATTGATAGCCTCGATTCTCTAGTCTTCGCGAGCAGCGAAGCTCTTGATCTTAAACTTCCCGACGAAAAACTGTCCCTCACGTCATCTTTCTGTGTACGTTGTGGGTGAGCCGCGGCAGCTGCATGGTCAGACTCTGGCGGGCGAGCAGTAGTTGCTGGATGACCGGTCAAGTGGGTTCGATTGGCCATAATCAATACTCCTATTTCATTTCGATAACGAATTTATTAATATTCATTACGATTCTGATCTAATCAAGCAAAAGTATATCAAATGCAAATAGAATAACAAAAATAAGTATGAAAAATTATTCATATCTCCACATAGTCAAGAACTTAGCTCGTTGCCGCCTTTTGCGCGGCTATGATCTGGCCAAGAAAATTCCCATAAGCCGGAAATTGTTTCCCAATCGCAGCCATCATAGCTTTTTGTCCCGCGTCATCCAAGCGACCATCCAAAAAGTTTCGTGCATTTGGTTGCTTGCGAATGAAATCCATTAGTTGCCCATTGGCACTAAGAATCGCGTCGATGGCATTTCTACATTGAACCAACGCCACTGTTTCAGCGAGCATTCTTTGTGCGTCAGTGCCTCTAGTTTTGCTTTCTGGGTGTTGTTGGAGCGCCAGAATTAATGCTGCTGCGGTAGTTGGTAGAGGGGTGACCCTAAGGGCGCTCAACCCCCTTTGCATGAGAGCCACAATATTCCGGTCTGATGCTGCCATAACTTCTTTTGAGGAGGCGGGTGTCGTCGTGCCGAACAAAGTCTCCGCAGAAACCTGAGCCATGGCATAGATATCTGTAAGCGGCGTGACCATGCCGCGCCTGCTTGGCTGCTTAAGGGCATAGGTCGAAATCACATCAATAAATCCCCGTGTGCCAGCAATGTCGTTCTGACCTGGTATCGTCACAAAATCAAGATCTATCAAATGGCCACGACCTCTTTCATCTAATAGAATGTTCTCTGGCTTGAGATCACGATGTACAAGGCCTCTCGCGTGTAACTTTCCTATAGTCATCGCAACATCCGCTACAACTCGAAGTCGCTGGGCAGCACTTAGATCTCCCCTTTCCAGCCTGATGTTGAGATCAGCTCCTAAGCGGATATCTCGAGCTTCCATGAGCTTGCCAGCCTTTCGATCCGTATGTGTCAGCAGGCCTGCAAGTCTAAGATCCGGATCTTTTAGCTCGTCACTTGTAAAAGTCGTTCTTACTAATGCAAGGCCATCTTTCGGGCGCGCCGGATCAGCTATTGGTAGTTCTCTTAACACGGTTGCTTCTGTCAATTGTTTGTCATGTTTCACGCTCTGCAAATTGATATTGAGGACCTTTGATGCAAATGCCTGTTTATTGGCGCCATCGCCGAGGAACTCTCCAATCATTTCGAGTTCCACACCAGTTGGCGTTCTTGTCATCCAGAAGCTAACAGGAATGCGGGCTGTGCTTTCTCCTCCGTATGCTTTTGCCCATTCTGCAACTCGGAGTTTGCTTTCTTTTCTTTGCACCCATTTCGATGCCTTTGCCAATTCTGCCATCTTGGCTTTGTTATAAAACATGTACTTCTGGCCCATATTGATGCGTCTGCCAAATTCTTTATGATCTCCCGCTGCATCGCCTCTGGCAATCTCAACTGCTATAGCCGCAGCCAATTTATCGACGTCGACGGGCGCACCCTTTTCGTCTGTTAGGCCGGCAACATTTTTGCCAAGATATTCGCGAAGCTCTTTGGGCATGACGTATGCCGAGCGTACTTTTTCACCTTCAAGACGAGCGGCATGGATTTGGGCTTTAACATTTTCTGCATATTGTTTTAGTCGCCTCGTGGGGGGAGACACAGAAGCATCTTTAGCTGCTAATGTTGCTGATTTTTTTTTTACGGCGTCATCGCCGGCTGCCGCTGATGCTGTTGTTGTCGCTCCAGGCCCGGGTGGCGCTCCTGCGGCCGCAGCTTGGGGGGCTTGGTCTTCTGCTTCGGCTGCTTCGATCGCTTTGGCTGCGGCAGCTATCACTTTTGTGGATGATGCGTCAATAATAACTGCCCCAATCGCTTTGTCGCTGAGCGTTGGCGCAGTTGCTAGTATGCCATATGCGTTGTATTGATGTAGTGCCACAACATCGAGCGCGGCAAGCTCTGTGTCATTCGCTAGTCTATCTTTGATCTGCCGTGCCGCTTCTGTAACTGTAATTGCATCACGACTGATAAGGGGCTTCATTGCGGCCGGAAAATATGTGCCTACATCCAACAGAACTTCGTCACGATCATTGCCACCTCGGCGCGCGCGTGCCTCCCACGCAGCTATCATTCGTGTGGGGTCTTCAAGCAATTCATGGCGCATAGCAGAGAGTCGTTGCTGTTCAGCGAGAGCCTCGGGGCTCTTTTGGTATTGCTCCGCGCTTACAGCACTTCCGTACCGTAGAACCAATCTTAAATAATCTGTATCAAGGGGCTCTTTTGATTGGCGTTGTTTTTCCATCGCGCTACGCAATTCCCGCATGCCTTCAGCTGGAGATTTGCTGATCTTAACTGCCATTGGATGTGGATCATCTTCTACAGGTTCCTCTACCGGCGCAGCTGCCGCGTGCTTCGCCGCCGCTACACTGGTCGACGCGCTGGCAGCTGCAGTCGCCGTTTTACCTGCGACCGTCGCCGCAGCGGCAGCATCACTTGCGCTTGACCTCGCTGTAGTCGCCGCCGCCGTCGGCAAGGGATGATTTTTTAGCGCCTCGGCAATAGCATTCCCAACTGTGCCTCCGCCGGCTGTTGCTGCTACAGCCCCTGCTGCGGCTAGCGTAGATTCTGCATTTTTCTTCACTGCAGCTTCGTCATCGCTCGACTCAGCATCTTCCACCGTAACTAGGGGATGTGTTGCGCCCTGTTTACTGGGCGCGGCTGCTGTTGTCGCCTTTGTTGGTGAGGATGATGCTGCAGCTGCCGCCGTTTGACTCAACGAGGTTTTGCCGCCGCCAAAGGCGGAAATACTATCAACATCATGGCCAACGCCCACACCGGCTTGATGTGGGAATTTGCTGCCGGCTGCAGCTGCTGCTGCCGAGGCAGAACCAGCATTCGTCGTTGCTGCTGTCTCGTGCCCGTCTAAGGCGTCATGGTAGGTCACATCGGCGGCTTGGCCCTTTTTCTCTCCACCACGTCCGTCTCTACCACCGCCGGGAGAGGCGGCGCTGACGGTATCTGGCGGAACTTTTTTGCCTCCGCCCGCACCTGATATGCCCCCACCAGCTTTATTTGCCTTGTTTTTCGCGAGTGCTTCCGCATGAGCTAAGAAATCTGCTGGGCCACTGCCTCCTCCCATCTCTGCTCCAGTTCCAGCAGCAGTTGCCTTGCCATGCTTATCGTCTTTGAGCTGGTGTTCCTGCGTGAGTGCAAGCACCAGTGGACCGCGTTCAGCTGGCCTCCCAAAGGGCCCGCGTGTGCCGCGCAGGGTAGCAAATCGGCCGTTGAATGCGAACTGAAACAAACTATGCTCGGGAGGTGCTTTCCCTGCAGCCGGCGGCGGGCTAACGATCATCCTACCCAAAGTGGGGAGTGTTCCATTGCCTCTAAGTAAGGCAGCAGTTTTGCCTGAATCACCTCGAACCATAATCTGTCGACCGTTCAGAATTTCCCTCAGTACTCCAGCTGGATCAAGTCCTCTAGTTTGTTCCGTATAACGCACAAACAACGGCATAATAGCGCCATGAAAGATCATCTGTTCTTCGGCATTGAGCTGGACGTTCTCATGCTGTCTACCAAGAATATCTTGAATCTGTGGTGTACCTCGACGAATGCGATCGAGGGACGCACCGAGATCGCGCGGGCGATCCTCTACGCGCATTGAACGCAGATTCTGCATGAGCGGTTCTCGGACTGAGAAAGGCAAGCGGTTTTCATCTTTGCCACCTTCATCTGCTGCTGCCGCTGAGGTGGCAGCCTTCGCTTGCCTAGAGATGTCAGCTTCAAGAGCAGTAAGTGTAGCAGCCCTGCGAGCTGGGTTTGCATATGACGCGCGTGCTTGCGCGATGAAGTGCTGCTGCGTGCGGAGATCATATTCCGCAGGCCCCATATCTCGACCTTCGGGTTGATTCATCAAATCTTGATGTGTCTTGTTCCTGTTGAACAGCGTTTGCACATGTCGCGCAAGCTCGACATCTGGACTCTTCCGATAGCGATAGTGCGCAACGGCACTGCCAATGAGGTGCACAAGCCCAGCGATAGCGAGTACTCCAAGGGGACCAATGCCGGCAGTGAGCCCTGCAAACGCAAATCCAAGCACAGTTACCACGACAGGCGCCACCCATTGCGTGATAAACCGAAAAGCCTTTTCGCCCCAAGGTGAATCAAGAATTACCTTCTTGAGTTCTGAGAAATAAGATTTGATGCCGCTCCAAGCTTTCATAAAAATGTTTTTGGAGGGTTGTGTGGCAGCAATTTCTCTGTCGAGCCTTGCGCGATCGCGCGGAGCGACAGTGGGATCGTGAAGAACAGCGCTATGTGAAATAGCCATCTGTATCTCAGGCCGCTGCAGATCTGTCCCTTTTGGCAAGGCCATGTTCTTAAGCTGCTCTGATACGATGTTTTCAAGGGAAACATGACGTCGAGCAGATACAGCAGTGGCAGAAAGGGAACTCGTTCTGTCGTGGGGTAAAGGAGCGGCAGGGGCGGCCGACGGGTGAGTTGGCACTGGTCCATGTTTGGATGGGGGTTGTGGGGGCGGACCTATGTGTGGGCTAACTTTTCCCGTCTTGAACTCTGACATGTCGCCTCCGAAGTACAAACCTGCACACTTAAAGACTGCAGGATTTGATTCTACCAAGAGACCTGAAACGATTTCAATTAACCGCATTTATTTTATTTCTTTCATAGTCCTAGACACACAGATTTAATTTTTGGGTATAGTCAATTCATGAGAATCATCCTTGCACTATCCATCGCTGTCTTTTGTTTAACCGGTAGTAACTGCAATAAAACTGCTACTCCGTCGCCACTGCAGCCCGGCCAGCCAATACAACCAGGTCAGCCAGTTACGCCGCCGGCGCAGCAGACTATTACGATCACAACAGCGCCCACAGCGCCAACGTCGGTTAAACCGGGCGATGCCATCCCACTCACTGTCGTAGCCACAGGAAACAATTTAACTTATGCGTGGAAGCAACTATCTGGACAGCCAGATTTTGCCATTCCTGCAACTGCAACCACCAACAGCATTACACTCACAGTGCCACCTTTGCAGAAATGTTGGGAACGATTTGACCCGACTTTTGAGGTGAAAATCAGTGCGCCGGGAGCGACGTCTGTAACCAGCACGGTGGCCACCAAGGTAATTCAACCCTGGTGTTTGATTACCCATGAAAACTCCAATTTAATTCCGAACAACACGATCAATAAAATCGCGGTTGCAAAAAACGGAATATGGGTTGGCGTTGCGGGGACAGGTGCTGGCCAGCAGCAGCTTGTGAATCTATTTGGCACCCAGGCTCCTATGATGAGTGGCGTGAAAGTCCTCGGCGCAGCGCCAAATGGCGATGTGTGGGTTGCGCTTGCGGGCGTCAATGGTATCCAGCGTTATCTCGCCGATAATAGTGCGGTTCAGATAAAAGCAGAGCTCCTCGGGCAAACGATTACGACGGTTACCTTTTCAAAGACTGAAACGGCCACCGGCAGTGGAATATATGCAGGGTTTCTTGGGACGTCGAATGGCGTCTATGCTTTGTCTGTTGACGGCAACTATAACTTGCCAACTGGCGCTACCCCAGCGCTATCTGGAATACCGATTCAATCGTCGTTGGTATTTTTGAATGCGCCTGTGCAGCAATGGTATGGCACGGAGCCGTCATTTTTTCGCTTCAATTTCATCAATGCGCTGCGCTGCGTATATCGCACCGAAGACGGCATTTTGGCTTTGCTAAATGGTTCAACGACACCAACGGCTTATAATGGCAGCCAATGGCTGGGAACGCATTGTCCCGCAAATCCCGGCAGTCTGACCAATGCGTTTGTTGACAATAACGACGTTCGGACGATGGTAAGAGAAGATGGTTCTGGCAACATCTGGATTGGTTTACAAGTGCGGAGCACGAGCAATCCGGCTACTAGCCCGAGTGCGGATGCGCATGGTGGCGTAATACGCTATATTGCCAATCCGAGCACCCCCGGTTTATCGCAATGGACGAGGTTCGCGGCGCTAGATGGCACCTATTTCGGCATTAATCGCGGCCTCAATAATGTGCAAGGCATTGCCATCGACAACAAGCAGCGTATCTGGGTAGCAACGAGCGCAGAGCTCGACTATTTTACGCCAAGCGCGACGCCAGACGCTGCAGAAGGCACATGGAATTGCTTCTCATCAAGCGCCTTAACAGTGACTATCGCCAACCAATACACCTCCGGCACGCCAAACATTGGGCCAAACTTTGCACTACCGGCCTGCGATGTCCTTACGGGCGTCCTACAAGCCCCCGGCATCAACGACATCGCCTTCGACGCCACCCAAAACATGCTGTGGATGGCGACGAACTATGGCATCGTGCGGTATTATACGGGGGATTAGGCCGATAAAAATTATCTATCGCCATTCCTTGCTTTACGCTTGCCCCCTGTGAGAAATTAAAAACCAAGCGGGGAGTCTATGCAACGTTCAGCTTTATTATTCTCACTGACACTCATCATAAGCGCCTGCGTCGCCGGCAATCCATCCCCCGTTTGCACAGCCAGCGAGGTGACCTGCAACTCGGGCTGTAACGATAGCCAGTGGTTCATCACCTGCGTCGCTCCGAACGGGTGCACACAGGCTGTATGCACGAGTCAATGCGCCAACGACCAAGGATGTGAGCAATATAGTGCGTCTGTGCAACAAGTGCCCAGCTGTAACCCAGCGACTCAGGTGACTTGTCAGTTTCTTTGCAACGATAATGCTTCTAATACGTTTTGTGTTGCACAAAATGGCTGCACGCAGGCGGCTTGTTCAGAGCAGTGCAACAACGATCAGGGTTGCCAGCAGTTTACGGCACTGAATCTATGAACAACTCCATCTAAACCGCTAAAGCGGCTATAGATAGAGTTTCGTGCTTCATCGGAAAAACCAACGTTTCTCCTCCACACCTGGCTGGTTCCCAACCATTGGCCCTACCAAACAGGGCCCAATGCAAAATCACTTTCGCAGCATTTTCGTCTCGGCTGCAAAAAAAGCCGCAGGGACAACTATGCCACCTCGTTGCCAAGCTCTTCTTTTCTTGACGGCCGCACATGTGGCACGTCTGTGAGGGCTTAACAACTTTCGTTGGAATTTCGATCCACTCAACACCAGCTTCTTCCGCTTTGTATTTAAGCATTTGATGAAATCCTGACGGCGCTGTGCTTAAAATCTCTCGGTTTAGTCCCTTTTTGTAAGACCCTCCTGAAGTGGTCATGTTTTTGATGTTGAGTTGTTCGACGGCAATCAGAGAAGAGGTGTTCACCAGCTTCGCTGTGGTTTGGTGCAAAAACTCTTTGCGTTGATTGGCAACCTTGCCATGCAGCTTGGCCACTTGTTGGCAGGCTTTGTTGCGGTTGTTGGAGCCGCGGGTTTTCTTGGATAAGTTGCGCTGCTTGGTCTTGAGCAGCTTCAGTTTCTTCTTCAGCGTGCGTGGGTTGTCGACTGCAGTACAAGAATTATCTGAGCTCGCAATCGTCGCAAAGGTCTCAACTCCCCAGTCGATTCCAATCGCTGCTGTGCCTGACATTCTTGTTGGCGTTGTCGCAAGCGTCACCGATGCGTACCAGCGACCCTGTTTGTATTGAATCTCCAATGTCTTTGCGTTGCCTTGGTTTCGAGCTTCGCCGCGAATTCTGAGCTGACCAACGCCACTCAGCCGCAACTGGCCGTGTTTGAGTTTGTTACCCATCTCAAATCGCCAGCCATCGCCATGGGTTTTATAACCCCAGCCTGGGTAACGGTTCAGCGATTTAAAGCGGGGAAAACCAGCTTTCTTTTCCCCCAGCTTCACCCTACGAAAAAAATGCTGAAAGGCTAAATCCAACCGCGTCAGAGTGACTTGCTCGCTTTGGGCATTGAGAGATTTGTACTCCGGAAATTCAGCGCGCAACTTGGTTAGTTCTTTGGCTTGATCCACATACGACAATGATACTTTTTGCTTTCGATAAGCCGAGATGCGTTGTTCGAGCGCTGCGTTATAGAGCTGCTGATGCAATCGCAATATCTCCAACAAAACAGACTCCTGTTTCGTCGTCGGATATAACCGGTAGGTAATTTTGCGATTGACCTCAACCATGCCGGGAGGCTAACTTGATTTGTGATGCAAAAGCAAGCCAGAACGGATTAACGGCTTCGCCGTGGCCGCGCTTCACCACCACCTAAAACATGGTTTATAGATGGAGTACCGCGCGGCGGGTAGGATAGTTTCTGGTAAAAAAATTTTCCATGGAAATGGAGCGCCGCTCCAGCTTTTAAACCTTCTTTAGCCCAATGGGCGTCAAAATATAGCCTGGGGTGTAAACCCCAGGTAAATGCGCACACACGCCCCTCCCTGCCGTCGAGAGCCCGGAAGGGCGACATACCCCCGTCGAGATGTCGCCCGTATCCGGGCTTTTGCTGAAGAGGAGGAGGAGAGGAGGAATGGATCGCATCGCATTACCTGGGGTTTACACCCCAGGCTATATTTTGACGCCCGTTGGGCTAAAGAATGAGGTTCATCCTGGGAAAACCTGTGCCGATGAGGCGTTGCAAAGAGTGACCTTTTGGCATAATCACGCCAATTATGACATCGGCACCCACCCCAGTTCGCGTCCGCATCGGCCCATCTCCCACCGGCGATCCACATGTAGGCACCGCCTACGTCGCGCTGTTCAACTACGCCTTCGCCAAAAAAAATGGTGGCAAGTTCATACTGCGCATCGAAGATACCGACCAAAAACGTTCATCGCCAGACAGCGAACAGGCGATTATGAATTCGCTCAGATGGCTTGGGCTCAGCTGGGATGAAGGCCCCGACGTGGGCGGTTCCCATGGCCCTTACAGGCAAAGTGAGCGCCTGAACATTTATCGCGACTACGTCAATCAGCTCGTAGAATCCGGTCACGCCTACTGGTGCACATGCACGCAGGAGCGCCTTGCCGAGGTGCGCAAGCGCCAGCTCGCCCTCAAGCAGCCGACGGGATACGACGGCCATTGTCGTGAACGCAGCCAGACGGAGGTACTTGCTGAAATTCAAAGTGGGACGCCTGGAGTCATTCGTCTCAAGACGCCTCACACGGGGCAAACTCGCTTTAACGATTTTTTCCGCGGCGATATTGTGATTGAGAACACCGAAGTCGACGACCAAGTGTTGTTCAAAAGCGACGGTTTCCCAACATATCACCTGGCAAACGTTGTGGACGACCGTCTCATGGGCATCACACACGTGATTCGCGGCGAGGAGTGGATTAGCTCCACGCCAAAGCATGTGTTGCTTTACCAGGCATTTGGCTGGCAGCATCCGCAGTTTTGCCATTTGCCGCTGCTGCGCAACGCTGATAAAAGCAAAGTGTCGAAGCGCAAAAACCCAGTTTCCCTCGAGTATTTCCGTGAAGCAGGCTATTTGCCAGACACGTTGCTCAATTTTCTCGGCTTGATGGCATTCTCATTTGAAGATGCGCGAGAGATATTTACCCTCGAAGACTTCGTGCAAAACTTTAAGCTTGAGCGCGTCTCGCTCGGTGGCCCAGTCTTTGATTTGCAGAAACTTTTGTGGCTGAACGGTCGCTATCTGCGCGAGAAGCGAACTGACGCGCAAATCGTCCAGTACCTACAAGACCAGTTGTTTTCGACGGAATACTTAAGCCAAATTGTTCCACTTGTGAAAGAACGTGTTGAGAAATCAGAAGATTTTGTCGCATATGCAGATTTTTTCTTTGCGGGCAGTGTATTGGTATCGCCGGAAAATTATCTCATGAAAGATGTCGAGCGCAAACGCACGATAGAGCTTTATGAGTTTCTGATTGAAAAACTAGAAGCGCTGCGGCCTTTTGACGCAACTCACATTGACTCTGCTCTGCGGGCGTTTTGCCTAGAGCATGCGTTAAAGAGCCGCGACCTTTTTATGCCGGTACGCCTGATGGTCACTGGCAAAAAGGCAACGCCGCCCTTATTTGAAACCATGGCTGTGCTCGGGCGAGAGCGATGCCGCACGCGGATGCGTTCGGCATTACAGGCATTGCGCGCGATGCCCGTTTAAGGTTATAAGCAGCCACCACAAAAAATTGGAAGGAGTTCATCTTATGGCATTCGAACGTACATTCTCTATTGTAAAACCAGACGGTGTTGCCCGCAATTTGATTGGCAAAATCGTGGCTCGCATTGAAGCAGACGGCTTGAGAGTTGCTGCTGCCAAAATGAAGCACCTCAGCCGCCGCGATGCGGAAGGGTTTTATGCAGTACACAAAGGCCGGCCATTCTTTGAAGAACTAGTTACTTCTATGAGTTCAGGCCCGGTGTTGCTCATGGTGCTAGAGGGTGATGGCGCCATCCTCAAGTGGCGTGACATCATGGGCGCCACTAACCCCGCCCAAGCAGCCGAAAACACCATGCGCAAGCTCTATGGCAGGTCCATTGGCGAAAACACCGTACATGGCTCTGACGCGCCTGAAACCGCGCGCCAAGAGATCGCTTGGTTCTTCCCAGAGAGCGAGATCTACACAAAAAACTAAATACAATTTGGCGCGATAGCAGAAGCATTGCTATGATGTTTGTATGCTGCGTAAGGTCGCGCCACTTTCTTTAGTGTGTCTAGCGCTTGTTGGGGGACTGTTCATTAATGCAACAAACCATGAAGTCTCCCGGTCGGAACGCGCGGTGCGCGAGGCAGAAGCGCTCATCAAGAAAGATAAGTTTGAAGAAGCGCTGGTTATCTTGCTAGACGAAGATAAGAGATTACCTCACCAAATTGCGATAGATGCTTTGATTAAAAAGACTTTTCTCTCCTATTGCGAGTTTGAGATAAAGGCGGGTGATGACGCTGTGGAGCGCAATGCGTTGGATGTTGAGGCGTATATGCGGGAAGCGCGTGGTTATAGCTATTTAGGTGATAATTTGCGGGCCATGGAAGTCCTTACAGAGGGCACGATGGAGAACCCTGGTTCGATCAGCTTATGGATGACCATTGCTGCCATGGAGATGAAGGCCGGGCGGGACGCGGAAGCGGTGTCGGTGTGGAGTGAGGTATTGCGGTTGAATAGCCGTTTTGGCGTTGCTCACAATAACTTGGCTTATCTGCTCGTCAAATCAAATGCCCGTGGCGTTAGAGATTTGCAATCAGCTTTGATGCATGCGAAGGAAGCAGTGGCGCTTGAGCCGAGAAATGCGGATTTTATCGATACGTTAGCGGAAGTTCTTGATCAGATGGGTGATAGAGCGCATGCGCTTGGGCTGATGCAGCAGGCGGTTGCGCTTGCACCGCAGGAGCCGGCGTTTCGGTCGCATTTGAAGCGCATTGAGATGGCGACGGCTAGGGCTCCTTAGCGTCGCTTCCCTTGACGCAACCTATCTCGCACGGTAGGCCACCTATGCTTAAATAAATACTGGCAAGTTAGTGATGCACTTTAACCCTCTCACCAAACCGCTCGTCCACGTCGTGCTGGATCGCCCGCGCATTGCCGGCAACATCGGCGCGATTGTGCGCCTATGCGCAGGCACCTCTGCAGTGCTGCACGTGTGCGGGCCTTTGCTGTTTGAGCAAAACGACCGCACCAAGTGGCGGGCAGGGCTCGATTACTTCGCTGGCGCACGGGTGCATTTTCACCATGATGTGTTTCGCTGTTTAGAGCTGCTCGGGAAGGATCCTTGGATTATTGAGATTGGTGGCACAAAGGCGCCGTGGGACATGACATTTGCCCAAGGCGATGTGGTGGTATTTGGCCCCGAGACAGATAGCGTGCGAGCGGAGCTATGCGAGAAATATCGAGAGCGTATTCTTACGCTGCCGCATGCGGGGCCGGTGCGTTCGCTGAATCTGGCGCAGTGCGCAGCCGTCGTCGTGTTTGATGCCATGCGTCAGCTAACAGCATAATACAAATGGCCGCCTTAGGCTATTTTGACTGCATTTTCTCTGAGCCATTGGCTAAGTTGATTTTCGGTAATTAACGACGCTGCGAGTTTTAAAAAAACCTCTACCTTTTCTTTTTTGCCAGCGCCAAGCGTATAACCATTTCGCAAAAGGAATACGCGCGTCGCCAGAAAACCTGCACGCTTATTGCCATCAAGAAAAGGGTGGTTTTTAACTATTCCAAACCCATAGGCTGCTGCCAGATCAAAAACATCAGGCGTTTCGTAGATGAGTAAATTCTGCGGTCTAGACAGCGCAGAATCGAGCAGCCCTTCATCGCGAAAGCCAGCCAATCCTCCGTGTTCAGCGATTGCCATTTCTTGCATGCTCACAACAGCAGATTTAAGAAGCCAAACAGGTTCTTTCATCTCGCTAAAACCTTCAGCACATCGCGATCTTCTTTCATGACTTGCTCAGCAAGCTCCATCTGTTTTGCAAATTCGGCATCATATGGCGTGATGTGAAAGCCATCGGGGGCTTTGGTCAAGTAGAGAATATCGCCCTCGCGAACGTGAAGAGCCTTGAGCGCTTCTTTGGGGAGCACGATACCTTCTGAATTTCCGATTTTTCTGACCTTCACTGCGTGCATACAAAGCCTCTTTGTTATAACAAATATTATAACGTGCTTGTTTTGGGATCGCAAGAGAACTTGACGCGCCCTGTCAAAATATTTGCATTAGCTAATAATATTAGCTAAGATAAGTAAATGAGACAAGTCAATGTACACGTGGCTAAAACTCACCTGTCTGAGCTTCTAAGCATCGTAGAGCGGGGCGAGGATGTGGCGATTGCACGGGCTGGTGTTCCAGTTGCCAAGCTGATCGCATATGTGCCCACAAAAACCAAGCGAGCGTTTGGGCTCGATGAGGGTAAATTTGAAGTACCTAGCGACTTCGACGAGCCTCTTTCTGAAATCCAAAACCTTTTCTATGGGCCGGATGAATCTGAGTGATGCGAATATTGCTCGACACCCATATATGGCTATGGCTCAATCAATCTCCAAAAGAGCTGCCTACCGACGCACTTGAGAAACTTACAGATGAGGCTAATGTTCTCTATTTGTCAGCTGCGAGTGCGTGGGAAATTGCTATCAAGCATCAGCTCAAAAAACTGCATCTCCCGATGCCACCGGAAATTTATATACCCAAGCGACTTTCTGATAACGGCATATTAGCCTTACCCATCGACCTTGACCACACGCTGCGTGCATCAGCGCTGCCTATGCATCACAAAGATCCATTTGACCGCATGATTGTCGCTCAAGCAATGTTGGAAGACCTGATGCTCATGACAGCCGATCCCCACATCAAACTGTATGAAACTTCGATGATTTGGGTAGCGCGCTAAATTTGTCTATCGAGGGAATAGGCGCCTCAAACGGCATCCCAAGCAGCATCTCCGTCAGCTGCCAATAGTGACACGCCAGATCCACGCGCATGTCGTCCGTGAGCGCGGGTAGGGTGGCGAGGTTCTGCCCATCATAGCCGCCATCCATCAACGTACGACGCAGTCGCTCTTTATCGAGCATCTCCGGCGCTTGGCCGGCGCGCATACGCTCGGCATAGCTTGAGGCGATCCAGTATCGCGAGGAATCCGCGGTGTGGATTTCGTCGATGAGCGTGACTTTGCCATTCACCAAGCCAAACTCGTACTTGGTGTCGACCAAGAGCAGCCCACGCTCTTTCGCAAAGCGCGTGCCCTCGGCAAACAACGCGAGAGCATATGCTTCCATTTCGTCGCATTGACGCTTTGTTGCAATATTTCGTTGATGTACTTCTTCAAGACTAAGCGGCGCATCATGCTCGCCCACATCAGCCTTCGTCGTGGGAGTAACAATGGGAGTGGCAAACGCTTCATGCGCACCCATCTGCGGATCGATGCGCAAGCCGTATTGCCTGCCACGCGATTCAGCAGGTTCACGTTGAAGTGAGCCGGCTAAGTATCCGCGGACGATCATTTCTACGCGCAATGGCTCGGCTTTCTGACAGACCATCACGCGCGGGTCAGGCCGATCGAGTAAGTGATTGGGGACAATATTGGCGGTTTGATGCAGCCAGAAAACGGCCTGCTCAGTAAGTAGCGCACCCTTGAGAGGAACGGTGCCGAGCACCTGATCAAATGCGCTTATGCGATCGGTGGCAACAATCCATAGCTGATCATCACGCGCGAAAACATCTCGCACTTTGCCACGGTAGGTGGGTTTTGGATCATCGACAGCCTGAAGGGTGTGATGTAGATGGGCGCGGACGGTTTCTTCGATATCGCGCTTGGTATGCATGGTCTATAGCCCACTCACAATTTCAAATCCATCTGCAAGACTTCTGCCTTTGAGCCGCAGCACCATGCGATTAACATCGCTCATAGCGGTCCACTTTTCACCAGAAGGGAACTGGACCAGCGCATTTTCCGAGAAATAATATACCACGTTCACCATGTCGTCGTTACGCTCAATATTTTGAACGATAATCTTAAGCGTGAGCTCTTTTACCTTAGCCATGGAATCTCTGAGCTTTTTTTCGAGCTGGTCGCGATTCACATCGTCGGCAGGATCGTTGTTGCCGCCAGCGTCAAAATAGTCTGCGGCGACCAGCGCCATCACGGCATCGGCGGAGCGTGACTCTACCGCTTTTTTATACTGATTGACGAAATCAACGATAACCCTGTTCTCTCTTGTTGCACGCACATTGGTGTTCGGTAACAGATTGGGTTTGCAACCCTGTAGAGCGCTCAAACCAAGCGCAACAACTACAAGCTGAACAAAAATAGGCTTAGATAAATTTCGAAACATCAATCAGTCCCTCAACCTTGATCCGACTGCATTCTTGACCGATTCCGCTAAACTAGGCAAGGGTGTACAGGCCAATTTGCTATTTTCATAAGTATTCGTCCAATAGGAGTCTTTTTAACGATGACGTATCGATTCGCCATAATGGCTATTTTGCTCGCGCTTTCCTCGTCCACATGCAAAAAAAACAGCAATTCAGCGTCAACCAAGGAACATCATAAAAATACCGTCACGATCGGCGTTTCACAAGAGCCAGACTCACTGTTTATGCCGTTCAAAGAGATGATGGTCTCGGAGGAAGTCGCGCGGGTAGGCACATATACGCTCACTGTTTTTGATGAACATTGGAAGCTGATCCCATGGGCCGCAAAAGAAATCCCGACGCTGGCAAATGGCAAGCTGGAGCTATTTCAGGAGGGCGGCAAAACCAAAATGCGCACCACTTGGGAAATTCGCGACGAGTTCTTCTGGCCCGATGGTAAGCCGCTGATCGCCGATGACTTTGTGATCACGCATGAGATCTCTAAAGATCCACTGCAAGAGATTCCCGATCGAACGGTAACGGAGAAAATCGAAAAAATGGAAAGCCGTGGGGCAAATCACAAAACACTTGTGGTGACTTGGCGTGAACCCTTCGCGTATTACCATAACTACAGGCAACACGAGGCGCTGCCGCGGCATATTATTGAGCCAATCTATCGCGCTGCTCCGGATAAACTCAAGAAGAACGAGTTTGGGCAAAGACCTGCACTCGCGGGCGCGTTCACGATTAAAGAGTGGGTGCCGGGAAGTTATATAGTCGCGGTCAAGAATCCCTATGCACGCGGCTTTATCAAACCGCACCTAGATGAGATCATTTGGAAGATTATTCCGCAAACCAACACGCTAGAGTCTAATTTGGTCTCGGGGACCATAGATGCCATCTCACCGGTTGGTCTCGATCTCGATCAGGCCATGCAATTTGAGAAGCGGCACGGCAAAGATTTTAACTTTTTCTACGTGCCAGGGCTTGTTTGGGAGCACATCGATTTTAATCTCGACAATGAGATTTTGCGCGACAAAAAGGTTCGCCAGGCGCTGGCTTATGGGGCAAATCGAGACGGCATCGTGAAGCTGCTCTTTGAGGGCCGCCAGAAAATGGCAAATGGAACAGAGCCTGAGCAGTCACCATTTTACAATCCAGACATCAAAAAATATCCGTTTGATCAGGCCCGGGCCAATGCCTTGCTTGATGAGGCAGGCTGGAAGCGCAAAGAGACCGGTGGCATTCGACAAAAGAATGGCAAGCCTTTGCAACTTGTATTGATGACGACCGCCGGCACCAAGACGAGAGAACGTGTTGAACAACTTTTGCAGTCGCAGTGGCGGGAAATCGGCGCAGATATCGAAATCAAGAACCAGCCTGCAAAAGTCTTTTTTGGTGATACGTTGCGCAAGCGCAAATTCACGCACATGGCTTTGTATTCTTGGGTCAAAGATCCAGTGGCGCTTTCGGACACGCTTTGGCGCTGCGACTATATTCCGCGCAAAGAAAATAACTTTCTCGGGCAAAACATGCCAGGATTTTGCAGCCCGCGCGCGGATGCGATTCTCAAAAGTGCATCTCTCGAGTTAGATGAGAAAAAGCGCGCAAAAATGGGGCAAGAGATAGAATCAATCTTAGCTGAGGAGCTTCCCGCGCTGCCTTTGTTTTTTAGGCTCGAAGTGAGCGTGACGAAAAAAGGTTTGCAGAACTGGAAACCCACAGGGATACTTCAGCCCGAAACATGGAATGCCCACACGTGGCGATGGTTTTAACGATATGAAGCACTTGCTCTACCGCGCCTTGCAAATGATCGTCATTGTCGCCGCCCTCAGCGTGGTGCTCTTTGGTTTGCTTTCGGCGATGCCAGGCAATCCGGTGGATATGCTGATCACCAGCAATCCGCGGGTGCGCCCTGAAGATGTGATTCGCTTGAAGAAGCTGCGCGGTCTCGATCAGCCTTGGTATGTGCAGTATGTGCGCTGGATGCGTGGATATTATGAGCCCCATCGGCCTGCCACGGTGGAGTCTCTTGGCTTGGTCACGGTGCAGCTCGACGGCAAAAATGGTGGATCAGCGAGCGTGGATCTCAAAACGGCATTGCGCGATCCTGACGCGCACATGAGTGCGGCAGAGATTCAAGCGTTGATTGAAAAAGGTTCTCCAACACTTTGGAAAACAATCGAAAAAGATCCTGCTGTGATTAATGCAAGTCAGGCAGATAAACAGGACGTGATCTTGGAACAGCTTGCGCATCATGACCCAGATTTCCACGCGAAACTCATGCAATCTTTGAGCGATGAAGCGACGGGTAAGCTTAAGATATCGGGGCTATTTGGTGCGACGGTGCAGGGAACTCGGGTTGAGCAGCGGTTTGCCGAGGCAGGTAATTTTCGCATGTGGTTTATGATCACCAACCAGAGTGGCTTGCAAACTGTCGCGTCTGTTCCCGTGCAAGTGCTTCAAACTCCCCCTTTGAAAAAGGGGGCGGGGGGATTTGTTCAGTCACTTCTCGATGCCATTCCCGCACAGATCGTCGATGATCCCAAAACCTTCTCGGTAGATCTTGCTCCCTATGTATTGGCCGGCAAAGAAATGCCGGTACGCTATGTGCTCGACAAAGAGAGCCCCGGAAAAATCGATGCAACTGGCCATTATACGCACGAGTTCGCGAAGCCAGGGCAAACCGCGATACGCTTTTCCGTCGTTGATGCGCAAAACCGTGTAACCCACGGCGCATTCTCCGTGGAGCACGGGCCCGTGCCCGACAAAACCAGATTCAATCGTGGATTCATTTATGTTTTCACAGGCGACAAGAGCGCCATGGGTTTTTCCAGTAACTACAAGCGGCCCGTTTGGGAGCTCTTAGCAGGCACGGATGAAAGCAGCAGCCCGGTGATTGTCGCCGGAGCTGCACCACAGACTTTTCTAGAGAAAGTGCAGCACTACCTAATCAGCATGTTCACGCAGTCAGGGCGGGTCGGTAATACCTTGCAGCTGATGGTGCCAGCCATTCTGCTATCTCTTCTCATCGCGTTGCCACTGGGCGTGTTGAGTGCCTACAAACAATATTCGTGGCTCGATTACATCGTGAACTTTCTCGCATTTCTTGGAATTTCGTTACCGGTATTTTGGTTCGGCATCATGGTGATGGCACTCTTTGCCGAACAGCTACAATGGTTTCCCGCTGGCGGCGTACAAACGCCGGGTATTCAGGAAGACGGGCTTTGGGCTGTGGTTGCTGATCGCTTTGAACACGCGATTTTACCGACGCTGGTACTATCCATCGCTTATATCGGTCGCTGGCTACGCTATATGCGCGCGTCCATGCTAGAAGTGCTGCCGGCGGATTACATTCGCACTGCACGCGCAAAGGGATTAAGCGAGAAAGTTGTGATCCTCAAACACGCGCTACGTAATGCCTTGATTCCTGTCGTCACCATTCTTGCCCTTTCTGTTCCGGCCCTCTTTGGCGGCGCGGTGCTCACCGAAACAGTGTTCTCGTGGCCAGGAATTGGTCGTCTTGAATACGACGCCGTCATGAACAGCGACTACTACGTTGCCATTGTGGTATTCCTCATCGCTGCCGTTTTAGTGATGATTGGCAACCTGTTAGCCGACTTACTTTATGTTGTGGTTGATCCACGGATTCGCACAAAATAGGAGGCACGGTGGTTGCCCACTCCAATCTCACAGCACCGGGACTTGTAGAAATGAACAAAAAAGCGCCGCAGAGTGACCGCATTGAGACTTTTGCAGAGCTCGTGTGGCGGCGATTTCGCAAACACAAGATGGCGCTCATTTCTGCCGTGATTCTTGTTATACTCGGCCTCATTTCCCTGTTTGCCGGAGCAATCGAATCTATCTTGGGTGTCTCACATGAGATTGCCTCGCTTGATATTGTCAATCTTGACTATGGCTGGCCTCATATCTTGGGCACCAACGAGCTTGGGCAAGATGTGTTCACACGGCTGATTTATGGCGGTCGCATTTCTTTGTCGGTGGGAATCGTTTCTGCTGTTACCTCTGCGCTCATCGGCGCGTTTACTGGACTCTTGGCGGGCTATTATGGCGGCCTCACAGACTCGATTTTGATGCGCTTCACCGATGCGATGCTGTCGGTGCCGGTGCTGCCACTGATGATAGTATTTGCTGCTCTCGATCTCGATGCGCTTTTTGGCACGAGCAATCCAACCGCCGCTGCCATTATGTGTGCAGTCATTGCTGTTTCGGTCATTTGCTATCGCTATGCATCCGTGGCGCGCGGCAAAAGTGACCAATCGCATTCGTTTGGCCGCAATATTGTCGATGGCGTGATTGTCGGCTGCTTCTTGTTCGCGGGCTACTTCTTGCTTTTTCGTGTGGTCGACTGGAAAGCCGTAGGGAGTGGCAATCTCAGCTCCGTGATTAAGCTCACGCTCATTATCGTATTTTTCGGCTGGATGACAGTCGCCAGGCTTGCCCGCGCTGCGGCGATGCAACTTAAGAGCATGGAGTTTGTGACTGCAGCCCGTGCTTTGGGCGCATCCAATAATCGAATCTTGCTCGTGCATATTTTGCCCAACGCTTTGGCGCCAATTATCGTTTCTGCGACACTTGAAGTAGGCGGTAATATTTTATACGAAGCTTCGCTGAGCTTCCTTGGCCTCGGTATTCAGCCGCCGGTCTCTTCGTGGGGCAACATGCTAAATAACGCGGTCGACTACATTAAAACAACGCCAATGCTTGCATTTTGGCCAGGCTTCCTTATTTTAGTAACGGTGGCGTGTTTTAATTTCTTTGGCGATGGCATGCGCGATGCTCTTGATCCGCACCAGGTAATGAAGAGTGGCGAAGAGTAAACTGAGGAGCATGACGGGATTCGGTCGTGGCCAAAAAGAAGGCCACGGGTTAGTCGTCTTGTGTGAAATTCGCACAGTGAACTATCGTGGATTTGATCTGAAATTACGACTTCCGCGTGAGCTTGGTCAATTTGAACCACAGCTGCAAAAACTATTGCGTGACGCGTTTGCGCGCGGCCATATCGATGTGACAATTACTTTGGAACAGACCGCAACCTCAAGCAGGCAGGTTGTGTTCGATACCGATCTTGCACGTGAACTTTTGCGTTTGATTAAAGATTTCGCGACCAAGCAAAAAAACCTCGATGCGAATGTGCATGTGAGCGATTTATTGCAAATCAAAGAACTGTTTCACATCAAAGAGCATGTACTTTCTGGTGAAAAAGCATTCCCGCTTGTGAAAGCAGCGATGACCGAAGCCATCGGTGAAGCGATGCGCGCGCGGGCGCAAGAGGGCCAAATGCTCCATGCGGTGCTCAAAAAGCATATTGCCGCATGCCAACATATGATGAAAGCAATCCGCAAGCTCACAGAAGATACGCCGCAAAAGCACTTGGCTTTGCTTAAACATCGTTTGAACGATATTTTATCGAGCCACGCATTCGATGCGGTTCGTCTCATGCAAGAAGCCGCTATTTTGGCCGACAAGTCTGATGTCACGGAAGAAATTGCTAGGCTCACCGCGCATTTTCAGCATTTTGATGCTTTGTGCCAAAGCGAGACTACGCAAGGCAGAAAACTGGATTTCCTGTGCCAAGAGATGTTTCGTGAAGCCAACACAATTGGCAGTAAAAGCACCGATACCGTCTTTACCCATCAGGTGGTTGAGCTAAAGGCAGAAGTCGAGCGACTGCGAGAACAAGTACAAAATATTGAATGATGGATGATCAAACATGGCCCGACGTGCATTTCCTGTTGTCTTAAGCGCCCCAAGTGGGACGGGCAAAACGACTCTTGCCCATTTGCTGGTGGAGAGCATGTCCAATTTGCAAATCAGCGTGAGCTATACCACTCGACCTGCTCGGGGCAATGAAAGGGATGGGGTGGATTATCACTTTGTCTCACCGGAAGAGTTCCAAACGATGATTGCCGAGCAGGCTTTTTTGGAATGGGCCAAAGTGCATGGCAATCAGTATGGGTCGGGTCTCGAATGGACCGAACAAGCACTTGCAGATGAGCGCGATGTGGTATTTGACATCGATGTATATGGTGGCTTGCAGATCAAAAAACGTATCCCAAACTCCGTGCTGATTTACATTTTGCCGCCATCGCTCGATGAGCTTGAGGATCGTCTGCGCAATCGGGGCACAGAAACAGATGAATCGATCCGGCAGCGCATGCAGGCGTCTCGAGATGAGATTTTGCTCGGTCTAAAATATTACGATTATGTAATTAACAACGAAAAACTCGATCGCGCGCTGTTCGATTTAACCGCGATTGTACGCACGCACCGTCTAAATGGATTTGATCGGCAAAAAATCGCCAAGCGATTGCTTGGCGATGATGCGCAAATTTGAGGATTTTTTTTAGAATCTCATGACACCTTATGCACCCATACCTGGGCATCGGTCGCTGCGTCGGACTCTTTGAACTGAGCGCTAGCAGGTGCGGATACGCCATTGTCGCTTTCCACATCTTCTAGTGAGAAGCCAGCAAGCTGGATATTCAGCTTTACAACATCTGTGCTCGCAATTGGAGAGAACGGCACGTCATCCACGCCTGGGCAAGTGAAGCTAGCGCGAAGCGTTGTGCCTTCTAGGCTCCAGTCTCCGCTGCATTCCACCGGAGGAAGCATCGTGCTTGGGAATAGCGTCAACGCGAGGTGCCCCGGCGTAATAGTGGCATCGGCAGCGATCTCCTGCTCGCCGATTCGCATGTTGTAGGTGCCAAGAATGTTGTCGTTGGTGACAGGTTGGGCGCCGAGTTGCAGCGATAAGAAAAATGCGGAAAGGGATGTAACAATAGACAATCTGTTCATTGGGTCTCCATGTGTGGACGACCCTATAGGCCAATTCCCTTGCGATTATCATCAACCTATCTACCGAGGTGCTGGCTAATGTCGGCGATGCGCTTTTTCTAACCATCTCAAGATCTCCGCAAGCCGCTCTTTGCCTTGTGGATTCAGCACAGGCCGACCATCGCCCTTGAGTAAAATGCCCTGATCAACAAACAGTCGCAGCGCATTCTCCATGATTGCCTTGTTCGCCGCTTCCGGACACTCAACGCTTCCGTTCAGATAGGCTTTTTTCGCTGCATCTAGTAGCTCCAGCGGTAATGCCTTTTGGCCACGCTCTGCGCCACATAAAATCGGCACTTTTCGCGCGCATAGCCAATATCCATCAACAAAATTCGCGATTAACCGCGCCGCAAAATTTAACTTAGTCTCGGCAAAAGTAGTCGGACACAAAGCAATCACGCCAGCCTTGATCTCAAAAATGTGCTGACGCTGCGCTTCGTGCAAATGGCGTTCAAAAATTGATGAAAATGAAACACCAACTGGATAAGTGAATTCGAATTTAAAGATTTGGCTAAATGCTTTGGTTGCCTGAAACAAACTCTTTTCACTAATCGGTCGCAAATGGCTGCCGCCAAGCGCAAAAAATGCTGTTGCCAAAATAGCATCCTGAGCAAAGTGATGAAGTATGTTGCTCTTGTAATAGTCGAGCCCAAGCGCGTTTTGCTCGTTGATTCGATAGTAGACGCTGGAAGATGCCTTCTCTTGCGTCAAAAGACCATCTGCCAAAAATAGCTGAAGCGCGTGATCAACCTGTTCGTTCAGATTCTGCGATAGATCCTCAGCGAGCCGAAGGTCCGCTCCGGCAAAGTGCCGCATATGCGCCAAGATGCGCTTCACGTACAAGATGAGAAGCGGGAAGGGAAGTGTACGACGATTAGCACCAAACAACGCTGTCGCGACCAACGCGGTGGACGTCACTTGCGTGCATTGATTCATGCCATAGACAATTTTTTGCGATAACACCTTTACCAGTGCTTTTCGCTCAGAAGATGTGACGTTATCAGGGTTTAGACCACGTTCTTCAAGAAACTTACGAAAGACAATCGGTTCATCAAATGTGACAAAGACGCGACCATAGCGTTTGCGCAATATTCCCACGCTGCGAATGAGCGCATTGGCGTTTTCCTTCTCTTTTTCTCCTCCCTCAAGTTCTCTACGGTGACTCTGCGCCTCAACCAGTTTCTCGTAGGAAATAGAGGCTGGTACGAACACCGCGTTGCCTTGGCGCATACTCAGTAATCCATCGACCATAATCGACAGCAAGCCAAGTTTGGGAGAAAGCGTTTTTCCCGAACGGCTTCGGCCGCCTTCGATAAAGAACTCCTGTGTGAAGCCTTCTTTAAAGAGTCGCTTTAAATATGCCTTCACAACCTGTGGATAAATCCTGTCTCCTTTAAATGTCCGTCGAATGAAGTAGGCGCCGCCTCGACGCAATAGTCCGCCAATGGGGAAAAACGCTAGATTCACGCCTGCAGCAATATGCGGTGGAATGAGGCCTTCCCAAAAGAATAGCTGACTCATCACGAGGTAATCCATGTGGCTCTTATGACTCGGCACAAGTACAATGGGCCCCTCACGTGACGCCTGTCTGATTTTCTCGATGTCTTTCTTGTCCCAATACAGGCCGTCATAGATGCGGTTCCAAACCGTGCTCAGAATTTTATCCAATACGCGAATCACGTCGCCATCAAAACGTGCCGCGATTTCAGTGAAGAAAGACTCTGCTTTTTGTTCAAGCTTAACTTTAGGAACTCCTGTTTCCTCACTGAGTTCACTGAGAAAAGATTGCAGCTGTTTATCCCGCAACGTGTCTGTTTTAACGCGCGCGTGGCTTTTCAGCGGCGGCCCATGATGCGCTTTCTCGATGCGTGAAATTGCCTTCAACACCGTCCAGCGTACTTTGCGAGCTATGGTGAGGTCATCTTCTGCCGCATGCGTTGCAACCAGATTCTGGAGATTGATAGGCTCAAGGACTACCCAGCGCGCAGAGTTCTGCGCAAAAATCATGCGAATAATACTGCGCAGAGTTTTTGGCTCCCGCGGGCCCCCAAACAAAAGATCCACTGTGGTTGGTTCAAATTGCGCCGGGCGACTTCTGAGGGCCAAAAAGTGCGGCAGCAGAAAAATGGGTTTATCGAGCACACGTTGTAAGGCAATGAGTGCTTGTATTGCCTGCGGTGCATCACCGCCGTGGATGAGCAACTCCATCACCGGCTTTTTACGGAAGTACTTCACTAATCGGTTGATGTTTCTTCTGGGCCCGCTTTTTGCAAATAGCCCAAAGTAGGGTCGCAGAAAACTCAGCCTCGCACCCGTTACAAACTGCGCTCTAGGCAATTTTTGCCGTGCTAAGGCGCTCGCCAGCGCGAGATGGAAAATACCGCTTTTGGCCCTTTGCACGTAGACCAAGTGCCCTTGTTGAGCAAGTTGGCGGATGTTCTCTTGCTCTCCCTCGGGATAGGGGATCTTATTGAGCACGCGCCGAGCGAAAAAGCGCGCAAAACAATTAAAGAGTTTCGGTTGCAAATTTTCTCTCACAAGCTAAGTTAATCAGCAGTCTCTTACGGAAACAGCCATGGTTTTTATCAAAAAAAAGAAACAAAAGACACCAGAAGAAATAGAGGCCGAACAGCACAAGAGTGCAATGGCAAAAGTTGGGATTCAAGACGAGTTTCAGGCCAAAGGCTTCGAAATCGTGACCTGGATGCAAGATAATAGCAAGACCGTGCTGGGTATCATTGGCGTGGTATTGGCCGGTGGCTTGGTGTTTTCGGGTTACTTGGTATGGAGCCGGTCAGCAAATGAGGCGGCATCTGTTGCCTATGAAAAAGCCAGCAGATTACTAGGAACTACCGAAACCAAGAAACTGGCAATTGCCGAGTTTGAAAAACTCGCGCGCGATCACAGCAGTTCTTCGGTAGCCAAATTGGCAGAGCTAAGGGCCGCTCAGGCGTTGCTTGAGGCCAATGATGCAAAGGGTGCTATTAAGGCTTACCGAGCCTTTTTGGATCAGGGCAGTGCGTCAGGCAAACTCAAAGTGAGCGCATTGGTTGGTCTTGGCTTTGCTTATGAAGCGAACAAAGATGCACCGGCAGCGTTGCGAACCTTTGAGCAGGTTTTAAGTGAGCAATCCGGCGTTGCCGAGGATTTGATCATGTGGGAAGTCTCTCGGCTTGCAAAAGAAACGGGTGCCGTGAGCAAGGCTCGCAAAGTTGCATCGGAGCTTGTAGAGCGTTTTTCTAATTCGACCTATGTGACGCAGGCACAGTCTCTGTTGTCGTCGCTACCTGAAGACAATCAAGCAAGCAAAAACTAGGCATGCGTAAAGCAATTTTTACTCTTATAGGCGTTCTGTTGTTGCTTTGTGGCGGCAGCGCATTCGCAGCACCATTGGGCTTAAAATGGTTTAAGCCAGTTCTTTCCAGTGGCCCATGCTTAGACTCCTTGGTCTCTCAGCCACGTGTGGGGGAGGGTTGCTTATCTTACGTTCAGCATGAAAAGGCTGGAGTTATGGCTGACCCTAGCGGGGAGCTGCTTTACGTGGGCGGCTCCGATAAGCTGCTCCATGTATTTTCGCGAAAGGGGACAGAACTTTCATCGCATCCGTTGCCTGCTAATCTGATGACAACGCCGATATTTGAAGAAGGGCAGTTGTTTTTCGGCACCGATAAGGGCCAGGTGTTGAGCGTGAATACAACATCTTTCGCCTCGACATGGAGTACGCAGCTCGATGCTGAAGTCGAAAATGTTCTGGTTTTGGATGGAACAACGCTTTATGTAGTGACTGGCCTTTGCACGCTTTATGCGCTGGATAAAGGAACTGGAGAGGTAAAGTGGGTGAAGAAACGTCCACCTCCTTCAAGAATGTTCTTACGGTTGCTATCAACCCCGTTGCTCTTTCATACGGAACAAAATGGCGTCGCCACTTCTTTATTAGCGGCAGGCCATCCAACGGGAAAAATTGGGATCTATGATGCGAATTCGGGAGCTGTTGTGCGTGAAGTGATGCTCGGCGACCCAAAGGCCCAATTCCCGGATGTGGTCACAGATCCAGTTTGGACAGGAAACTCGGTTATTGCTGCATCATTTGCTTCTGGCATTGTGGCTATTGATCCGCTAACAGGGACAAAACGCTGGCGCCTTGAGAAGAAAGATATTACACGCTTGGCTTATGCAAATGATCTCGTGATCGCAGCTGGAGCAAAGATTGTTCTTGGTATTGACCCGCAAAAGGGAACAGTCGTTTGGGAATATAGCTTTGATAAAGGGGCGCCAACCAGGCTCCTCGTCGCTAACAATAGAGTCTATTTTGGTTCTGATAAAAGTGGTCTGTTTGTGCTTGATCAAAAATCCGGCAAAGAACTTGGCGTTTATGGCTCTGGCCTTGGATTCGCGGGCGATTTGCTGCGCAATCAAGCCCAGCTTTTTGCTGTGAGCGCCCCTGGGTACTTGTACGCTTTTCAGGAAGGAGGGCGCAATTGAGCCATTTGCTTGAAGACATGCAGGAAAGTGACGAAAAACGCTTTCGTGTTGTTGCCGCGTTAATTCGCCAAAATTCAAAAGTGCTCTTGACCCAACGTTGGCCCGGCAAACATTTGGCCCTCACCTGGGAATTCCCAGGTGGCAAGGTGGAAGCAGGTGAAAGCGACGAGGAAGCGCTCAGGCGCGAGCTCAAGGAAGAGCTGGGTATTGAGGTTGACATCGGTACTTGCTGCTTCGAAACCTACCACGGGTATGGCAGCAGAGAAGTACATTTGCTAATTTATCGGTGCCATATCCGCTCGGGTACGCCAGAGGCTATTGATGTGAAGGCTGTGGAGTGGGCCGATCAACGCGCGCTGCTTGAACGAAATTTCCCACCAGCAGATTTGCCCTTTGTCAGCGAATTAGTCGCTGGGCGCTTGGATGACGAGGGTTCATCAAGTGCCAATGAAGAAGAGATTGAGTTTAAGCCGGCCCGCATTGTTAGGCGGCCTTAGATCTTCTGGTTTTCTTCTTCTTCTTGGCCTTTTCTTTTTTGGTGGGTGTAGCAACTTTCTTTGGCTGCACTTGCCATGGGGCATCTTGTTGCGCTCCAGCCTTGACGACGAGCTTCTGAAGCCAAATCTCTATTTGCTTGTCTTGATGATTGAAGATGGTTGCTTTGAGGAAGAGAGAACTTGCCTCAGGTAATTCATAATCGGGAATCAGCTTGGTCGTATGGCGTCCGTTATTCTCTAGCAAGATGTTATGGGTTGGCCAGGGCAAGCCGTCTTTGTCTAAAAGCTCAACGACAACACGCTGTTCGCTTTTAGGGAAGTGATGCCAAATAAAACTTTCTGGTGTGCGCGGCAAAGTCCAAGTCAGATCGTCGGTAGCTGGGTTATTCTCGACGATCCTCTTTGGGGCGGGAGCACATAGATCGTCTGGACCAAAGAAATTACTGGTGTCGCAAATACTTTTGGGCCGGTTCTCTTGTGGTTGTGGCTGCTTCGCACTATACTTCGCGAATGCAACTGGATCATGAGTTTCAGGTTTTTTTTGGGGCTGCACTGCGGGGGCGGTCGCTTGTGTGCACGCGTTTACGAGGGCAACGCTTACATAAATGGCGGTCAAAATTGAGAGCTTCTTCATGCAGCTTGGCTATCACGATTTCGCTTTTGGCGCTAGGCCTCATGGGTGCCCAATGCTCGAACAGCGTGCAAACGAATGGGCAATCTGGCGGGCAGCAAGGCGGTCCGGGTGGCGGCACTGCAACTTGCGCTCAGCCTGTGGTTCAGCCCAAATACACATGGGTACAACTTGGTCCGGATGGCGTGCTGTCGGCGAGGGCAATCACCGAGGATGATGTGTGTCCGCCGATTCAGCTGGATGCAACTTGCATCACGATGGATGTGCGGGCGAGCAAGGCTGCGCCGCAATTTCCGGTACTAACATGCCAAAAAGCTATCCCGCCGAGTGTGACGATGGCGTACATCGGGAGTGCCGCACTAAAGCTGCCGAATGCCACTGGTTCGATCGCCGTCGTAGGTGATACCGGATGCAATGACGTCGAGCAGCTGTGTGATACCACGGGGTGGCCATTCCCGCCAATCATGCAAGCTGTAGCAAGGCAACTCCCCGGTTTAGTCATTCATGTCGGAGACTACGTCTATCGTGCGAAAGGTTGCACCGCTGGCACCCAAGCCTGCAAGACCATTGCGTTCCGCGATCAGTGGAACGTGTGGGAAAATGATTTCTTTATTCCGGCCAAACCATCATTGGAGATCGCCCCGTGGCTATTTATTCGCGGGAACCACGAGCAGTGTACCGAGTCTTTTGTCGGGTGGTTTCGCTTTTTTGATTCAGGCGCCCAAATTCCTAATAGCCAGGCGGATTGTTTAAACAATCCCGCTTTTAATTTCACTGTTCCGTACACAGTATCGCTTGGCAAAATGCAAATGGCTGTACTTGATTCTTCCGCGGCATCGGATACCAAGATAGTTGCTGCGAGTGTCAGCGCATACAAGCATCAGTTTGAGCAGCTGACAGAGAGCATAAATGCACAGTCTTGGAATGATGTGTGGTTGATTACACATCGCCCAACTTGGGCTTGCATTCCCTTTGCAGGCAATCCCGTGACAACGGGAGAATTATGTTCCTCATCTGGAGCGACCTTGCAGGCTGCCTTATCCGCCCTCCCTTTGACAAACATCAATCGCTTTTTATCCGGACACATTCATTTTTTTAATATCACGAGCTATTCGGACAATGGACCTGCACAGCTGATTGTTGGCAACGGTGGCGATAAATATAATTATGCGAGATTGCCTGGCACAAGCTACATTACGAGCGGACCTCGATCCTCGAAGGTCTTGAGCGATAGCAACTTTAGCGATTACGGCTTTGCGCTAATTGATCAAGGCCCGCAAGGCACATGGAACATGGAGGCACTGGACGCCCAGGGGCAGGCGATCAGGTCCTATGCGTTAACGGGGAATCAATTTACGGAGTCTGCGCCCGATCCGATGCCTGTCGTCGACCAACACCGATCACCAAATTAGTATCGGGCGCACTACAACTCCTTGTGCCATCGGCACGCCAAGGAGTCCTCCAATGCCTATCCACCAAGAATGCGCCGTCTATCGCGATCAAGATCCACGCACGTATCCCGCCCCGTATCAAATGAGCCACGCCGCCCTTCAAGCAACCGGTGGCAACACAGGGATTCGCCAAGCCAACGAGCATATCGATCGATTGGCGCAAGATGCATTCCGCCCCCTCACTTTCGATGGCGCAACACGCTGGCAAAATTTCTCATTAGCCGTATCTAACTGCGCGCGTCGAGGCGTTGGCGTCGGAGCCCGTGTCGGTCGGGCCACGATGGCGATACCTGACGCTGTGCTCGGAACCGGCGTACCTACGGGACCGCGAGTGAAATATGATCCCCGAGCAGAAGGACTGGTCGGGCTAGCCGCCCATGCTGCCATAGATGCGACCTCGACGGTTGCTATGGCACCCGGAGCAGCCATCGGAGCATTTGCGGGCACTGCGTCGTATCCGATTGCTTATGGTGTTGCGCTTCGAGACGACGGCCGCCCCGGCAGGTTCGAGGACTGCTATGGTGCAGACACAATGCGCTTTGGCGCATATGTTCCGAGCGTGGCCCGCCATGGCGCAGACGATGTCGGAACGGCAGTGGCTGCGCCTGTTGCAGGTTCAGTCGGAGTCGCCCTTGGTGTGACGCGCATTCCATCAGTCGTCGTGAAATATACACTTGCCGGCGTGGGCGGATTTATCGGAGCCGTATGCGGTCTTTTCGTCGGAGCAGGGCGAGCGATTTTCAAGAAGTGATATCCCCGAAGGAACGAACACATGCCAAGAGCATCCAATCAGAGAATTCCACATCCTCTCGCCGTTTATAAAGACGAGGACATCCACAGCTATCGCATCCAATACCAAATGAGCAACGTTGCTATGCGAGTCATGGGTTGCGAGAGTGGCGTCAGGCAAGGCAACGAGCATGTGAATCAACTTGCACAAGATGCTTTTAAACCTGTTTCATTTAGCGGAACGACGCGCTGGCAAAAGTTTGGCGCGGCATTCACGGGCTGCGCGCGCCGAGGCGTAAACATCGGCGCGCGAGCAGGGCAGGCCGTCATGAGCTTACCCGACGCGATGCTCGGAACAGGAATACCAACCGCCGCTTCGCGTGCAAACTATGATCCACAAGCAGAAGGCTTGGTCGGCCTCGCGGCACACTTGGCGGTTGACGTGACATCGACAGTCGCGATGGTGCCCGGAGCAGCAGCTGGTGTTACCGGGGCTGTGCTTGTTTCTCCAATTGCCCTGGGTACCAAATTGATTGTAGAGGGAGAAAATGGCCTCACGGGGCCAATTCGAGATAACTATGGGACGACAGCCAATAGATATGGCAACTTTGTCGGCCGCGCTGCTATCTATCCAGCGGACGGACTTGCGACAATTGTCGCAGCACCGGTTGCTGGCTCCGTTGGAGCAGCAATGGGAGTCGCGCGGCTGTCATCGGTGGCCGCGAAATATACATTTGCTGGAGTCGGTGGATTAGTCGGGGCGATTGGTGGGCTCTTTATCGGGGCAGGTCGAGCGATTTTTAATTCCTAGCTGGAAATATTTGGCCACATAAAGTAGTTAGCGTCACATGGTACGATTCAACCTTTGCATCGCTTCCACGATCGTTTTTATTCTGAGCGCACAGCCAGACACTTCTTTTGCGGACGAATGCTCGCAGTCCGTGCTGAATTCCAACTCAGAGTATCTTTTCATGACTTCCCTGTGCACTAATCCAAACCAAATTGTACTTCAAACGACCCCATTGGGCACAGTTAATGAGAGCTGCGATGCGGGCAGCGTCGATGCAACTCTCACGCTCACCGATGACAGCGGCCAAATACTGGCGGTCATCAGAAACCCCGGTGGAACGCCGCGCGTTTACGATTGCCAAAACCAAGAGATCGGCTGGATTTTACTCGATGAGCAGGAACAAGCGAATGTAAATGTCAGCACGCGTTTGCGGACATGGGAATCGGAGACATTGCTACCACAAGCTTATGTTCGCACTTCCGAGCAGCTCGGTGATAGCATCACGATACGGGGGATTAATGGCGAGGTCATTGCGAGCATTCAAACTATCGACGCATCGAATGGAGCTTCTGCACAATGCACGAGCCCATCATGGCGACTCACGACTTATGATCTGCCACAGCCATTTTCCGCTAATTTTGCGCAAACTATCGTGATGTTTGTGGCGATGCAAAGCATTGCTCCCTACAACAAAATGAACTCTTGTTACCAGCAACGCACTGCATCAAATCCTCCCGAGGGGCGGCCCTCTTATTATGAACCAGCGCTGATTACATTGTCCGTCACAACGGGATTGGTTGTCACAGCCACATTAATAACCGGAGGCATTTACCTTCATCGTCTGAGAAATCCGGTGACAACGGTTCAAGCCGCGGGGTATCATGTTGAAGATTAGAAGAGTAGCCTTCATTCTTTGGTGTTTTTCCAATTCACTTTGGGCGACGTGTCCAGACTTTAACATCGATGACAACAGAAACTACATCATTCACCCGAGACTTCAGGATGGATGGGATTATATTTCCTTCGGCATTTGGCATGTTGAGTCGAGTGGAAACCAGGTGCAAATTGGAAGAGTCGATGGAACTTGCCATAATACGACTGTTGGAGCGGACGTTGCTGTTCGTGCACTGAACGGCAGCATGATTGCGGTTACGGGACAGAACGGCGTAACCATTAGCACATGTGATGGCAGAACGGTGAGCATATTGGACTACATTTCCAACAACGGGCTCTCCAACAGCACCTACCTGCAATTACAAGGAGCGAGGGGACTCAGCGCTTCAGCTCCGGTGCTTGCAACGATTATCTCCAGTGGTTATGATTCGAGCGCTCGCGTGATCACAAAAACAAATTTTTATGCTTGGGACAACACAACCTTGGCCAAAGCCGTGTTCGCCTACGCGGCGGCGTTAGCTTCGCAAGGAAGCGCGCCCAGCGCTTGGTGCCAGAAACTACAGCGGACATTGCCGGCACCGCCTGCTGCACAGAGCTCCGGATCCGGATGGAGCCTCATTCCGATCATTGTGTTGGGTGTGACAACGGTGATATTTTCAGCAACGACATACCTCGGCTATCTAGGCATCAAATAATAAAACCTGCCTGAATCGCCAGCAACGTCACGCTCGCAACAATCCCCCATAGTGTCACACCTTGAATCAATGGCCTCATTCCAACTTGCTGCAGACTTGCACGCGACAGATTGGAGCCAATCAGAAAGAGCGTAAGAACAAGCGAACGTGTCGCAATTGCATAGATGATCTTCCCGGGAGCAGCGAGCACTGGTACAAAAGTTACCAGTGCAGCGATAGCGATGAAACCCAAAATAAACCACGGCCTCGCTGGCTTTTTGCCAGCGCGAAAGAAAAATCCAATGGCAATGCATACGGGTACGATCCACAAAGCGCGCACCAATTTGACCGTGGTCGCGACTTCAACAGCTTTTCCCCCATAGGCGAGGGCAGAACCAACAACAGAGCTGGTATCGTGAATCGCCAATGCACTCCACAGACCAAATTGCGTTTCGCTGAGCCCAAAATGGTGACCAAGCGCCGGGAAAATCAACAACGCCATCGCATTTAAGAAAAATACGGTTGCCAACGCGACAGATGTTTCGGGTGCCTTCGCTCGGATGGTCGATGCCACAGCTGCAATGGCGCTACCGCCGCAGATGGCCGTTCCCATCGTGACGAGCAAAGAAACTTCTTTGTTGAGCTTAAGAAAATACCCGATGGAAAGCCCAATTAATGTTGTCAGGAGAATTCCGGTCGCGGTGTAGCCAATGCCGTGTAGCCCAACCCTTGCGACAACTTCGAGGTTCATGCCTGCGCCGAGCCCAATTACAGACGCTTGCAAAAGTTTTGGTGTGATTGACTGTGTGGTAGGCAAATAGGGATTGCCGATGGCTAGCGCGAAAAACAAACCCAGGAGTAGCGCAACGCTGGAAGAGACAAGAGGCGACAAGCAAAGGGCGCCGGCAATTAGAAAACTAACTCGTGTTGCACTATGGTTTGAAATCATCAGCCACAGCCCCTTGCAAAATGGCTTTAGACGACGATGCCAAAAAGAGATCAGCTTTTCTATCGACTATTTGTCCATCTATGCGCGTGAGGTCACGCAGAGCTTCTCGCAAATCGATGACTGAGCCCAAAAAGTTCAAAAACCGATCCTGAGCCAATTCAATCGCTTGTTCCGACGCTTTTCGCTCGTTATCAAGCATCGCCAATTCGACTCGCGCAGCGTTAATACTCTCGTCGTAACGCGCATAGCTTTCGTTTAGCGCAAGCTCGGTAGCCTGCACTGTGCTCCGCTTTTCTTGCTGTACCTGCCCGGCACGGCGATCATTGGCCACCAGACGAAATCCTTCAAACAAGGGCACGGTGACGCCAAGCCATATAGAATAGTACTGTGGGTCGACCAAACGCGTATTAACCAGGTAGCCTCCGCTTGCGGTGGCATACAGACGCGGAAAATGCTCACTCAATGTCTGGCGCGCTTGCGCCTTCGCTGCATGCACATCAAATTCGGCTCGAGCTAGGAACGGGCTTTTTGCAACCGAGATATGAATATGATGTACTTCTTTTGGAAATGTGAGTGCTGAGGCCACGCTAATTTCATTTTCATCTAAATCGATGAACAATGCCACGCGCTTTTTGGCTTGCAGATATCGCTCATGAAAGCTTGCCTGCATAATGTGCGCCTGGTCTTGCTGATCTTGAATGAGCAAACGTGCCACGTCGTTGTATTGTCCCACCTTTACCCGTTTTTTAAGTGTGTCTTCAACCGAGTTCACTCTTTTTGCGATATTGGCCCATACATGTTCTTGTCCCAGGTAGCGTGCAGCGTCCACAAAAGCCTGGAGAGTGCTCAAGTAAGTATTTAAGCGAACGACCTTCGTTTGTTCCTGGACGGAGTTCGATTGCGCGCGGGCCACATTACGGCCGAGCCAAGGTCGCAGATCAAACACCGACACGCGGGCCAAAACACCTATGCCAAAGCCGTTTCGATAAGGTGAATCGAGAATTCCGCCAATATCTGGCGGCGTTGGGCTACCGGATCCGGGCAAGCCCCAACTGTCGACGGCGGACAAATTCAGTGACGGGTACAAATACGAAGTTGCAATCGTGATGTCCGACTTCGCTTGTGATTCGCGTGCGCGCCCGGATTGAATATCGGGGCTTACCTTTTCCGCAAGACTAAGCGTGTCGGCTAGACTAATTTCGCGCGCATAGATGGGCTGCACCATACAGCCAAAAACAAGTGCAACAACCAATTGTGTGGCATTCATGACACCACCCCCGCCTGGTAGTGTGCGCTTGCTTCGTCACCAGGATCGAGTGAAGGAGATTTCGTGCTCTTTCGCTTCAGCGCTACGGCGTACACCAGAGGAAGCACCATCAACGTCGCAATCGTCGATGCCAAGAGACCGCCTATCACAGCTCGACCCAAGGGCGCTGTTTGCTGACCACCTTCGGAGATACCAATGGCCATCGGTATCATGCCAGCAATCATCGCGAGTGCTGTCATAAGAATGGGACGTATGCGACTCCGCGCGCCTTCTATTGCAGCCTTATGGGAATTGCCCATCTGAATACGGTCACGTTCCGCAAACGTAACAAGCAAAATAGCATTGGCCACCGCCACACCAACAGCCATAATTGCGCCCATAAACGATTGGATGTTGAGCGATGTGCGCGTCACATAGAGTGCAAGCTCAACACCGCTTAACACCGCTGGTACTGTCGACAGCACCACAAGAGACAACGTGATCGATTCGAAATTAGCAGCCAGCAGCAGAAAAATCACCAGCACGGCGACTGCAAGACCGATGAAGAGACCGCTAAATATCTCCTTAAGTGCAGCGGTTTGGCCTCGCACATGCACACTCAAGCCGCGTGGAACTTCCTTCTCAAGCGGTTTGATGCGTTGCGCAATCTCTCTCGATGCAGCGCCTAAATCATTGCCGGCCAAATTTGCCTGCACCGTCACCATGCGCTGCATGTTTAAACGATCGAATTCTGCGGGCACTACGCCTTGCTTCACTTCCGCAAAATCATGCAGTGGAACTGCTCCGCCGCCAACCGACACGGTTAAATCCTCAAGTCCCTTTACTGAGTGGATTCCCCCAGGCGGGACCTCGACCTGCACTTGATAGTTGATCCCATTTTTTGGATCGGCCCAGTAGTTCTTCAAAATAAAGCGACTAGAGGACGTCGCAGGCACAAGGGCCATGCCAATGTCATGCATGCTCACGCCCCGCAAGCCAGCCTTTTCTCGACTCGCGTTCACGGCAATGGCCGGGTAATCGAAGGGCTGGCCAAAACTCACATCCCGTAGACTTGGAATGTCATGTATGGCCGCCCGAATTTTCTCCGCGTGTGCTCGCACTGCAGATAAGTCTTGACCGTTGATCGCAATTTCAATCGGTGTGTTGGAGCCAAGACTCATGGTTTGATCAACGATTCCACTTGGCTCGAACGATACGGTGACATGATCAAGTTCCTTGGCAAAACGCGCCCGTAATTTCTCTTTCAGCCCGGCGACTGGGATTCGCGCGTTCTTTTTAAGCGCGACTTCAACCACGGCTTCCTGCGGACCCGACGACCACTGATGTATTAAATTCACCGGATACGTGGGCGCCGGCACGCCAATAAAGGCCAGCCAATCAGCTACATTGTGTTCGCCCACTTCGTTCTTAATAATATTCATCGCGCGTATGGTGACCGCTTCAGTGTGATCAATATAAGAACCTGTGGGTGCTCTTAAGCGAAATTTAAACTCGCCTTCGTCAACCCGGGGGAAAATCTCAGTTGGAAGATGCGTTCCTACCAAAATTATGATTGCGCAACACGCCAAAACATAAACGGGAATTATCACCCAACGAACAACCAGCGCTTTCTTCAGAAAAAACGCATAAGCACTTTGAAACGCGTCAAACATTTTGTGCTTTAAATGCGTTGCTTGATCATGCTCTTTTAACAGCCATGTTGATAATACGGGCACCAGCGTTCTCGATAATAAAAACGATGCTACAATCGAAAATCCGACGGCCAGCGATAAGGGAACAAAGAGCGCCCGCGCGACACCTGTCATGAATAGCGATGGCGTAAAAACAGAAAGAATACAGAGCATGGTCAGAAGGCCGGGCAGCAAAATTTCATTCGTCCCCTTGAGCGTCGCCACCGCTAAGCGTTCCCCCTTGGACAAATGCTGATGGATATTCTCAATCGTTACCACAGCTTCATCAACGAGAATTCCCACAGCAAGTGCGAGGCCGCCCAAAGTCATCAGATTAACGGTTTGGCCACTGAGCCAGAGTGCGGTTGTCGCCGCCAAGAGAGCGATTGGAATGTTCACCACGACCACCAAGGCAATTCGCCAGTCGCGCAAAAACAGAATCACCATTAAGGCGGTTAGCAATGCACCCAAGGCGCCTTCGAACAGCACAGCCTTCATGCTTCGTCGTACAGAGCCAGATTGATCGAACTCGTAGCTCACTTTCACATCTTGAGGAACTGCAGCCTGAAACTTGGGGATATTTGCTTTTACGCGATCGACAACCGCGAGCGTTGAAGCCTCGGGGCGTTTGGTTACTGGTATGTAAACGGTTCGTTGCCCATTCACGAGCGCGTAACTGGTAGGAATGTCACTTCCATCTACGACATGGCCTACGTCTCGTAAAAAGACCGTAGGAAAAGTCCCCATGCGTAGGGGCACGTCTTCGAGCTCCTTGATATTTTTCACCACGCCATTAAACGGAACAATGGGATACATATCTCCCATTTTGATATTCCCCGATGGAACAATGCGATTTGATGCCATAAGAGCTTTAGCGACATCGTCGGTGGAGAGACTATATGAGGCCAATTTGTCGGGATCTACATTGATGACGATGCTGCGCGCGCTCGCACCAAAGGGCGGCGGCGCCGATACTCCCTCGAGCGTTGCAAAAAGCGGTCTTACATAATTCAACGCGTAGTTTTGCAGCTCAACCATCGTTCTTGCTTTATTTGTGCTTGAGAAAATAAGCTTGCCCACCGGCACGGTACCCGCATCAAAACGCATCACAAACGGCGGCACCACGCCGTCGGGCATAAATGCTAACGACCGGTTCACATAGTTAATGGTTTCAGCCATGGCCTGCGCCATGTCGGTGCCGGGGTAGAACTGCAGCTTAATCAGAGCTGCTGATTGGATGTTCTTAGACTCGATATGCTCAATGCCCGACTCATAAAGGAAATGATATTCGTAAAAGTAAGTGAGATAGCTCTCCATCTGCGCCGGATCCATGCCTCCGAAGGGTTGGGCAACATAGATAATTGGGATGCCGAGTGATGGCAAAATATCGCGCTTCATCTCAACAATGGCCACTACTGAGGTCAGGATAACGGCGAGAACAACCACAACGGTGGCGATGGGTCGTCGCATGGCGAGACGAACGATGTTGAAATTCATATAGCGTTAAAACTCCGGTGCAACCAAAACACTGCTCGAGGCGATAATCTTTCCTTGGAGCCACTCACGTTTTCGGAGATAGCCATGGTGACCACGATCGGAGAGGCAGCGCCCGCATTACTCACACAAGCATCGGGAGCACGCACTCCAACTGCGCGTGCACAACGTCAACATGCAGTCGATACTTTTGCTCCATCGAGACCAACGTTGCATCGCATGAATTCTGCACCGCTGTTGTCAGCGCCAGTGCCGCCATCCGCGACGCCGCTGGCAGTGGCACCACGACCGTTAAATTGCGGCCGTAGCACCATATCAAATGCGATCACCTCTACCATGATCAAAGAAGTCTCCTGGAACCATCTACCGCAGACATCGGCACTGGCGGTCGCTCGCAGCGTCCCAGAAACTGTCCCGATGGGACTTCGTATTACGGAGCACGTGCTCGAGCCAAGTGATCCCCATGTCGCTCACTGCGCAGCTCGCCGTGCGCAAGCCAGTGCGACATGGGCTGAAACTGCTGGCGTCATTGAACTCGGCACCGCCATGATGGCATCGTTTCCGCTCGCGCCTCCTTTTGGACTGTGCGCCGGTTTCTGCGCATCAGGTCTTTTGCGCTATCGCACTGTGATGCCATCCCAAAGATCAGAGCATCATATCTTAAACATTCCTTTCACAACTCAGGCTGCGGAGGCCATGCCGGCTGGCTCAGAAATCGAAGTCGCGGGGCGGGGCACGCTCAGCGGGTGGATGTATACCAATACTTTTATCGGTCAGCCCATTGGTCCTGCCACACTCGGGGCTGGGATCAGCACAGTCAACACCGCCGGCCTCGCACAAGAGTACAGCGTGACAGTCCATGCGCTTGACGGCCATCACAAAGTGCGTGTCACAGTACAAAACATCAATCGAGAATCTGGCGGCGTGACAGCAAAGCTCCTTGCGGGGCTGAATTTTGGCGTTGGTAAGCTCCTTCCGCTCAACATTGCGGGTGGTCAACTCCAGTATTATATCAACCAAAATGGTTATCTATTTCTCGAGTCGATGGTATCGGTGTTCACCACAGCGCAACTGTATGCGAAAGCCGACCACAGCCATACGAATACGGATATGATGGTCTATGACTTCGACTTATCAAAGCCAAACGCAGCGGACGCTTACGAACATCTGGTACGTCTCTCCGCGGGGCCTGCGCAGCATCTCGCTACGGTTACAGGTAGCGGCGTAGAATCGGCAAACATAGAGGAGCGCAATAGTACCTACACCGCAGAAACCGGGTTGCAGGTCATTGGGCAAAAGTTGCTTGTTCGGTCGGCGTTGTCAGACGAGACGCAGACTCGATTAACAGACGCCGCTGGCCGTCAGCGCATCACCCGCCAGTCTGTTTATAGCAAGCATTTCTCCAATTTTTTTAAAGGCTCTCGAGATATCACCTGGGAAATGGTTTCTATAAAATCTTCTGAAGAGAGTCCGTCACATCCATTTTGTCATTTTTCCTATCGCAAGCACAGTGCTTTTACGGATCAAAGTGATATCACCCAGTTTTTAAACTTCGTGAGGTCGATGGGTGCGCAACTTGTAGGGACTCCACAGACGCATTTGAACAATCTGCCAGTGCTCGAGAAGATATTTTCCAACGGAAACAGGATTCACACGGATATCGATATCTATTTTACCGAAGCTGGTTTGCGGAATGTCGTGAACGTAGGAGAAGAGGCCGCGGTGCAGGCCTATATGCGATCGGCAATAGAGATTGATCCAGACCTCGAGGGTATGCCTGCTCTCAACCCCCAAACGAGCGCCGGCAGAAATGCACGAGAGATTTTAGATGATTACATCTCCGTCAAGTCACATTTGTTTTTCTTAAATTGCTGTGGAAACTCAGAGCTCACTGGCCTCGAGCGAGAATATTGGGTGACCACAGGGCGCGCACTTAAAAAGGACGTCAAAGTCTTTCAGCAGGCCAAGGAGTTTGCGAAGAAAATCAAGGAGCTTACCGACACAACAAGTGCGCATCAGCTGTCGAGATTTCTCAAACACATTGGTAGCTTGACCGGTTTCAAATATATGCCAGCCATCTCGGCCATCACAAAGATTGCGACGCATCAGGAGACGTTGGTGCACCAAATGGCCATGAGCGGTGGTGGGATTTCCATCATCTGTAAAAACGAGGGCGAGCTGATGATGCCAAGCGAACAACTGGTGCGCACACTCCATGCAGCCACTCTCGCAATATAAGGATATCAAACCATGGTGACCTTCGCTGCTCCTTCGAGGCCATCCCTGCGTCGGGTGAACTCGGCACCGCTTCTGCCATCGATGGTGCGTCCGCTTCGCGCGCTGCCACCACCGCCTACACCCGCACCTTTGCGATCGTTGGTAACACCGCGGCCGCCAGAAAGCGGGACAGGTAGGGTATCGAATTGGATAGTCTCGACGATCGTCAAAGAGGTTTCCTTTAACAACCAAGCTCGGTCTTCCCCGGAGGCAATATCGCAGACTATTCCGGATAACATCCCTATGGGGCTTCGCATCACGGAGCGCACTCTAGCACCCACGGATCCCCGCATCGTACACTCCGCTGCGCGTCGCGCGCAGGCCAGCGCTGCATGGACGGAAATCAGCGGCGTCGTGGAGCTTGGGACTGGCATGATGGCGACATACCCCATGCCCCCGGTGTTTCAAGTCAGCACTGGCTTTACTACGTCGGGCCTTTTGCGTTATCGCACCGTGTTACCATTTGCTCAGGCATCCTCCAAGGTTTTGAATCTTCCTTTCACGGCGCAAGCCGCGCAAAGCTTGCCTGCCGGCGTCGAGATCGAGGTTGCAGGGCAGGGTGTGCTGAGTGGGTGGGTGAATACCACGACGTTTGCCGGCCAAGTCCTTGGCCCAGCAATACTTGGGGCAGGAATCGCAACAACGCATACCGGTGGATTGTTGCAAGAATACAGCGTCACAGTCAGCGCGCTTGGTGACGGCAGTAAAGTGCGTGTCATTGTGCAAAACATCAACAAAGCATCAGGTGGGGCAACAGCGCGGATCCTAGCTGGAATCAACTTTGGCGCAGGCACGCTCGCGCCTCCAAACATTGGTGCGGGCCAACTCCAGTATTATGTCAACCAGAATGGGTATCAATTTTTCGAGCAAATGGTCTCGAGTTTTACCTCACTGCAACTTTATGCCAGCGCAAACACTAGCAACAATCGCACCGACACGATGGTTTATGACTTCGACCTATCGAAGTCGAGCGCAGCACGTGCCTATGAGCAACTTGTGCGTCTTTCTGCAGGGCCCGCACAGCGGCTTGCCACAACGCCAGGCAGCGGCGTAGAAGCTGGGACCTTGGAGGAACGCGACAGTAGCTATAATGCGGACGCTGGCTTGCAAGTCCTTGGCCAAACTTTGCTTGTTTTATCGGCAGCGTCACAAGAGACGCAAAGCCGATTTACCGATCCGGTAGGTCATCAACTTATCACTCGGCAATCTGTTTACAGCAAACACTTTTCCAATGTGTTTAAAGGCTCTCGAGACATTTCTTGGGAAATGGTTTCCATGAGACTCTCAGAAGAAGGCCCATCCACACCATTTTGCCATTTTACCTACAAGAAAAAGAACAAGTTCACGGTAGACAGTGACGTCGCCCAATTTTTAGCGTTTGTGAAGGCAATGGGTGCACAGACTGAGGGAACTCCGCAAACGCATTTAATTGACGTACCCACGCTCGAAAAAGTTTTTTCCAATGTGAGTGCAGTCATGACTAATATCGACGTCTACTTTACCGAAGCTGGCATGCAAAACATCGTCGGTGTCACAGAAGAGGCAGCTGTTCAGGCTTATCTGCGTTCAGCAGTAGAGATTGATCCGTCGCTGGCCGAAATGCCTATAACAACCGGTCGTGAAATTCTAGATAACTATCTAACAATGAAATCTAACATGTCTTTCTTGAGCATTTGTGGCAGTTCTGAACTTAGTGGCCTCGAGCGAGAATACTGGGAGAGGACAAGGCGCTCTCTCAAAAAAGATGCCAAAGTACTGCAACAGGCGAAGGAATTTGCGAAGAAAATCAAAGAGCTTACTGATACCACGAGTACGCATCAGCTATCGAAGTTTCTCAAACACATTGGTAGTCTAACTGGCTTCAAATATATGCCGGCTATCTTAGCACTAACAAAAATCGCTACACCTGCTGAGAAACTCATCCATGTGATGTCCATGAGTGGCGGCGGTGTTTCTATTGTCTGTAGAGATGAAGGGCATCTGATGATGCCAGCCGAGCGCATGGTGCGTTTGCGCAACGCACCAACGCTGGCAATTTAAGCGTTAAGCACATGCGCCATTTTTGCAAGTCTGAGGCAATGTGCACACTGTGCCGCAAGCACCGCAATTGTTATTATCTGTCGTAATATTTGCACACGTCCTATTAGCACCCGTGGCTGGACAGCACTTCTGGACCACTGCGGTGCAGCCTGTGTCCGCAGTACATGCTTGAGCCTGTGCACCGCCACCATTGCCAACCGCTGTTGTTGTACCGTCGGCATTAATGATGAATATTTCCTTCACCTTGATGACGGGCGGAGCCATTCTCCAAGTGCCACCAGCTTGCTTGAGGCTGTCGCTTGCGACAAAGTCTAGCAGCACGCCATATTTTGTATTTGCAGCGATTGTGACGTCGATGTTGATCCGGAGTACCCCACTTGGAATGGTCACGTTGACTGGCGTTGTCGGGCTTGCTGTGAGGTACAATTGGGCAGAGCTCACGGTGGCTCTCAGCTGCTGATACCGCCCGGCGGGAAATGTTTGGTCTGCCAGAATCGTATTGATATTGTTTTGCAGAGTAAGAAGGTCAACAGTTGTGGCCTTCAGCGTGAAAGACTGCCAGCCAGCATCTGTATCGCCAGCTGTCGCTGAGGTATGGGCGCTCAGGTCCGAAAATGTGACCAGAACCTTATCGACGCTCTGGCCATCAATCGTCATGGGGGTATCGGTCAAATAAACACGCATGCTACTGTTGGCGAGATTGCTCGTATTAACTGCTGCGCCTCCCGGTGTCGTGCTTGTACTACTGTTGTTGTTATTTCCCGGGCAGCCGCCCGCAAGAATCAAAGCGCCAAGAAAAAAACCTAGAAGCACACGTCTCGCCATACAAATTCTCCGTTTAAGCTGGAAGTAACTTGTGTAGATTCTCGCATAAGAATGGAGCGGTTTACAAGCAGCCGACAGAAATATGTGTGACCGATAATATATATTATGTAAACAAGCGAACGATGGTTGCCGCCACTTTTCTGTTGATTTGCAGTATATACGTGGTAGAGCATTGCTGTTATTTCTAATGACATATTGGAGTAAATATGAATCGTCTATTACTTGCTGTTGTATTCTGTTTTTCTTCTTTCGCCATGGCTGATGATAACCTCGAGATTGTAGGAGCTCCTGAGGTACATTTTTTAACCCTGCTTTCACCAACCGGTGAGGATCCTCTTTCCAGCGCGATTGCTAATACCCTTGATACTGTATTGAGCGCCACTGCAAGCGTTTGCCAAAATGGTGCCATCGCGCTGCTTCAATGGTGGATCACCCCCAGGCCGGGCCGCGATGCATTTACAAGCATTACCGATTGATTTTGCGGGCAACGCTGGCTTCTATTTTCCGCACAGCGTCGTCGGCTTCTTTCTTTTCCTGTTGCAGACCTTTTAGCTGCGCTGCATATTTTGCTGCTTGTTCAGGCCCAAGCAGCGACGCATCTTCGAGAAGTTGGATGTCGTGAGCAATTCCTTTAGCATGCTCCCGGGCACTGAGCAGCTCTTCGTTTGTGTCCATTGCTTTGTGTGCAAACGACGCAACTGGTGCTTTTTGTTGTAGCATGCGGATGATGGCGGCCATCTCTAGCGAGGGAAAACCCTTCATTCCTTCATCTTTTTCAACAATCTGCTGAGCTAATTCAAGAGGCGTGAGATTTCCCCTGCGATTTTGCAGGGTTCGATTTGCTCCAAGTTCTAAGAGAACACGAAGGGTATCAGGATCGCGGTTGAGCACAGCAATATGTGCCAATGTATCGCCATTTGCGTTGCGGTGATCGACGTTGGCGCCGGTTTGTTCAACAAAGTTATGTAAAGTTGCATCGCCTACGCGAAGAAGCCTGCTTTGAACCGCTATAAGCAGATTGCCATTGGCTTCTCGCAGGCGTTGACCTCGTGCAGCGGCAGATTCGGGCAGATCCATCAGGCTTGGGTGGGTGAGAGGATGCCCGGCGGCAAAAGGAATCTCTGGCGCTGGTGTTGCTGCTGCTTTGGCTTTATTCTCTTTGTCAATGACGCCGGCATAGTACTCGTCAAGAGCTTTCTCGAGAGCAGCCATACCCTTTTTATCGTCCCATTCGCTCCGTATCCGCTCAATAGCGGTGCGCCCTTCTTGGTCGCGCATATTTGGGTCTGCACCCAATCGAACCAAAGTGATGAATAGAGCCGGGGCTCCACCAATATAAAGATTGTATATCGAGGATGGATCGAGCGCATTATGAAAAGTGAAAATCGAGGATAGATCGAGCGCATTGAAATCAAATCCATTTTTTCGCATAAACGAGAGAATGCGATCTTGGCTTTCTTGGCGAAGGACTAGTAGAGCTCTACTGATTCCTTGGAACAAATGGGAACGATCAATAGGATGCTTCATGGCCTCGGCGATCAATGCTTCTATTGCAGACACCTTGGCATCCGGATACATTCCGTCCGGTTTGGCTGTTGCACAAGAAAACAACACGTGCTCTAAGATCGATTGCTGTCGCTCACCTTGATTCCAGATAAGCTGCATGATTTCGGGAATTCTAGATGGATTAAGTCGCATCGCATAGGTTGACAATTGCGTAAAAATTTTAGTAGGAATCGGAATACCCCGGCTCATCATATATTCCACGATGCTGATTGCATTGCCATGGATTCGTGAAATTGTACCAAGATCTGCGCCTTGTTTCACCAAGCTCCGTACTGCATCAATGTCTCCTTCATGGCAGGCGGATTGGAGAACATCGTTGCGCCTATCAGCTGGCACTTCCACCCCTGCATGGAATAGCGCTAGATTGTAGACAATTTCTCCTGAATTGTAGCGCATGAGCATATAACCGCCTAGGATACGCGCATCAACGAGTGCCTTTATTAGGCTGGGAGAAATGCGCGCCACCGATAGAAGCCCTTGGTCAGACAAGGTAGTTTTCCTTAAATTTTCAACCAATGCCTGTAGTGTTTTGTGTGCTTTCCGTGTCAATTCGGTGGTTGCATATCGTTCCCCCTCAGGGCCTGTAAGACGCAAAAGCTCCCGCAAATGTTCTGGGTGATTTGCGGCATTTTTGATAAACCCCATTTCGTCAAAAACATTGGAGAAAGATCCGCCGTAATTAGGAAAGAACAAAGACTGGGCGACATCAGCGAATTGAGCAAATGCCTCAACACGCGTGCTTGGATTTTCCAATCGCTTTCGATGAAGAAGCATTGCTTGCCGATCATTCTCCACATCTGCATGCATTTTCCTAGCTGCATCTTTTTCTTTGGTGGAGCCCAAGACATCGAGAGCAGCGTCGATGCTCAGCACTTCTTTTCCATGTTGCGCGCGATACACTGCGGCTTTGGTCCGCGTATCTGGATCCCCATAGTCCAACATGAGTTTCAGCACATCGTCGGGTGTATCGACAAGCACATCTCCTTTGTGTGCAGCTGCTTCTTTGTTTTTCACTTCCCTTTCTTTTGCGCCCTTGGATGCAGCGGCATCAGAACGCCTCACCATAGAATAGGCTGCAGACGCTACGGATGAGACAGCGCCCCACACACGCCCGAGTAAACTTGGCGGCCGTGCATGTTGTGCAGCCGCTTCAGTCTTCTTGGTTACAAAGCTATCGTGGGGAACTTCGGCTGATTTTGGAGCCCGTGCTGGTGCGTGGGCTGCCTCCGCATTTTCGCTATGCGTGCTAGCGGCGGCTTTGTCGATCTTCGGATGCATGGCTTTTCCCCCGATGGCGCTATTGTAACAAGAAACTGTTGCGCAATGCCAGAGTTTGAAAAAAAAAGATGGAGACTAGACTTGAACCAAAACACCAATAGATGTACAAATGTATAGGTAATTTAGAACAGGCGGTTTTCGTGATTTCGAGCGATGCAATTCAGGTGGCCCGAGCCATTTTTAAGGCGCAGGGCGGCCTGCTGCGCAGTAGCAGGGCAATTCGCCTGGGTATCCAGCGAAGAACCCTCTATGCCATGAGAGATGCAGGTATCATTGCCGAAGTTACACGTGGGTGGTACCGCCTTTCGGATCTTCCCGCTCTTAGCAACCCAGATCTCGCTGCTGTGGCGCTACGTGTCCCACGAGGTGTTATTTGTCTCCTGTCGGCCCTTAGCTTTCATGAGCTGACAACCGAAATTCCACCTGCAGTCTGCATAGCTCTTGAAAAAGGAGCAGAAACACCACGTATTGGGCTCCCAAAGCTACAAGTATTTCGATTTTCCGGCACAAGCTTTCTGGAAGGGATTGATAATTACAAGATCAGCGGTGTAAAAGTTAGAATTTACAGCCCAGAAAAAACTATTGCTGACTGTTTTAAATTTCGAAACAAGACTGGGCTCGACACCGCATTAGAGGCGCTCAGGCTTTATCGGCAAAAAATGACGGTCAAAACCGACAAACTGCTTTTTTTCGCACGCATTTGTCGGGTCGATAAGATTATGCGTCCGTATCTGGAATCGATTTTATGAAAAAGTCATCAATAAAAGACGTGGCCACATCTGTGCAGCACCGCTTGGGAAACACCATGAAGCAGAGCGGACGACCTTATATGGAGATTCTACAACACTTTGCCATGGAACGTTTTTTATATCGCCTTTCGACATCGTTGTACAAAGACCAATTTGTTTTGAAGGGTGGATACATGTTGCTGGCGTTACGAGCGCCCATTTCTCGCCCTACCATGGACATAGACCTGCTTGGAAAGCACAAAAAATCTATCGATGAGATGGTTTTAGTTTTCCGTGAAGTGTGTGGGCAGCCCGTGGAAGATGATGGTGTTTTGTTTAATCCTGATAGTGTGCGTGGCACACGGATTATGGAAGGAAATGAGATCGAGGGCGTAAGAATTGAGTGTCAAGGACAACTCGGGACGACACATCTTTTCATTTATGTGGATATTAGTTTTAATGATGAGATCCATCCAGAACCAATCCAGCTAGAAATTCCTTCGGCTCTTGGTTTTTCACCGGTTAAAGTTCTTGGCTATACGAAAGAAAGCATCATTGCAGAGAAGTTGGAAGCCATCGCTCGTCATGGGGAATTGAACACGCGGATGAAGGACTTTTTTGATATTTGGATGCTCGCACAAAATTATGATTTCGATGGAGATTCACTCAGCAAAGCAATTCAAAAAACATTTCTTTCCAGAAAAAGAGACTTGTCCGAAAAGATAACTGCCTTCACCTTGGTCTTCGCGCAAGATGACGCCCGACAAAGACAGTGGGCTTCTTTCATTAAGAAACGCTTCCTCCACCCTGCCCCAAAGAAATTCAGCGAACTCATGGCGTCAGTTAGAACATTTCTTGCACCGCTCTTGTCTGCCCTGATCAGAGAATCCGAACAGAAAGGTCGGTGGCAGGCGTCAAATGGCTCTTGGGTGAAATCTTGATTTGCTATGTAAAGTTGGCGAGTCTTTGTTTACGGGCAACGCTGGTTTCTATTTTCCGCACAGCGTCGTCGGCTTCTTTCTTTTCCTGTTGCAGACCTTTTAGCCGCGCTTCATATTTTGCTGCTTGTTCAGGCCCAAGCAACGACGCATCTTCGAGAAGTTGGATGTCGTGAGCAATTCCTTTAGCATGCTCCCGGGCACTGAGCAGCTCTTCGTTTGTGACAGGTTCCCCTGCATGCGTCTGCTTTGCGGCCACATTGAATGCTGGCTGTGGTGCTTTTTGTTGTAGCATGTTGATGATGGCTGCCATCTGTGGCGAGGGAAAACCCTTCATTCCCTCATCTTTTTCAACAATCTGCTGAGCCAGTTGAAGGGGCGTGAGATTTCCCCTGCGATTTTGCAAGGTTCGATTTGCTCCAAGTTCCAAGAGGACGCGTAGGGTATCAGGATCTCGGTTGAGCACAGCAATATGTAACAATGTATCGCCAGCTACATTGCGGTGATCGACGTTGGCACCGGTTTGTGCAACAAAGTTATCTAATGTTGCGTCGCCTACACGAAGACGTCTGTCCTGAACCGCTATAAGCAGAGTGCCATTGGCTTCTCGCAGGCGTTGACCTCGTGCGGCGGTAGATTCGGGCAGATCCATCAGGCTTGGGTGGGTGGAAGGATGCCCGGCGGCAAAAGGAATCTCTGGCGCTGGTGTTGCTGCTGCTTTGGCTTTCTTCTCTTGGTCAATGACGCTGGCATAGTACTCGTTAAGAGCCTTCTCGAGGGCAGCTATACCCTCTTTATTGCCCCATTCGCTCCGCATCCGCTCAATAGCGGTCCGCCCTTCTCGGTCGCGCCTATTTGGGTCCGCGCCCAATCGAACCAAAGTGATGAATAGAGCCGGGTCTATAGAAACATGAAAATTAAAAAGCGAGGATGGATCGAGCGCATTGAAATCAAATCCATTTTTTCGCATAAACGAGAGAATGCGATTTTGGCTTTGTGGGCCAAGGGCTCCTAGAGCTCTACTAATTCCTTCTCTGAACAGATGGGAACGATCAATAGGATGCTTCATGGCCTCGGCGATCAGTGCTTCTATTGCAGGCATCTTGGCAGCCGGAGACATGTCTGGCGAGGTATGTGTTACAGCAAAACACAACAAGTCCTCTAAGATTTCTTGCGCCATTTTTTGACCCCGGATCAGCTGCATGATTTCGGGAATTCTAGATGGATTATGCTGCATAGCATACTCAAGCAAGTTCGTAAAAATTGCATAATTAATCGGAATGCCCCGGCTCGTGATATATTCCGCAATACTGATTGTATTGGGATGAATCTTCGAAACAGTACGAAGATCTGCGCCTTGCTTCACCAGGCTCCGTACTGCATCAATGTCTCCTTCACGGCAGGCGGCGGCGAGTACAGCGTTGCGCGTACGGGCTGGCACTTCCACTCCTGCATGAAATAGCGCAAGTTTGTAGGAATCGAGGCCTTCTTCAGCGGGGATGAACATCATTTTATAACCGCGTAGGATACGCGCATCAACGAGTGCCTTTATTAGGCTGGGAGGAATGCGCGGCACCGATAGAAGCCCGTCGTAAAATAAGTTATTTTCCCTTAAATTTTCAACCAATGCCTGTAGCGTTTTGTGTGCTTTCCGTGTCAATTCGGTGGTTGCATATCGTTCCCCCTCAGGGCCTGTAAGACGCAAAAGCTCCCGCAAATGTTCTGGGTGGCTGGCGGCATTTGCGACAAAGCTCCTCTCGCCAGAGAACAAAGACTGGGCGACATCGGCGAATTGAGCAAATGCGTCAACACGTGTGCTAGGATTTTCCAATCGCTTTCGATGAAGAAGCATTGCTTGCCGATCATTCTCCACATCTGCATGCATTTTCCTAGCTGCATCTTTTTCTTCGGTGGAGCCCAAAACATTGAGAGCAGCGTCGATGCTCAGCACTTCTTTTCCATGTTGCGCGCGATGCACTGCGGCATTGGTCCG
>JABDBI010000009.1 GCA_013288705.1 Methanobacteriota archaeon | reverse complement strand
TCGACCAGAACCAGGACCTGTAATGTGTACTTCCACCGCGCGCAAACCGAAGTCTCGCGCCTTACGACAAGCCTCTTCCGCCGCAACCTGAGCCGCAAAAGGCGTGCTCTTCTTGGAACCTTTAAAACCCTTGGCACCACAAGACGACCATGCAAGCGCATTGCCAGTCGTATCTGTAATGGTGATCATCGAGTTATTAAACGTCGTGGAAATATGCGCCACACCGGACACGACGTTTTTCTTAATACGCTTTTTTACTTTTGGCGAAGCCATTTTTGTCAAACCTTTTTAAATGTCCAGAATTCCGTTTTAGCGGGCAACACCCGAGCTCTTACGACCACGACGCGTACGCGCATTGGAGTGCGTTCGCTGACCACGTACTGGCAACCCTTTGCGATGGCGAAGTCCACGATAGCAACCAAGATCCATGAGACGCTTGATGTTCATAGAAATCTCGCGTCTTAAATCGCCTTCCACTTTCAAGGAGCCATCGATCACGTCACGGATGCGAGCGATCTCATCCTCTGTCAAACTATCGCTGCGTTTGTCCTCGTCAACCTTTGCTTGCGCAAGCACACGCTTGGCAACAACAGGGCCGATCCCATAAATATAGGTCAACGCCGTGCCCATTCTCTTATTTCTTGGTAAATCTACACCCGCAATACGTGCCACTTGTGGCCTCCATTTCGTCGTTTCTTACTACAATGAGAAAAGTCATCTTGCAACGCATTTCCCAAAAGCTTTTTTACCCTTGTCGTTGCTTATGACGGACATCCTCACAGATCACGCGCACGACACCCTTACGCCGGACGACCTTGCACTTGTCACAAATTCGCTTCACCGATGCACGTACCTTCATGATCTCACTCTCCAAAATCTATCGAATAAAACACAAGACTAGCTAGCAGCTTTCAAATAACAGCTCAAGCGAGTATTCTCTGAATATCCTTAAAAACTTCACCTGTAGCCCTACTGCCGTCAATTTCTCGTAACAGCCCACGATCACGGTAAAACTGCTTAAGCGGAAGCGTCTCACGCTCAAAAGCATCAAAGCGAATGGCAACGGCCTGCGCATCGTCGTCTTTGCGTTGGACCAGCAGTGCACCATCGCGCGTGCACCTAAGCTCACCGCTGGGATCGAGCTGATCGATATGGTAGGTCGTCGCACACTCAGGGCATACCCTTCTGCCCGAAAGACGATGTATCAAGACCTCTCGGTTGACCTCCAAGCTAATCACAGCGGTCAAAGCCGCACCCCATTGCAGGAGCATAGATTCAAAGGCTGTAGACTGCGGAACCGTGCGTGGGAAACCATCTAGCACGTAGCCCGCTTCATATCGCGGAGCATCCAGCGTCTCTTTCACGAGTCGGAGCATCACATCGTCTGGGACAAGGTTTCCGTCATCCATATAACTCTGCGCCAAGCGTCCAAGCTCGGTCTGGGCTTGGATTGCCCGACGGAGAATATCTCCCGTGCTCACATGCACGATCTGATATCCCTCTTGCAACATCCGCGCCTGGGTGCCCTTTCCCGAGCCGGGTGAACCAAGTAGAATTAGCCTTAAAACCACAGCAGCATCCTTCTAAGTTCACATGCTCGGAGAAGCCGCAGAAGGCAAAGCATGCCCCGGCACATCTTCCCGAGCTCGAATGCGCAAATCACCAGACTGCGCGAAACCGTCATATTGCTTAGAGATAAAGTGACCCTGAATCTGCTGCACAGTGTCCAGTGCAACGCTCACAACGATCAGCAATCCGGTTCCACCGAAATAGAAGGGCACCTGATTAGAAACCATCTTCTGAATCATCACAGGCAGCACGCAGACTGCTGACAGATATAGAGCACCACCAAATGTAATGCGGCTCAAAACATAATCGATATATTCCGCGGTGGGCTTGCCAGGTCTAACCCCCGGGATAAACCCGCCAAACTTTCGCATGTTGTCAGCCACATCTACCGGATTAAACTGAACAGCCGTGTAGAAATAGGAAAAGAAAATGACCATCAGCACAAACAATACTTCGTACTGCCATGTGCCTGGCGACATCAGGTTATGCACCGATTTCACCCAATCAGCCTGAATGAATGACGCGACAGTCGCGGGGAACAATAAAATGGTGGAAGCAAATATGGGTGGAATCACACCAGATACGTTGATCTTTAGTGGCAAATGCGTTGCCTGACCGCCATACTGTCGGTTACCGACCACCCGCTTGGCATACTGGACAGGGATACGTCGCTGCCCGCTTTCCATAAATACAATTCCGGCCAGCGCGGCAAGCATGACGATACCCAACACAATCATCTCAGACAACTGGTAGGTCTCATTGCGAATACCTGTAATCGTTGCGTAAATCGCCGAGGGCAAACGCGCCACGATACCAGCGAAAATGATCAGAGAAATACCATTGCCAATGCCGCGCTCCGTGATCCGTTCACCAAGCCACATGATAAAGGCAGTACCGGCGGTCAGTGTGATCACGGTAACGATCACAAACCCCATACCAAAGAAAGACGTCGCCCATTCTGGGTTAACAACGCTTAGACCATTGTAGCTCTGGCCCTTCAGGTAACTCGAAAACATCACACCCTGCATCACCGCGATGAGGATCGTACCGTAACGCGTATACTGGTTGATTTTACGACGACCTTGCTCCCCTTCCTTCTGCATGCGTTCAATCGTCGGAACAACAACCGCCATCAACGACATGATGATCGACGACGTGATGTATGGCATGATGCCAAGAGCAAAAATACTGGCATTCTCCAGCGCGCCACCGGAGAAAAAGTTGAACAGGCTCAAAAACCCACCACCACCGCTGCCATGCGACGCATTCAGATAGCTACGCATTGCCGTGCGATCCACGCCAGGCGTCGTCACAAAGATGCCGATGCGGTAAACCGCCAGCATTCCCAATGTGTAAAGAAGTCTCGAGCGAAGCTCTGGAATACGAAAAAGACCGGCGAGTTTTGCCAACATGTTGCTCTCCCCCTTACGGAGTCAGCTAGAGATCACAGCGCGAACGATATCAGTTAAGCGTTGTTCAGTTCAACACTACCACCGGCGGATTTTACTTTCGCCAGCGCAGACTCCGAAACAGCATCGACGTGCAATACTAATTTTTTCGTCATCTCACCTGTACCAAGAAGCTTCACTTTCACGTTTCGATGACGGAGCAAACCCACAGCAATCAACGCCGCACGATCTACCACCGCGCCATCGTCAAACGTAGTGCTCAGCGCACCCACATTGACAATACCGACGGGAATCGCAAATTTTGCATTGCTAAAGCCACGCTTCGGTAGGCGTCTTGAGAGTGGATTTTGACCACCTTCAAAACCGATACGCACATTTCCGCTCTTACGCGCCTTCTGTCCTTTGTTACCACGGCCAGAGGTCTTTCCATGGCCACTGCTCTCGCCGCGACCAAGTCGTTTTGCCTTTTTTCTGGCACCTTTTGGTGCAACCAAGTTATGCAAGCCTTGCATCACGCGCTCCCTACTTTGCTACGACGCCCGAACAATGGCGCTTCGCCCTCACGTACCTCAACCTGAACCAGGTGATGCACTTTCTCAACCATTCCACGAATCGCTGGCGTATCCTTCACCTTGACCTCGTGGCCAATTCGACGAAGGCCCAAACCCTTCACCAAGAGCCGCTGGCTCTCTGGCTTCCCAATCAAACTCTTAATCTGCTTCAAGCAGATATGTGTTGCATGCTTCTTTGCCATCACCAATACCTCAATCTCTTTAGGCTGCCACAAGCGCGCCGCGTCGGCTCGCTTGCTCTTCTACCGTACGCAAGGAAACCAATCCCGCCATCGTTGCACGAACCACATTATGTGGATTCTTGGTTCCAATCGACTTGCTCAAAATGTCGTGAACGCCCACTGCCTCTAGCACTGCGCGAACAGTACTGCCGGCAATAACGCCCGTTCCTTCTGACGCTGGGCGCAATAGGACCTTTCCTGCACCAAAATGCCCGACAACTTCATGCGGAATGGTGCTGCCATTCAAAGACACGCGAACCAAGCTCTTCTTAGCCTGTTCTGTTCCTTTGCGAATGGCTTCAGGAACTTCGCCTGCCTTGCCAAGGCCAATACCGACTTGTCCCTTGCCGTTGCCGACAACCACCAGCGCGCTAAACGAAAACCGGCGACCACCTTTAACCACTTTGGCCACGCGACTCACATGAATCACGCGCTCACTTAATTCGCTATGCGCATCACTGGTGCGTTGAACTTGCGCCATACTCACTCTCCAACCTTTTTCAAAAGCTAAAACTTCAATCCAGCATCGCGCGCGCTTTGTGCAACTGCCGCAACACGACCCTTATACCGAAAACCATTTCGATCAAACACAACTTCAGAGACACCTTTTTGCTGAAGTCTCTTGGCCAAAAGTGCACCAACTAACAAGGCTGCGTCGACCTTCTTCACTCCAGATGCTTGCCCTTTCAGCTCTGTATCAAGCGTACTTGCCTGCGCCAGCGTGACACCCTTGGTATCATCGATCACCTGAGCATAAATGTGCTTCGCACTACGAAACACCGTTAAGCGTGGGCGGGCCTCAAGACCAGAGACCTTCTTGCGTACACGCATCTTTCGCTTGATACGCAGCAATGATTTTACCGTACTATCCATAAAACACTTCCTTCATGCCAGCTTAGTTACTTACCAGCCGACTTACCTTCTTTACGCTGAATCACTTCGTCCGCATACTTAATTCCCTTACCGCGATAGGGCTCAGGTGGTCTGTATGAGCGAATCTTCGCTGCCGTGACACCAAGCAACTGCTTGTCAATTCCTTCTAGGGTGACGCGTGTCTTCTTCGCATCCACCGCTGCCGAAATGCCTTTCGGAAGTTGGAACAAAATCGGATGAGAAAACCCAAGTGCCAACTGCAACTCGTGTCCCTTCACATCTGCCTTGTAACCAACACCATTGATTTCCAACTCTTTGGTGAAACCTTGTGTGACACCCTTCACCATATTGGAAACGAGGCTGCGCGATAGCCCATGAAGTGCTTTCGCCTCACGGGTTTCGTTTTTTCGCGCCAAATGCAAAGTCGACCCCTCCTGACGCGCTTCAATCAACGCGTGTAAGGTCAAATGCAATTTACCCTTTGGGCCCTGAACTTCCATATTCGCGCCATTTATCGCAACCTTTACCTTATCAGGCACGGCTACCGGCTGCATTCCAATTCTTGACATCGCAATCGCTCCACTTCTCTACAACAGGGGCTACCAAACGTAACACAAAACTTCGCCACCGACGTGACGCTTCTCTGCCTCTGCGGCAGTCATGACCCCATGGGATGTCGAGACGACCGCCATTCCCATGCCGCCGCGAACCTTTGGCAGCGCATCAGAGCGACAATACACACGAAGCCCCGGGCGGCTCACGCGACGTAGGCCTTCAATCACCGGGACGCCTTGCTTGTCATATTTCAGGTTCAAAAACAACCCAGGGTTACCTGAATCCATTCTGACGGAGAAATCGTTCAAAAAGCCCTGCTCCTTAAAAATTCGAGCAAGCGTCTGACTCATCTTAGAGGATAGTGTTTTTACCTCGTGATGCTTCATAGCTTGCGCGTTTCTAATTCGCGCCAAAAAATCTGATATGGGATCACTCATCATCGCCGACACCTAAAATTGAACTACTTCCTAAACGGTACACCCAAATGACGCAACAGAACCTTGCCCTGCTGATCATCGACTGCTGTGGTAATAATCGAAATGTTTAACCCGCGCACCTTATCGACTTTGTCGTAATTGACCTCGGGGAAAATAATTTGTTCCTTCACGCCGATGGAGCAGTTGCCCTTGCCATCGAACTTACTGGATATACCCTTGAAATCGCGTACACGGGGTAGCGCAATATTCACAAAGCGATCCAGGAATTCCCACATTTTATCTCTTCGCAAGGTAACTTTCACACCGATTGGCATACCTTGGCGAAGCTTGTAGGTTGCGATCGACTTTCGCGCTTTGGTGACCACTGGACGTTGCCCAGCGATTTGCTCCAGTGCCTCTTTTCCAAAGTCTATCACTTTTGGATTGAGCACCGCTTCGCCCAGTCCAATGTTCAAAATCACCTTTTCCAGGCGTGGCGCCTGCATAGGGTTCTTGAGCGCCAATTCAGTCATCAATTGCGGCAAAATCTCTTTCTCGTAGAAATTCTTGAGCCGAGGCCTTGTACCTGTTGCCATCTTTAAACTCCTTCCGGGGCGATACCGCGACCGCGTGCAATACGCACCTTCTCGCCAGCGTCGTTAAATGATGCGCCAACACGTACGGGCCTTCCCAACGATTCCGACATCAACATCACATTGGACTCATGTACTGAACCAAGGACTTCCACAATGCCACCTTCAGGATGCTTTGGATCACGCTGGGGCTTCAAGTGACGCTTCAACAACGCAACACCTTCGACCTTTACACGCCCATTCTTCCTGTCGACTTCGAGCACGCGGCCAATGCGTCCCTTCTTGTCTTTTGATCCGGCTATCACTTTGACCAGATCGCCTTTTTTAATCCGCATCACTAAACCCCTTGCCCTACAATACTTCCGGTGCCAACGACACAATTTTCATGAAATTTTTCGCGCGAAGCTCTCTCGCGACTGGTCCAAAAATACGGGTTCCGATTGGCTCGTTATCTTTATTCACCAGAACCGCTCCACCAATGTCAAACCGAATATAGGTACCATCAAGGCGTGCAATTTCTTTGGCGGTACGTACAACAACCGCACGCACAACCGAGCCCTTCTTTACTTTCGACATCGGTGCAGCTTCTTTCACGCTACAAACGATGATGTCGCCAACAGATGCGTAGCGGCGGTGGGAACCTCCGAGAACCTTGATGCACATCACTTTGCGTGCACCACTGTTATCCGCGACATCCAATACAGACTGAGTCTGAATCATAACACTAACTCCCGTACGAGACTGCTCTACTCTGCAGCCTTCTCAACAATTTGCTTTAAGCGCCACCGCTTCGTCTTTGAATATGCGCGCGCTTCCTCAATCACCACAACGTCACCGTTGTTGCACGTATTATTCTCATCGTGCGCATGATAGCGATCATGCTTCTTCAGAAACTTGTGGTACTTCGGGTGACGCACTGTTCTGGTGACTGAAATGGCAATGGTCTTATCACGCGCGCTGCTGGTTACAACACCCTGCAAGGTGCGGCGAATTCCACGCCCGTTTGTATCTGTCTGAGTCATCCCTTAGCTCCTCTTCTGCGCATTGACTCTGGTCAATACACGGGCCAGATTCTTTCGCGTTCTGCCCATCTTCGCCGTATCGAGCATTTTCCCTGTGGCGTGCTCAAAACGTAGTTCCATAATTTCGCGACGAATTTGGCTCTCTCGCTCGCCCAGCTCGCCCGCCGTTAATTTTGATAAATCTTCCATTAGAGTTCCTCGCTGCTCGAAATAACACGGGTCGCAAAAGGCAATTTAGACGCAGCCAACTCCATTGCGCGTGTCGCAACATCTTCTGCCACACCGTCAATCTCATATAGCACTCTGCCAGGTCGCACAACCGCTACCCAACCTTCCACAGCGCCCTTTCCCTTACCCATTCGGACTTCGGCAGGCTTCTTGGTAACTGGCTTATCTGGAAACACACGAATCCAGATGCGACCACCACGCTTCACATGGCGCGTCAATGCAATACGAGCCGCTTCGATTTGGCGGGCTGTGAGCCATCCCTTTCCAACAGATAGCAAACCCATGGTGCCGAATGAAAGCGCGCTTCCACCCTTTGCGTTTCCTCGCATGCGCCCTTTTTGCTGCTTGCGGTATTTAACTTTCGCTGGTGACAACATGGCTTACATCACCTCTCCCTTAAACAGCCAAACTTTACAACCGATGACTCCATAGGTTGTCATAGCCTGTGCAAATCCATAATCAATGTCTGCTCTCAACGTATGCAACGGAACACGGCCCTCGCGGTACCACTCACGACGAGACATTTCCGCGCCGCCCAAGCGACCAGACACGGCCACTCGAATTCCCTTCACGCCAAACTTCTGTGCTGTCGACATCACTTTCTTCATCGCCCGTCGAAAAGCGACCCGACGTTCCAGCTGCTGCGCCACATTCTCGGCGATCAACTGGGCATCTGCTTCTGGCTTGCGCACTTCGTGAATGTTCAAAAAGATCTCACTGGTAGAGTTCTTTTGCAGATCATTCTTCAGCTGCTCTATGCCAACGCCCTTCTTACCGATGAGAAGCCCGGGCCGTGCAGCCCAAACGCCCACTTTGCAATTACTGGCAGCTCGCTCGATATTCACACGCGAAATACCGGCCGCCTTAAAATTGGTCGTAACGAATTTGCGTATCGCAATGTCTTCTTTGAGCCACTGCGCGTAGCCGGCTTCGCGATACCATTTTGAATCCCAGGTCTTGTTTACGCCAAGACGAAAACCTATCGGATTTACCTTCTGACCCATAGGGCTCTCACCATCCTCAACTATAGTCCAAACGCTATTTCACTTCTTTCAACTGAACATCCACATGCGAAGACTGTTTACGAATCTTCGTCGCACGCCCCTGTGCGCGCGGCATAAATCTATGGCTAATTGGCCCCTTGTGTACCAGAATCTCTGAGACACGCAGTCGGTCCACATTGAGCCCACGCTCTTCGGCATTTGCTGCCGCAGATTGCAATAAACGACGAAGGGGGCGCGCCGATGCCTTGGCTTGGACCAACAGACGGGTCATCGCTTCTTCGAGCCCCTGGCCGCGAATCATGTCTGCCAATACACGCACTTTGCGGGCACTCATTTTCAATCCACGCAAGGACGCAAAACCAGGATTATCCTGCCGTTCCGCTTTTCGCTTTAGCGCTTTTTCTCTTTCCCTGGTTGCCATCTTAACTCCCTACTTCTTAACCTTTTTATCGGTCGGATGCGATACGAAATGCCGTGTCGGCGCAAACTCACCGAGCTTGTGACCCACCATATTCTCAGTGACAAACACCGGGATAAACTTGCGGCCATTGTGCACAGCAAAAGTTCGACCCACAAATTCTGGTGTCACCGTGGACCTGCGGGACCATGTCTTGATGACCTGTCGGCTGGCCTCACTTGTGGCTACTTTATTCCACAAGTGCGCGTCGACAAAGGGTCCTTTTTTTAACGAACGTGGCATTCTAATACTCCATCCAAACCTAAAATCTTTACTTCCTGCGCTTCACGATCATTTTATCGGTGCGCTTGTTATTTCGTGTACGATGACCCTTGGTCGGCTTGCCCCAAGGTGTACATGGATGACGTCCGCCCGAGGTCCTGCCCTCGCCACCACCGTGTGGGTGGTCAACTGGATTCATCGAGACACCGCGGTTGTGCGGCATGCGACCAAGCCAGCGGCTCCGCCCAGCTTTACCAATGCGAATCAATTCGTGTTCTGGATTCCCGACCTGGCCAATCGTCGCACAGCAATCTACGTGAACGAGCCTTGATTCACCGGAAGGCAATCGAATATTGGCATAATCACCATCACGCGCCATGAGCTGCGCCGCGCCGCCGGCAGAACGTACAAGCTGACCACCCTTCTTGACTTTCAACTCGATGTTGTGAATTTCTGTACCAATCGGAATCGACCGAAGGGGAAGATGGTTACCTGGCTTGATGTCCGCGCTTACGCCAGCTTCTACAGTGTCACCAACTGAAAGACCAATAGGTGCCAAGATGTAACGTTTCACGCCATCGGCATAAAACAGCAAGGCAAGACGTGCACTGCGGTTAGGATCATACTCAATAGCAGCTACTTGCGCTGGCACGCCATGTTTTTCTCTGAGAAAATCGACATCGCGAAGCTTTCTCTTGTGACCGCCGCCTCTAAAGCGAACAGTAATGCGCCCGGTATTTCCACGTGCCGAAATCGATTTTCTGCCGCGAACAAGTGCCTTCTCTGGCTTGCTCTTGGTAATTTCAGCAAAATCCGGACCTGTTGTCAGACGTCTGGCCGCACTCGTCGGCTTATAGCTCTTGATACCCACTTATCACCTGCCTGCCATAGCACGCACCCTCACGGGTGCGCTTATCGGCCTAAAATTTTATTCCTGTTCCTTCGATGCGGGTACGTTTGCCACGACGCCAAATACATCGAGGTCAGACCCTTCCGCCAAAGTGACAATCGCCTTCTTCCAATTTTGCTGTTTGCCCGCGTTTTTCTTCACACGCTTCACTTTGCCGCGGCAAATCATCGTACGAACGCTATCAACGTTCACTTTAAACAACTTCTGAGCAGCCTCTCGAACCTGCTTCTTATTTGCCCAACGGGCAACTTCCAGACAAATCTGACGGTTATCTTTAAGCGTGACAGCCTTTTCAGTCAGAATCGGACCTTTCAATACATCATATTGCGACTTCATTTCACACGCCCTCTGCCAACACGCGCGCCTCAAATGCTTTGACGGCGTCCTGCGTCATCATCAGCACTGGGTAACGCAAAATGTCGTACACATTTAGCCCTGGCTCTTCAATATACTTCGCGTTTGGAAGATTGCGCATGCACTGCTTCAGCGTGCCATTACCACAATCCACGACAAGCGCTTTCTCGGCGCCAAGCCCTTTCAAAGCAGCTTGCGCAATTCGCGTCTTTGCCTCAGACAACTGAAAGTCTGCAAGCACTTTCAAGCTATCTTCCTTTAGACGCGTGCTCAATGCCACGGCCAATGCCACCCGTCGCTTCGACTTGGGCATGCTGTAACTATAGTCGCGAGGCTTTGGTGCAAACGCAACACCACCACCGGTTTGATGCGGGTTCTTCAATGAACCTTGTCGCGCCATACCCCGTCCCTTCTGTGGGAAGGGCTTCTTCGTAGTGCCGTGTACTTCAGCCTTGGTCTTCGCGCATTGGGTACCCGAACGCTTGCGCGAACGCTGCCAATGTACGATTTCAGACAACAAGTACTTTCGAAGAGGCACGTCGAAAATGGCGTCGTTCAGCTCAATCGAGCCGACCTTTTTCTGGTCTAAGTTAATTACATCTACGGTAGGCATCTTAGGTTCCCTTTAGCTCCGCAACTCTACGTCTACACCGGCCGACAGATCGAGCTTCATCAGCGCATCCAGCGTTTGCTGTGTTGGCTCCAGAATGTCAAGCAGTCGCTTATGCGTTCTAATCTCAAACTGCTCTCGAGATTTCTTATCAATGAAGGGGCTACGAAGCACTGTGTACCCGGTCTTCTTGGTCGGAAGCGGAATCGGACCTGCAATACGCGCACCTGTGCGACGCGCTGTCGCAGCAATCTCTTCCGCCGCTTGATCAAGCAGGGCACTGTCATAGGCTTTAAGCCGAATTCGAATCTTATTGGCCGACATCTCTTCTACCCCTTCGCCCTTTTACTCAACGATTTCCGTTACAACGCCAGCACCAACTGTGTGTCCACCTTCGCGGATAGCAAAGCGCAACTGCTTGTCCATCGCGATCGGTGTAATCAGCTCCACCGTCATGGTCACATTGTCACCGGGCATCACCATTTCAACGCCGTCTGGCAACGTACAGGTACCAGTCACGTCGGTGGTGCGGAAATAAAACTGTGGACGATACTTGGTAAAGAATGGCGTATGACGACCACCCTCTTCTTTTGTTAATACGTACACTTCTGCTTTAAACTTCTTGTGTGGTGTGATGGTTCCTGGCTTAGCCAATACCTGACCACGCTCCACTTCCTCACGCTTGGTTCCGCGCAAGAGGCAACCCACGTTGTCTCCAGCTCGGCCTTCGTCTAGAAGCTTTCTAAACATTTCAATGCCGGTCACAGTCGTCTTGGTTGTGGGCTTGTAGCCAACAATCTCGATTTCTTCACCAACCTTGACGACCCCGCGCTCAATACGTCCGGTCACCACGGTTCCACGGCCGGAGATCGAAAACACGTCTTCGATTGGCATCAGGAACGGCATGTCAGTGTTACGAACTGGGGTGGGAATGTAGGTATCGATCGCTTCCATAAGCTTAAAGATACTGTCTACGCCAATCGCGCTCTTCTCGCCTTCCAAGGCTTTCAATGCCGATCCGCGAATCACAGGAACGTCATCGCCGGGGAACTTGTAGAGGCTTAGCAATTCACGCACTTCTAGCTCAACGAGATCCAAAAGCTCTGCATCATCCACCATGTCTACTTTGTTCATGTAGACCACGATGTAAGGCACGCCTACCTGACGCGCAAGCAAGATGTGCTCTCGGGTCTGGGGCATGGGGCCGTCAGCTGCGCTCACTACCAAGATCGCGCCGTCCATCTGAGCGGCACCGGTGATCATGTTTTTTACATAGTCAGCATGGCCTGGGCAGTCCACGTGGGCGTAGTGACGGTTGGCGGTTGAGTACTCCAAGTGGGCGGTCGAGATGGTAATACCACGCTCGCGCTCTTCTGGGGTCTTGTCGATTTGGTCGTAGGACATCGCTGTCGCTTGGCCTTTCTCTGCCAAAACTTTGGTGATCGCGGCTGACAACGTGGTCTTGCCGTGATCGACGTGGCCAATGGTGCCCACGTTTACGTGGGGTTTGTCTCTTGTGAATTTTTCCTTGGACATTTTTTAATTCTCCCTAAATGCAATCAAAGTAAAAAGTTATGCGCTCGCCTTGGCTACAATTTCTTGGGCCAACTGTGCCGGAACCGGCTCATAATGGCTGAACTCCATCGTGTAGGTCGCTCTTCCCTGCGTACGCGAACGTAGATCGTTGGCATAACCAAACATCTCTGCGAGCGGCACGTTTGCGTCCAGAACCTTGAGTCCGCTACGCTCATGCATCGCAGTGATACGACCACGACGGCTATTCAAATCGCCAATCACATCGCCCATCCAATCTTCTGGCGTAATAACCTCGGTCTTCATGATGGGCTCAAGGATAATCGGGCTTGCCTTGCGAGCACCTTCCTTAAAGGCCATGGAACCGGCTATCTTAAAGGCCATTTCGCTGGAGTCAACATCATGGTAGCTGCCGTCATACAACGTTATCTTGACATCCACCACAGGGAATCCGGCCTGAATACCACCATCAAGTGCTTCTTCAATGCCCTTCTTCACAGCGGGGACATATTCCTTAGGAATCGACCCACCGACCACGTCATTGATAAACTCAAATCCCTTGCCGGCCTCATTTGGTTCCACTTTAATCCAAACATGCCCATATTGACCGCGGCCACCGCTCTGGCGGACATATTTACCTTCTTGATCAACAAGACGGGTCACTGTTTCGCGGTAGGCGACCTGAGGCTTACCAACATTGGCTTCTACTGAAAACTCGCGCTTCAAGCGGTCTACTATAATCTCAAGATGCAGCTCACCCATGCCAGCGATTGTGGTCTGACCAGTTTCCTCATCGACGCTCACGCGCAAAGAAGGATCTTCTCCGCCAAGCCGGTTCAAGGCAACGCCCATCTTTTCCTGGTCACCCTTAGTTTTTGGCTCAATCGCCAACTTCACCACTGCGGGTGGAATATCCATCGATTCTAGAATAATTTCTTTGTCGGGGTCGCAAAGCGTATCACCCGTGGTCGCATCGATACCGATGGCGGCAGCAATTCCACCAGCGCCAACTTCTTCGATATCATCTCGCTTGTCGGCAAACATGCGCACAATACGGCCAATGCGCATTTTCTTGCCGTTTCGCATATTCACCACGGTCTGGCCCTTATGCAAAACGCCAGAATACACGCGCAAAAACGTCAGCTGACCATATTTGTCGTTGATGATCTTAAAAGCAAGAGCAGCAAAGGGCTCTTCATCCGAAGCATGACGCTCAGCCGGCTGTCCGTTGGGCAATTTTCCTGCGATGGCTGGAATATCCAGCGGTGATGGCAAGAAATCAACCACCGCATCAAGCATGAACTGCACGCCCTTGTTCTTAAAGGCTGAGCCGCAAAACGTCGGAATCACTTTTCCAGAAATCGTACCAATACGCAGCGCTGCAATCATGTCTGTTTCAGTGATTTCTCGGCCTTCCAGATATTTCTCAGCGAAGCTATCGTCGCAATCTGCGCAATCTTCAAGCAACTTCTCTCTATATTCGCTTGCCTGAGCCTGCAAGTCTTGCGGAATCTCTACGATATCGTACTTGGCACCGAGCTCTTCATCGTGCCAAATCAAAGCCTTCATGCGAATCAGATCGATAATTCCAGCGAATGAAGACTCCACTCCAATTGGCAGTGAGATCACACAAGGGCGGGCCTTCAAACGATCGCGGATCATGTCGACGCAACGGAAAAAGTTGGCGCCCATACGATCCATCTTATTCACGAAACACATGCGTGGAACGCCATAACGATCTGCTTGACGCCACACTGTTTCTGACTGCGGCTCCACACCTGCAACGCCGTCAAACACAGTGACTGCGCCATCGAGAACGCGCATTGAGCGCTCTACTTCAATGGTAAAATCCACGTGACCCGGTGTATCAATGATATTAATACGGAATGGTGGAGACTTCTCATCTTCGCGTCTATGCCAATGGCAGGTCACAGCGGCCGAGGTAATGGTAATTCCACGCTCGCGCTCTTGCACCATGTAATCGGTGGTCGTAGCGCCATCATGCACTTCACCAATTTTATGGCTCATGCCGGTGTAATACAAAATACGCTCAGTGGTTGTCGTTTTGCCCGCATCAATGTGAGCGACGATACCAATGTTACGAATACGCTGTAGTGGGATATCTCGTGCCATTTTTCAACCTACCAGCGATAATGCGCAAAAGCCTTGTTCGCTTCTGCCATTCGATGGGTATCATCCCGTTTTTTCACTGCTCCGCCTCTGCCCTGCGAAGCTTCAATAATTTCTGCTGCCAAGCAATCACGCATGGTGCGCTCACCGCGCTCTCTCGCAAAATCCCTCAACCATCGGAAAGCCAATGCGATCTTGCGCTCTGAGCGCACTTCAATTGGAACCTGATAATTGGCACCACCCACCCGGCGGGACTTCACCTCAACCGCGGGCTTGACGTTTTCCAAGGCCTTTTTGAAGATCTTGATGGGGTCTTCTTTTAGACGCTCTTCCACCAAATCAAAAGCACCATAGACGATGCGCTCAGCAATCGCTTTCTTGCCACCGCTCATCACCACATTCATGAATTTGCTTACCAAACGATCATTGAACTTTGGATCTGGGTCAATGGCACGTTTTGGTACATCACGACGTCTTGGCATACTTCACTCTTCCTCAATCTCTCAAATTTTATTTGGGTCGTTTGGTTCCATACTTGGAACGGCTACGCTTCCGATCACTCACACCCACGGAGTCGAGGGCGCCACGTACAACGTGATAACGCACACCAGGCAGATCTTTTACACGACCGCCACGGATCAGAACCACGGAGTGTTCTTGCAGGTTATGCCCTTCGCCAGGGATGTAAGTAGTTACTTCCAAGCCATTTGTGAGGCGCACACGGGCTACTTTACGCAAAGCAGAGTTCGGCTTTTTGGGCGTTGTGGTGTACACACGGGTGCAAACCCCACGCTTTTGCGGGCATTCTTCTAGATGCGGAGCATCGCTTCGCTCACGAACTTGCTTTCGTCCTTTACGAACGAGCTGACTGATCGTTGGCATTCCTTGACTTCCTTCCCAACCATTTGGAAGACCCTTTGTGACTAAAACCTCGGCTCTTGTCAATGGATGATTATACTTTTAGGCTTTCTTGGATGGAATTGATTGGCGAATACAAGCTAATCCGGCCCTTGGCCCGAGGTGGTATGGCTGATCTGTACCTCGCAGAAAAGCAGGGTCCAGGCGAGTTTGTCAAAACTGTCGTGATAAAAAGGGTGACTAAGGCACTGCTCAATGACGACGAAGTTGGCGCAATGTTTTTAGATGAAGCCCGCGTGCATGGGCAACTCCACCATCCCCACATTGTGCAGCTTTTTGATCTGAAGGAAGACAAAAATGCTTACTACATGGTGCTTGAATATGTGCCTGGATGGGATCTACATCAGCTGATTACAGGCATGAAACCCCTCGAACAAAGCGTTCGAGCTGGCCTGGCCTTGCCAATCATATGCAACGTTCTGGACGCGCTTCACTTTGCCCATCATCTTGCCGTTATTCATCGTGATATTTCACCAGGCAATATTTTGATCTCTACGACTGGAGCAGCTAAATTATGCGATTTTGGTGTTGCCAAAAGTGATCTCCAGCAGACATTTACCAAAACTGGCTTTACCAAGGGCAAATTCCGCTACATGGCCCCTGAGCAGCTGGAGGGTGGTCTAATTGATCCGCGGGCTGATTTATTTTCTATTGGTGTTTGCCTATATGAGACCATTACGGGCAAAAAGCTATTTGGTCAGGCGAAAGATGAAGATGTGATCCAGGCGATTCGATCGGGGCGATACCCGATCGTCCTGTCTCTGCCCGGAAACCTGCATTCCCCGATCAAGACGCTTTTGCAGCGCGCCCTGATGTCCTCTCCCAAGGATCGCTTTCAATCAGCACGCGACTTTGGCTTGCAGTGTGCGGAAGTACTCGCAACGCTTCACTCAATCGAGAAGCCGCTCTTCTGGGGCGACTATTTTGGCGACGAAGCGGTCGATCATAGTCCCAGCAAAGGACAGAGCAAAAAGCTAGGGCGTTTCAGACGCCTGATCGGCAACTTGTCCAAGCTCAGTCAAGGCTAGAGCTCGCCTCACATTCCGAGCCATGCCCTCTTTTTTGGGGCGCGCCATGGGCGTACCTGCAAGATCGCCTTTTATATCGCCACTTTTCAAAGCTACCCGACTGGGAAACGGTAGAAATCTTGTTTCCAGCGTCAAGGCTTGAAACTTGTTCCACGGGCATACTTCCTGGCAAACGTCGCACCCCAGCGCCCATCCGTGCCCACGCAACTCAGGATCATCCGCTCTTTGATGAAGGGGCCGCTCGACCGTCCAGGTGGTCAAACATCGGCGCGCATCAATACGTCGTGGCTCAACGATGGCGTTTGTCGGGCACGCATCCATACAGGCCGTACAGGAACCACAATACTGCTGCGCAGAAGGTTTGTCGGGGGCGAGCTCCAAGTCGGAGACAAATCCGCCAAGAAAGGTCCAGGTGCCAAACTTTCGATGGATGAACATGCCGCTCTTGCCAATGAAGCCAAGCCCTGCTCGCTCCGCCCATGCGCGCTCGAGTACCGGCCCAGTGTCGTTAAAAATGTGCACCCGAATGTGTTCCCCGAATCGCTCCTGAATTGCTCGGCGCGCCTTGCGTAGACGCTTCTTGAACCAATGGTGGTAGTCACCACCCCAGGCATAGCGTGATACTTTTGCAGCTCCGACAAGCTCCGATGCTGCGACGTGCTGATGATGATCGCCAGCATAATAGTTCTTCACGAAAACGACGACGCTTTTTGCTCCGGGCAACAGTGTCTGAACATCAGCACGCACATCGGCCGTTCGCTGCATGTAGTCGAGGGGGTCCAAGAAGCCTGCGCCCATAGCACCTAAAAAGTGCTCCGATGTCGGTGTGCCCTGGTCTGCTCGGGCAATGCCGCAATCGTCAAAGCCAAGCTCGGAGGCTAACTGCTTTAGCCAGCGGGTTGTTTCCATTTAGGGAATCAGTACCTTCAACGCCGCTCTCGCTGCATCTTGCGCGGCTTCTTTTTTGCTGCTCCCCGAACCGCGGGCCACCACTTTTCCTGCAACAGCAACATCCATCGTAAACACCGGAGCATGCGACGGACCAGAAGTTGAGACAACGGTGTACACAGGCGTCGGAGACGAGGCTGCCTGTACCAACTCCTGCAGCTCCGTCTTTGCATCTTTCGGAGATTCTGGAGCCTTATCAGGGAGGGGGCCCAGCAAACGCAATGTCAGCTCTTTTGCTGTCTGATAACCACCATCAAGATATGCAGCCCCAATAATCGCTTCCATCACGTCCGACAACGGCGATGGCAATTCGACCGGTCCGATAGTACGCATGGTTCTGCCAACACGCATAAAAGCGCCTACGCCACACCGCTTAGCAGCCTCGACCAAATTGGCCTGGCACACATAGGCCGCACGAATCTGCGTCAAACCACCTTCATTCGCATGGGGGCGCTGCGCAAATGCTTCTTCGGCAGCGACCAAAGACAGAACCGCGTCGCCCAAAAACTCCAGCGTTTCGTTGTGCTGCTGGTCTTTGCCTTCCGGCTCTTCTTTCACAAAACTGCGATGTGTCAAAGCACGCAGCAAGAGATCTTTGTCGGTGAAATTAACACCAAGCGCCTCTTCAACTTTTGCGATCAATTGCGCTCCGAATTTCACTTGTCTTCGCCCCGGCCGCGGAATAGCAATCTCAACGGAACGCCCTTGAACCCAAACTCTTCGCGCATGCGGTTGATCAAATAACGCTGATAGGAAAAGTGGAAGCCATCAGCTTCGTTGGTACTGAACAAAAATGTTGGCGGAGCGCTCTTCACCTGAGTGCCATAGAAAATCTTGACGCGACGCCCCTTCACAACCGCGGGCTGGTGGGCGGCTAACGCCCCTTCCATAAAGCGATTCAGCTGAGAGGTAGTAATGCGCTTGTGGTATTCCGCATGGATTTCGATAGCCGTATCTAGGACATCAAACACGCGCGTCCCGAGCAGCGCAGACATAAAGCGTATCGGGGCGTACGCCATAAACGGCATCTTATCTCGCAGGTCTTGTGCGTATTTATCGGCGCTTAAACCCTTCTTTTTGGCTAAATCCCACTTATTGACGACGATGATACTCGCTCGGCCCTTATCGTTTGCGAAAGCCGCAACTTTCATGTCTTGTTCGGTTAGACCTTCCTCGGCGTCGATCATGATCAGTGCAACTTCAGCGCGGTCTATTGCACCGAGGCTTGCGGAGACCGCCATTTTTTCGACTTCTCTGCTGATGCCGCGCTTGCGTCTGATCCCTGCGGTATCAATGAGCAAAAATTGCTGGCCGTTATAGGTGAGCTCCGAGTCCACTGCATCAACAGTGGTGCCAGGTATCATCGAAGTGAGGTGCCGATCTGTCCCAAGCAACTTGTTCAAAAACGTCGACTTCCCCGCATTCGGCTTTCCAATCACCGCCACAGTAATGTGGTTTCTTTCCCCCTTAGCAAAAGGGGGATTAAGGGGGATTTCCGCATGGGTGAAATCCACCCCAACCCTCCTTTGCAAAAGGAGGGAGTAGAGCTCTTCCTTTAACTCATCAGAGCCTGTGCCATGTACAGCCGATGTCGGCACAATCGTCCCAAATCCCAGCGCATAAAACTCCGGTACCGCAAAACCAGCCTGCTTAGACTCCGACTTATTAGCCACCACAATGACCGGCTTACCCGACTGCCGCAAAACATCCGCAATCTCAAAATCTGTCTTCAACACACCCGCCGCGGCATCCACGACGAAAAAGATCACATCTGCTTCCGCAATTCCCGCCCTACTCTGCGTCAATACCGCCTGATCAAGTTCTTCTTCAGATTCCAGCTCCAACCCACCGGTATCGATCAAATATCCTTCGGCACCCTGCGGAAGCCGCAGCTTCGCATAAATGCGATCACGCGTCGCACAAGGCTCGTGATTCACAATGCTGACCTTGCGTCCAGCCAGCCGATTAAACAACGTGCTTTTACCAACGTTGGTACGCCCAACGAGCGCAACCACAAACGGTCGCGCCGCAGTATTTTGAGAAAGTACTTCCATTTTATATTCAGACTTACGCCTTTTGCGGCTCCATGGTGACATCTACCGGTGCAGGCAGGATTTTCTTATCGGCATCTCTAAGCTCACGCTCCTTATCGACCTCTTCCCGCGTCTTCAAACGGGCAGAAGGCTTCTCGCGTGTCATCTCTTTGCCTGCCATTAAGTCCTTAATATCGGCTCCGTCAATCGTTTCATATTCAATCAGTGCTTTTGCCATACGTTGCAACTTATCGAAATTCTTCTCAAGCATCTCCCGGGCACGGCGATATTGCTCGTTCACAATTCGTTGCACTTCAAAATCGATTTCCTGTGCGGTTTTCTCCGAATAATCGGGCGACTTGGCAAAATCGCGGCCGAGAAAAATCTCGCCCTCTTTTTTGCCATATACCAAGGGACCCATACGCTCCGACATACCCCATTCACATACCATCTTTTGCGCGATGTCTGTGGCGCGTTCAAAATCGTTACCTGCACCACTGGTCAGCTCACTAAAAGCGAGCTGCTCAGCGATTCGACCGCCCATCAAAACGGCGATTTGATTCTCTGCAAACGTTCTCGTCATCGAATAGCGATCTTCTGTAGGCAACTGCATTGTCGAACCAAGCGCGCGACCGCGGGGAATAATCGTTACCTTGTGCACAGGATCGGTATCGCTCGGAAGCAGCATCGACACCAGCGCGTGGCCTGACTCATGATAGGCTGTGTTCTCCAACTCTTTCTTCGACATGACCATCGATCGGCGCTCCACGCCCATCATAATTTTCTCGCGCGCCATCTCAAAGTCGTTCATTTCTACTTTGAGCTTATCGCTTCGCGCAGCAATCAACGCCGATTCATTGACCAGATTCTCAATATCCGCCCCACTCATGCCAGGCGTAGAACGCGCCAGCACCTCGATATTCACACTCTCGGCAAGAGGTACTTTTCTCGTGTGAACCGTCAGAATTTCCTCGCGGCCTTTCAAATCGGGTCGTGGCACTACAATGCGACGATCAAAACGACCAGGGCGCAAAATGGCTGGATCAAGCACGTCAGGTCTGTTGGTGGCAGCAATAATGATCACGCCATCATTGGATTCAAAGCCATCCATCTCGACCAAGAGCTGGTTGAGGGTTTGCTCACGCTCATCGTGACCACCACCCATCCCTGCGCCACGCTGCCGACCTACTGCATCGATTTCATCAATGAAAATAATGCATGGTGCGTGCTTCTTGCCCTGCTCAAACAGGTCACGCACGCGGCTCGCGCCTACACCTACAAACATTTCAACAAAGTCAGAGCCAGCGATGCTAAAAAATGGCACCCCTGCTTCGCCCGCAATCGCGCGTGCAAGCAAAGTCTTACCTGTCCCGGGAGCTCCCATAAGCAATACGCCCTTGGGGATACGCCCACCAAGACGCGTAAATTTCTTTGGATCTTTGAGGAACTGAACGATTTCCTTGAGCTCAGTCTTGCATTCATCAATGCCGGCAACGTCAGCAAAGGTCACCTTTGTTTGACTCTCGCTCAGCAAACGCGCTCGGCTTTTCCCAAACGACATAGCGCGACCGCCACCGGCCTGTAGCTGGCGCATAAAAAAGACGAAAAGCCCGATGATCAACAGCATGGGCAGCCATTGGGCAAGCACAAGCCAAAAACCACCGACATCCTTTTCTGCCACCACATATTGTGTCTGAAATTCGTCGTGAGCCTTAGAGAGCTTTTGCAGCATCGAATCCGTAAAGACACCCGTGGTGTGAAATTTTGTGCCGTTTTTGTATTCGCCGGCGAATTCACTACCCGTGATGGTGAGCTGCTTGACCTGCCCAGTTTCAATCGCGCTCACAACGTCCGAAAATGGCTTCTCTGCGCTCTGGACTGTCGTGCGGCCAAAGAGGCTCCACACCGTCACAAAAAACAGTCCAAATACCAGCCAAATCAACAATGTTTTTTGATATTGCTTCACGTGAAAAAACTCCCGCCAGGCCCTTCGCTTTCATTGCTCTTCTTTATAGTAGTGTAGCAAAATTTTAGATTTTGCATAGGAGAGACCGCTCTCTCTTCAAAATAATGGCGTTGTTTGTGACAACTGCCTGCGCCTTGGGCAAATCAAAATGGAGCGTTTTTGTTGAAGCGCTCGGGCTGTTTTGAAGATCCAGTGAAACATCAATAATTTCTTGCAACACGCTTATCTTACAACGAATATCTTCTTGCTCATCGGCGATTTGCCGAAGCCCTTCGCGCAACGCTTCAAGCAAAACTGTGCGTGGCAAATCCTGCTTTACAATCACTATCACCTGTCTTTGCGCGAGGTCTTTTTTTAGGCATGCCAATGCGAGGTGGCGCACTGCTTGCAGTGACGTCGCCGCACGTTCCGATAATCCTGCGAGGCGCTCTGGCACAGATGGTTCAAATCGGCGCAAATGGCCTACTATCCGACGCACATCCCCGCGCCTAGAACCGCCAGCCTGATTGGTCGGATCCGCAAAATAGTCGGCTACACCGAGCACCGTGAGTGCTCCCAGAAGCTCTTGGCGAGGCAAAGATAAAAATGGGCGGAGCAATAAAATCTGGTCGCCGCCAAAGCATGATACCGCAGCCATCGCACTGCCATCTGCGCCGCCGCCATAACCAAACATATCAAGCAAAAAGCCCTCCGCATCATCATCCTGATGGTGCGCAGTGGCAATCGCCTGGCAACCTTGTGCATGGGCAAAGGCCCTTAACGCATCATAGCGCCCATTCCTTAACGATGCTTCATCGGCCCTGATGCTGGAATTGAGCCGCACATAATCCGCTCGAAAGCCCAGTGTTCTCGCCCTCGCAACTGTTGCCTGCGCTTCAAGAAGCCCTTCGCTTCTCACGCAGTGGTCAACAGATATAACGACGAGCTTTCCCAAACTGCGTTTCGGCCATCGCGCAGCCGCCTCTAGCAGCGCACGCGAGTCAGCACCACCGCTCACCGCCATGCAAATACCGCGCGGCAAATGCGGCAGCAAAACCCGGTCCATTGCATTCCATAGCGGCTGCAGAATGCGGCGTCTCGCTGTCACCAAATATTTCTCGTTTGTAACCGACATTTTATATATCGAGATGCACTAACATAGATATTGGGGGGCGAAAACCCAGATGGCGCGAGAAAAAACTATCTTAGTCACCCACCGCGAACCCTTTCATCAGGTGGAGCGCGATGGGGTCATGACCACCGAGCGCAGTATCGGCGGGCTGATTTCTGCGCTTGAGCCCGCAATGAAAGATCAACATGGCGTATGGATCAGCGGTGGAAAGGTCACGCCGACTCAACTTCCCTATAGGTGGATTCCGGTCTCCTACCCAAGCGAATTATACGAGAGCTTTTACCATGGCTTCTCAAACGGCGTTTTGTGGCCACTCTTCCACAGCATGCTCGGTAACAAAGTCCAATTTCATCGCTCAGACTGGGACGCCTATGTGGCAGTCAATCAAGACTTTGCAAAAACAACGCTCACCGAGGCCGCGGCAAACGACTTCGTATTTGTACACGACTATCAACTCTGCCTTGTGCCCGCGATGGTCCGCGCACAGAACAAAAAAGCGCCCAGAATCGGCTACTTTTTGCACATTCCCTTTCCCTGCTATGATCTGTTTCGCACCCTGCCGTGGGCCAAACAGATTTTAGAAGGGATTCTCGGAGCAGACATCATCGGATTTCAAACAAAAAATGACGCCGAGCATTTTTCACAATGCGTCCGCAAGATGCTTGGGAAAAAGCCAGCGCACGTGATCGTTGCACCCATCGGCATCGACGCCGAGCTTATTTATCGCGCAATTGATCAATCAAGCGTCCAGGAAAAATCTCAAGTGATACATCATGAAGTCGGATCCAAGAAGCTGATTATTGGTGTTGATCGACTAGACTACACGAAGGGCATCTACAAACGGCTATCTGCTTTTGAAACTTTTCTGCAGCGGTATCCGGAGCACGTCGAGCAAGTTGCCATGATTCAAGTGGCGGTCCCAAGCCGGGGAGAAATTGAGCGCTATCAGCATCTGCGCGAAGAAATCGAGCGTCTGGTTGGGCATATCAATGGGCTGTATGCACGCCCAGGGTGGACTCCAATCACCTACATGTGCCGCTCTCTTCAATTTGAGGAGCTTGTCGCTCTATATCTTGCCGGAGATATCGCTATGATCACACCGTTTCGCGATGGCATGAACTTAGTGGCAAAAGAATATGTAGCGGCACATCGAAAGCGCCCGGGAATTCTCATTCTCAGTGAACTCGCCGGTGCAGCTGAGCAATTACACGAGGCATTGATGGTAAACCCGTATGATGTCGATGGAATTGCTACTACACTAAAAGCGGCATTGGATATGCCGGAGCGCGAACAATTACAACGTATGCGCATACTCAACAAAGTCGTTGCAAAGCGCGATGTTCATCATTGGCTTAAGCAATTTCGACTCTAGCTCCGATCATTGACCGACGTCCAACTGCGCTTCCACGGGCATATACTCTGCACGGCCTTGCTGACTTCGCAAGTCCGAAAAAGGAGAGTTCATGAGATTACCAATAAGAGTCGCTACATTAGCGGCAGCATCTCTATTTTCAGTTCATACGTTCGCACTTGGGTTACTTCAGCCGCTCAATCTGTGGTGGAGCGATGGACGGCAAGACAACGCCACGATGGTCACGCCTGAGGAAAATCAAAGCGCCGCTAGCGCAGGCTATCAGTTTATTCGCGTCGAGGGCTGTGTTCAGCAAGAATACGAGCCAGGCATGAAGCCGCTTTATCTCTATTATGGAAACTGGCGCGCAGACAACATGTCGACCGCAACGCCGCAGGGCATGCAAGATGCGCAGTCAGCTGGCTATCAGAACTTGGGAATTGAGGGCTACATTTTTGATTATCAAGCACCCGGCACCGTTCCACTGAATCTGTACTACAGCGATGCACGTCGTGATAACTTCTCGACTGCCACGCCTGAAGGAAACAACGATGCGATGGCCGCAGGTTATCGTTTTATTCGAACAGAAGGCTACGTCTATCCGGGGGCTGCATGCCAGGGCGCCGCTAGCTATGGCCCTTCCCCTTATCCAGTAGGACCTGGACCATTTTATCCACACAATGACCATGGCTGGGACCATGGGCGCGACCATGGTGGGGACCACGACCATCGCTAGTCGTTAGGACTTCCTGTTTGCGCATCACCTTCCCAGAAGGATATACTCGGAGGTGATGCGCAAATTTCTTTTCATGCTCGATTTTGATGGAACACTTGTTCCGATTGCAGATTACCCTGATGCTATCGTGGTCCCACCTGAGCTGCCTAATCTCCTTATTACTTTGCGGCAACATGGCCATGAGGTGATTATCATCACGGGACGCCCCGCCAAGGACGTCAAAAAGCACTTCAAAAGACGCAACATCCCAATCATTGGCTTACATGGCCTCCAAAAAGGAGAAGGTGACGCACGTCTCATGCATGAAGTCATGCAACACATAAAACCGCTTGAATCAGAATATCCAGGATTATTGGTGGAGAACAAACATCGCTGCGTTGCCGTACACTATCGAGGTGTGGCAAAGAACTTGCAAAAGAAAGCCTATCAGGCGCTCCAAAATTTATTCATCCAATACATTCATCAATCAAATGAGCGATCGAAAGATAAACATCTTTCTATGCTAGATGGGAACATGGTTCTGGAGTTGAGGCCGGTGCAAGCATCTAAAGCCCACGCCGTAGAACGCCTTATACACAAGTATCCACACCTGCACCCGCTTTATATGGGCGATGATACTACCGACGAAGAAGCATTCGCAGCGATGGAAAAAAGAGGTACCACCATCTTGGTGGGCAAAAAAAGAAAAACGCTCGCCAAGCATCGCCTGACGAGCGTATATGCTGTGCTCAAGTTTTTGCGGCAGATTGCCAAAGGACAATCAGTGCATTTGAAGCCGCTGTGACAACAGAGCAGTGCTGTTCCAAGCTTGAATGTCACGCTGAAACTCTTCCCGCCGCGCATTGTGCTGGGCAGGCGGTAGATTCGCAGCCTCGAATTCCTTCAATGCCTCAGACGCCACTCTAAAAACACCCTCGCTGCTGATTAGCCCACGATCTTTGCCAGCCAGCGCAGCACCAATATAGGTATCAAAAATCTCGATATTGCGTGCTTTATGACCGCTACGAACCTCTGGAGACAGTCCTGTCACATCTTGCACAAAGATGGTCTTGAAGCGAATTTCTGCTGAATCGATTTGCTCGTTTATCGCAGCCAGACTCTCATAGCGACTATCTGCAACAAGGATTACCATGTACTCCGGAAACAGAGCCCGATGCTGCGCCAGTCTGGCGAGCGGCTTGCCCAACAAACATGCTGACGCAACTCCATTGAGCCCCGCATAAAATGCTGTAGCCCCAGGATAGGATGCTCCCGCAGGGTATCGTCTGTCATGCTGGTTATTTTGCAAAACATTGGCTTGGCCATCTGTATAAACTTTGCTCTCAGGCAATTGAAGATTACGCGCCTCTGTCGCGATATGCTGCAAAATCACTTCACGCGTTTCCTCAGAGTTTAATTGAGAATAGATCAGCATGTGAAGATCATGCTCAGCATCATTGTTATCGATGGCATCTTTGAGCAAAGTCAGTTCACGACCGGAGGTGGTCAAAAAGATCTGGCGCACGCACGCTTCACTTTCGCCACCCAGCGGGCTCTTGCGCAACACTCCAACCAGGGCAGCTTTGGCATCCCAGCTTATATCAGCGGCACGTGATGTCAGAAGCTGCAAGAGCGCTTGCTTGTTTTTGCTTCCGAGCAAATGATCGCTGATCCCATCCAATAATGATGCCGGGCCAATGCTCGCTAGAATATCGTTGAGTTCGCTTTTTGAGGCTGTCCTAAGCAGCTGCAAAATAGCCTTTTCGTCTTTGCCGTGCATGGGTCCTTTTAAGAATCCGGCAATGATTCGTGCTTTTGCGGCACCGGAAAGATCCGGCGCGCGGGTTTCGCAAATCGTCCTCAGCAAACTGACGTATTGTGTTGAGCCATACAGCTTTAGAGTCATTTGTTTGAAAAACGCGGGCAGGTCTAGATCCATCAATAAAGCGTTTAACTTATCCTTGGAAAGGTTCTGAAATAAATGCAAAATTTGATTTTGTTCTTGGCTGCTCGTAAACCCTACCAAGAGCGCAGAAATGACTTGCTGCAAAATATCTGGGGCGAGTTCCTCCTTGCGCGTGCGGCACAAGAGATTAAGCATCTCCACATAGAGTGGATCTTCGACAAAAATATTGTGATTATCCATTTGACTAAGGAGCTCGCCCATATTCACAAACGAGAGAATTAGGTTGAGTTCACGGCCAGTCGCTGCTCGCAGGATCTCGAGAATTTCCACCTTGTTTTCATGGGGCGCGCTGATCACCCCGCTCATCAACGTTTTGATGCGCGCAAACTTCTCAGAAGCTGAGTGGACTTCCTTTTGTTCTGCTGGTGATAACTGAGTGAGATCTTGTGAATCCACCGGCGCAGCTGCCGCCTCAGCTGGAGGCCTCGTTGCCGGCCTCTGCTGTGGGCCAGCTTGCAAAAGTGTATTTAGCCTTCTGGCAAAATCAGTATTGGCGACAGTTCTCATTTCGTTTGCTCCCTACCCCCTTTGCCAAATAGGAAAATCCTTGATTGCTTTGGTTTATGCCACAAAGATACGATGTTTGTATTGTGGGCGGCGGCATCACTGGGCTCGCCGCTGCATATTATCTCGAGCGCATCTCGAGACAATCGTCTGTCTCGTATGCAATTTTGGAAGCGTCTGCAGCTTTCGGTGGAAAAATTCAAACGGATCAATTGCGCACCCCTGATGGGGAATTTTTGCTAGAAAAGGGTCCCGATTCTTTTCTGACGCAAAAACCCTGGGCATTGCAGCTTGCCAAGGCACTGTGCCTTGAAGAAGAGCTCATCCCGATCAACGCCGATGCACGCGGATTTTGTGTCTTGAAGCGGGGAAGGCCGCAACCGATCTTGCCATTTCTGCTATCGCCGGTCATTTCGCCATTGGGAAAGCTCCGCATGGGCCTTGAGCCCTTTGTACCGCACAGGAAAGACATTTCCGATGAATCCGTGGCGCAATTTGCTCGACGCAGACTAGGCCAAGAGGCGTTTGATTACCTAGCCGAGCCACTGATGTCAGGCATCTTCAGCGCAGATCCCGAACAGCAAAGCATGCAGGCAACTTTTCCACGATTTCTTGATATCGAGAGACAGCATAAAAGTCTGTTGCTAAGAATGAGGCGTGGTGGTCAGGACCCTTCGTTTTTGTCGTACAGAAATGGCATGGGAACGCTCGTTAAGACGTTAGTCAAAACGCTACAGGGGCGACAAACCTCCTCGTGCGGCGTCGAGATGATTTCCCTCCTCGCGCCAAACAAATTTCAAGTCCTGCTGAAGTCTGGCGAACGTGTTGAATGCAGCCGCTTGCTGCTTACAGTGCCGGCCGCCAGCGCCGCCACCATGCTGCCTGCCAACTACCCCGCGCTTCGAACAAAACTGCAGGAATTACGCACAACCAGCAGCGGCTGTATCTACCTCTCCTTTGCGAACCACGATATCAGGCGTGTTCTCACGGGAACAGGCCTCGTGATCCCGCGGGTAGAGCGTAGAGCCATCAACGCCATCACCTATGTGTCATCGAAGTTCCCCGGGCGCGCGCCCGAGGGACAAACACTCTTGCGCGTTTTCTTTGGCGGCTCACGAAACCCAAAAATCATGCATCAAAACGATGAAGCAATCGCACAAATCGCCTTGCAAGAATTAGAATCACTCTTGGGCATTGCAGCAAGGCCATCACTAAGCCAGGTATACCGTTACCAAAATGGCAATCCACAATATGACGTAGGGCATGTGGCAAAAAGCGAAGCGCTGATGCGTGCACTGCCCGACGGACTCTTTTTAGCAGGTAGTTCCTATCGAGGTGGGGGCATCCCAGATTGTATTTATGAAGGACAACGCATCGCGGAGAAGATCAATGCATCACTTTAGAAAATCTGAGCAACTATTTGAAAAATCCTGCAAACTAATTCCAGGAGGAGTTAACAGCCCCGTCCGTGCATTTCGCGGCGTAGGAGGCACTCCACGCTTCATGGCCAGGGGCGATGGCGCTTATCTTACCGATGTGGATGGCAATCGATACGTCGACTATGTACTATCATGGGGCCCGCTCGCGCTGGGCCACGCGCACCCCAAGGTGGTGGAAGCTGTTTGTAGCGCCGCACGTGAGGGCTTTGGTTTCGGCGCACCAACCGAGCGTGAAGCAAAACTCGCAGAGTTGGTCTTGCAGCAATTTCCAGCGATGGACATGTTGCGATTTGTCTCGAGCGGGACCGAAGCTGCCATGAGCGCGATCCGACTTGCACGCGCTTATACCAAGCGACAAAAGGTGATCAAGTTCGCTGGCCACTACCATGGCCACGCTGACATGTTGCTTGCGCAGGCAGGCAGCGGCGTGGCAACACTGGCGCTACCCGATTCTGCTGGTGTCTCCGATGCGGTTATTGCTGATACAATCGTGCTGCCCTTCAACGATGTCGATGCTGTCCGACAGGTATTCGAGACTCACCCGGGTCAAATTGCATGCATCATTACCGAGCCAGTGGCGGGAAACATGGGTTTTGTGCCACCCAAAGATGGCTTCCTGCACGCTCTACAGTCGCTATGCCAAACACACGGCGCACTCTTTGTTCTCGATGAAGTCATGACGGGCTTCCGCGTTGGTAGAGGTGGCGCGCAGACGCGCTGGAATCTCAATCCCGACATCACAGTGCTTGGCAAAGTGATTGGTGGTGGCTTGCCCGCCGCTGCCTACGCCGGCAAGAGACATATCATGGAGAAGGTAGCGCCACTTGGACCCATGTACCAAGCCGGAACGCTATCGGGAAATCCGTTGGCGATGGCTGCAGGACTGGCGACACTTGAAGTATTACTAGAGCCTGGCGTGTTTGAAACCATCGAGACGCGCACGACTCAGCTCGTCCATGGCCTGCACGAAGTGGCGCGCCTGCATAAAGTTCCGCTGCAGGCAACATCACTTGGCTCAATGTTTGGCTTTTATATTCTCAATGAAAACCAACCCGTAACAGACTTCGCGACTGCAAAAAAATATGTTGATACAAAAGCTTATGCTAAGTTCTTCCATAATATGTTGAATGCCGGATTTTATTTGGCTCCGAGCGCGTTCGAGGCTGGCTTCGTCAGCCTAGCGCATAGTGATCACGACATCGCTAAAACAATTGCACAAGCAGACAAGGCATTCGCGCATGCAGCTTAGTTATTTTCTGATCCTTACAGCGCTCGTGCTTTATGGCCTCGCGACTGTCGTTTTCGCGGCACATATGATGCGTGAATACAAGCATACCGCGCGAATTGGCATGGGACTATTGCTGGCTGGCCTTTTGGCGCATGCCGCTCATGCATTGCGCACGGGATCGCTCGATACCACAGGCTGGCTGGCTTTTGGCATTGGTCTGATCGTGGTCATCGTCACGCTACGCTATCCTATGTCGGCGCTGGGTGTTTTTGCTGCCCCACTCGTGTTTTTGAGCTTTACGACTGCGCTATTTGTTGGCGTCCGGGATAGCAGCGTTCACATAGCATTGAAAAGCTACTGGTTCCCACTCCATGTCTCGGCAGCCATCGTTGCCGACGCGCTGCTCGCAGTCGCTGGGCTCGCAGCGATCATGTATCTGCTGCAAGATCATTTTTTGAAAAACAAACAGCTGCATGGTGCCTTTCACAAGTTCCCATCCATTCACGTGCTTGATGATGTGAGCTTAAAGCTTCTCAGTGTTGGCTTCTTATTCATGACCATCGGAATGTGCGCAGGCGCGTTCCTCGCTCGGCAATATTGGGGCACGCACTGGTATGAAGATCCCCGCCAAATCTGGTCGTTCTGCACATGGCTCATTCTTGGCGCGATGCTCAGCGCGCGCTTTTTCACTGGCTTTCGCGGACGCCGGGCTGCATTCGTGACCGTGTTTGCGGTGACATGCATTTTTGGGGGATTGTTTAGTCTCAACTATTTCAACATTACCAAACACAATGTGACGTATATGGAATTAGTGAAGTAGCTATGAGTAGTGTGGGCGAACTCACTTGCGTTGGCTTAAATCACCAAACCGCTCCGGTTGAAGTTCGCGAACGCGTAACCTTTGCCGAGAACAAGCTGACACATGCCCTGCACGCTTTGGTTGGCCAGCATCAAATGCGCGAAGCTGCGATTTTGAGCACATGCAATCGCACCGAGGTGTATGCGCGAGGCAGTTCAGATCATACGGGTCAAGCGCTGACGCAATTCTTACATGAGTTCCATGGTCTTCCTGGAACGCTGCTTTCTCCGCATCTCTATTGTCACACCGGCTCGAGCGCTTTGAAGCAGTTATTTCGTGTTGCCAGTGCACTCGACTCATTGGTGGTTGGTGAACCTCAAATATTGGGGCAAATAAAAGATGCTTATCAAGCAGCGCAGGAAGCTGGCACGGCGGGCCCCTTGCTCAATCGCGTGTTTCAACATGCGTTCTTGGCGGCCAAGCGCGTGCGCAGTGAAACTAAAATTGGCAACAACGCGGTTACTGTCAGCTTTGCAGCGGTTGAACTTGCGCAAAAAGTCTTTGGCAATTTGAAAGGGCTCAATTGTTTGCTCATTGGCGCGGGTGAGATGAGCGAACTTGCTGCACAGCACTTTCAGCGTCGCGGTGCCAAGCTTGTCATCGCCAATCGCTCGCTCGCGCATGCGGAGGAGCTGGCTACTCGATCTGGCGCAACGGCAGAGAGCCTCGCGCGCTTAGAAGAGCTGCTGAATACAGCCGATGTGATTGTTGCATCCACTGCTTCTCCTCATTTTCTCGTGGGACCATCAGAAGTGCGTCGCAGCATGAAACGGCGGCGTTATCGGCCGATGTTTATCGTGGATATCGCAGTGCCACGCAATGTGGATCCGGCTGTGGCGAAAATCGATGGCGTGTATTTGTATGATATCGATGATCTCGGTTCTGTTGTGCTTGGGAATATCGCACAGCGACAGATGGAAATGGGCGCGGCGGAGCAGATTATTGAGGAAGAATTGCATCAGCTGGCTAAGCAATTTCGGCTCAAGCAGCTTGGACCGTTGCTTGCGACGATGAAGCAGCATGGTGAGGATGTTGCGAAAGAGGAGCTCGAGAAGGTTTTTACGGCGCTGGGTGAGGGTGTGAGTTCTGAACACAAGCAGCATATTGCTAAAATGGCGCATGCGCTTGCGAGCAAGTTGCTGCATCCGTCGATTCACCTGGTGAAAGATCAGATTTTGCGGGTGGATGATGGGGAAGCGCTGCTTGCGCAGGCGCGGGAGTTGTGGAAGAAATAGCAGATTGTTGACATTATCATCTATTATATAGTATCCTATATGTAGCCAAGGAAGTTCTATGAAGCTCGTGCGACATACATTTTATCCAGAGCCGGAAGTTGCCAAAGCGCTGCAGAATGCGCCGCCAAAGAAGCTTAGCGAGCGGGTCAATCAGCTCATTCTAAGAGGGCTTTCGCAGGAAAAGGAAGACGCGATGCGGGCCGAGTATGAACGTTATGATCGTGAGATCGAAAAAGCCCCAGCGCGAAAAAAGAATGCAAGTGCTCTCTCTACAACACTGATGATGTCTGAGCGGCTTTTCGAGACCGATGACTCAGATCAGGATCTTTTTTAAGATGCGCCGCGGAGAAATTTGGTATGCCGTTTGGCCAAAAGATCCGGCGCAAAAACCAAGGCCAATTCTAATCGTCAGCAACAATCATCGCAACTTAGCACCACACCTTCTGGACATCGTTGTTGTAAAGTTAACTGGGCTTTATCGAGATGATGGCACGAAGAAGCCAGTGAATCAGAGTGAAGATGTTGTCGTTAAGTTTAAAAAAGAAACCATTATCCAATGCGGCGCGATTTTTTCCATCGAAAAAAGATCATTACAGAGCCATCTGACACAATTACCTATTGCTTTGATGAGAGATGTTGACGACAAGCTGAAAAATGTGCTCGACCTGCATTAACCCCAGAATAACAGACTGCGGTTTAGCTTAGCCTCCCCATGGAAATAGTCGTGGTGCACTATGCGTTGCTGAAACACCACCGCAACGAGAGCCACCATGAAAAGCATCCTCCCATTTGCAGCCCTACTTCTCTTCCAATTGTATGCCCACGCCAACGACCTGTCGCAAATTGTCCAGATCGCCAAAAACCAAGTCGCCATACCACTCCAATTTTGCACCGAACAAAGCGAGCAGCTCCACACACTCGTCATGCGCGCAACGCAAAACGGCACACGAAAACTGCTGCACCTTGGCGATCCCAATTTGACCGTGCAAGAACTCCAGCAGCTCGCCGACGCAAATAACGTCGAAGCACAGGATTTGCTCGCTGATGCTCTGTTCTACGGCTCACTAGAACTTCGCTCTGAAGACTTCGAACAACGATTCGTCAAATTGGACGCCATGGCCAAAAGAGGCAATCGGCGTGCGCAAAAGCACGTTGCTGAGGCCATTTATCAGGGGTTGCCTGAGCCTCTTCCCGCGCCAGAGCGCACGCGTAAACTCGAGTCTCTTGCGCGTGCTGGCAATCAACATGCGTCAAATATTCTCGCGCAATGCCTGTACGACGGCGATTTAGGCTACCGCTCACTCAGCGGCGAACAGCGCTACCAAAAACTCTCGCAGATGGAGCGTGAGGGCTCAGCAAAAGCGCGCGATTTGATGGCAAAGGCTGTTTACAGCGGTGAGCTAGGCACCAATCCGCGTACAACTACTGAGCGACATCGGTTGCTTTCCTCCTTTGTCGCGGCGGGAAGCGAAGCTGCCGATGGTTACTTGGTTATGGCCCTCTTTAATGGATCTTTAGACTATGATGGTGTCCCTATTGCGCAGCGACGAAGCCAATTCCTCGCGTTAGCTGCGCTGAACAATAAAATGGCAACACAACTATTAGCACAAGCCATTTTTGTAGGTGATTTTCTAACAGAACTCAGATCGCCATCTCAACGCTTTGAAACACTCTTTACGTTTGCCAAGCAAGGCAACCAAAAAGCAGGATTTTTTGCTGCAGATGCGCTGTATACCGGCGAGCTCGGTCAAGGAAGATCGCCTCCCACTGAACGCTTCCAAAAGCTCAGCACGCTGGCGCAAGGCGGGCACGTGCGCGCACAGGAGCTCGTTGCCAAAGCAATTTCGCTCGGATTGCTTGGCCAGGATAGCCTGGATGAGTCAACACGACGCAGTCGGCTTGCTGATCTTGCTCTAAATGGTAACAAAGAAGCCCAAAACATCATGGGCGACTACTTTGAACAACAAGGTATCAGCGAAGATGCAACGGCATTTCACTATCATCTGCTTGACGTGCTAGGGCGCTAGTTGGCGAATAGGTCTGCGCATAAATCCCGCCCAACGCTTCGATTAGCTCTTTCGATAGCTCAAAATTGTGGCGGGTAATGTGCTCGATGTTTAGTCCCAATGGCACTTGAATGCGATTAGAATACACAAAACTCAACACCTCTTGCAAAATGGCCTTGGTAATCTTCACCGATCGCCAACCCGTACCAATGTTGGCTTCGAAAAGCTCTTGCTCTATAGATTGTGGAACGCTGACACCAAGCCATTTGAGAAACTCCAAGTCTTTCCGCGTTGACACCGGGGCAAAACTCAAAAAGATGCGCTTCGGCTGTTTGTCTTTTTGCTCGCAGAGCACCTGATAGTCTTTTAGCAACAAGCAAATGCTCTTCGCTTCATAGAGAACTTGGCTGGTAAAAAACTCCATGCCTTGCTCTGCTTTACTGATAAGACGCACGGGCTCATCGCTCGCAGAATCGGGCTTCCGACGTGTCGGAATCGTGATCCCCCCGCAGAAAAAGGACTGCGGAAACTGCGCGTGCAACAGCTCTGCCGTCTCCCTCACACTCGGCCCTGGGTATTGAATCAGACTGCTTTCGCCGCCCACCAGCACGACATTGGAAACGCCATAATGTTTATGCGTGTCAGAAAACCACCGTTGCTGGCTCGCGACATCGTCATAAACCGTTGCGCGGTTAATCACGAAATCAAGCGGCGCTGAGGATGCCTGGCGCAGCAAACTGACAAACTCGCGCGGATCAGTTTTGACTTCGTAACCAGCCACACGCTTTTGCCCATTCTGCATCTCATCCCGGATATCGGGGATGTTGATGGCATCGATGGAAATGCGCGCGCTGTTCACCAAGTCCATCGCGCAACGCGCATAGGCTAGCCCACTCCCATTGTCGAGCTCTTTCCCCGGTGGGATGAGCTCGTACATCATGACCGGGCAGTCTGCCGCTGCTATCTTTTGCCTAAGCGTATTTTTTTTTGGATTACGCATATTTCTGCCGCAATGTTTTTGCTGCGGTCACCATATTATTCAGCGCGCGCTCTACCTCTGGCCAGCCTCTCGTTTTTAAGCCGCAATCAGGATTGACCCACAAGTAGTCCGGGGCAATTCGTTCCGCCGCTTTTTGCATCAAGAGAACCATTTCATCCGATGAGGGAATGCGCGGTGAGTGAATGTCGTATACGCCTGGCCCAATCTCATTTGGATAAGCAAATGTCTCAAAGGCCTTTAGCAACTCCATGTTCGACCGCGATGTCTCCATGGTGATAACGTCAGCATCAAGATCTGCGATAGAACCAATGATGTCGTTGAACTCAGCGTAGCACATATGCGTGTGGATCTGTGTCTCGTCACGCACGCCACAAGACGCCAGGCGAAAACTATGCGTGGCATCTTTCAAGTAGTCATCCCATGCTGCACGACGAAGCGGCAAACCCTCGCGAAAAGCTGGCTCGTCAATTTGAATCACCGAGATGCCTGCTTTTTCGAGGTCAACAACTTCATCACGCAAGGCCAAAGCAATCTGCCGCGCCGTTTCCATGCGCGGCTGATCATCACGCACAAATGACCAGCACAAAATCGTTACCGGCCCTGTGAGCATGCCCTTCATCGGCCGTTGCGTGAGCGATTGTGCGTAGGCGCTCCATTCCGTGGTCATCGCTTGAGGCCTGCTCACATCACCATAAATCACCGGCGGCTTAACGCAGCGCGAACCATAGCTCTGCACCCAGCCATTTTGCGTGAACATAAAGCCATTCAGCTGCTCGCCAAAGTACTCCACCATATCGTTGCGTTCTGCTTCACCATGAACCAGCACGTCTAGGCCGAGCTCTTCTTGCTTTTTCACCGCCAGGGCAATTTGACCACGGATCTGCTGCTCGTAAGTATCCTGCGTAATCTTGTTTGATTTGAGATCCGCCCGAAGCTGACGAATCTCCTTGGTTTGAGGGAATGAACCGATGGTAGTCGTTGGAAACATGGGCAGGCGTAATTTCTCGTGCTGCCTCCCTCGGCGCTCCGCAAACGCATTGGCGCGGCGGGCACTATTGTCCGTGACCTGGCTCAACCGCTTCTTCACCTCAGCGTTATGAATGCGCGGAGAACTTGCTTTTGCTTCCATGAGCCGCATAGATTCTTCCAGTTCGTGCGCGATCGCTCCAGCGCCCAGTGAAAGCCCTTTTTTAAGCGTGGCGATTTCCAGAACTTTTTGTGCTGCAAATGACAACCATGGCTTTATCTCTCGATCCATGTTCTTTTCATTGGCTAGGTCCACCGGACTATGCAGCAGAGAACAAGAGCTACTCACCCAAAGATTATCGCCAAAGCGAGCATGCAGCGGTGCTAGCGCCGAGAACGCCGGTTCCAGTTCACAGCGCCAGATATTGCGGCCATCCACCATGCCCACAGACAGCACTTTGTCTCTCGGCAAATGTTCTGCAACCTGCACGAGCTCATTCTTCCCGCGCACGCCGTCCACGTGTAATCCCTGCACAGGTAGCTTGCAAACTAGCTCAAGATTGTCGCCTACGCCGCCAAAATAGGTCGTAAGCAATAATTTGGGTGATGCTGGACCTGCAAGCGTGGCATACGCGCTGGCAAAGCCGTCTTTATAACTTTGAGGCAAGTCCATCACCAAAATCGGCTCATCGATTTGCACCCATGCGATGCCTTTTTGCGCAAGGCGCTGCAAAATTTCTCCATAGGCCCGAACCAAACCAGGCAGCAGCTTCAATTTGTCGAAGTCGCCAATCGCTTTGCCCAAGTAAAGATAGCTGAGGGGGCCAAGCACAACTGGCTTAGCCTGATAACCAAGCGCCACAGCTTCGTCCACTTCATCGAAAAGCTTATTTGACTTCAAGGCGAACGCTTGGTTCTCCGCAAACTCCGGCACCATGTAATGATAGTTCGTATCAAACCACTTGGTCATCTCGCACGCGGTGGTATCAGCGCCGGTCGGTGCGCGTCCGCGCCCCATACGGAAGTAGGTATCAAGATCAACTTGCCCGTTAACTGCCCCAAAGCGGGAGGGCACGACGCCAAGTAAGGCTGACATATCAAGCACGTGGTCATAGAACGAGAAGTCATTGACGGGCAAAAGATCCATTCCCGCTTTGGCTTGCAGTTCCCAATGCAAGCGCCGCAGCCTCTTTCCCTCTTGCACAAGGTCATCTTTGCTGATCGCTTTTTGCCAGTAACTCTCTACAGCTTTCTTGAGTTCGCGGTTTGCGCCTATGCGCGGAAAGCCTAGACTATGTGCGACAACCATTGTGTTCTCCATCGACGTCACGAATGGAAAGCATCATGGCTCAGAAGCAAAATGCAATGCAAGTTGTTTTTTAAGATTTTGTTGGGAACCAGGCAGCGACGAGGTTGTTGTAGTACTCTCGGACCCCTCGATGACCTATTTCTGGATCGCGATTCAACTCAGCCAGAATAGCATGTGGAAGCGTTGTTAGCTCTGTGGGGTATTTGGGCGCGAGGTCATTGCTGAAATAGACGTGGATAGCGTCAATCACCTCAGGATGATTAAAAGCCACATCTCTAAAATAGAGACGCTGTTGCTTTGCTGCATTGGCAAATCGGCTCGCCGCAGATTTCCAATCACCCGCTTTGGCGACATTTTGTGCGCCACTAAAAATCGTTACGATACGACCCGACCACGCATTCATCACATTGCGAGCCATCTGTTCATTGATGTTATAATCCGCCTGCGTGATGCGGTTTTGACGCTCCAGCTGATTCTCTTCCATGGTCGGCCTGCTATAATCTTCGCGAAACATCAAATAGCTCAGCTGTTGTAATTTGGACTGGATAAAATTGACAAATTGATAACCCATCGCAGTATTCACGGCCGTCAGGGCATTATTCATGGATTTCTCGGGTATCGTAGTCGGCTTACTCGGATCAGCAAACAACTTCGCTTGCGCGTAGCTCTGAAGCGCCACACCTGAAACAAGCGGAATAGCCGCAAACATCAAAGCCCTTCCTTCCTCCGATACTGTCACAATGCCTACAACTGCTGCCAGACCCATCGCCCAACGATGAGAGAATAAGCTCCCAAATGTGTTAGCAACTGCTGGAACACTGGAAAGAAAAAAAACCGTCGCACACATCAAAATCGCAATTCGTTTCATCTATTCACCAATCTCGGCCGCTCTCCATTGAGTCGACCATTAATAATTCCACCACCAAGCATCACATCGCCATCGTATGCAACCGCAGCCTGCCCCGGCGCAACGGCGTAAGCCGGCTCCATAAAATCAAACACAATATTGCCATCGTCATGCAATTGCCACTTGGCCGGCTCAGCCGAACTCCGAGCACGAATTTGCACCTGCACAATCTCCGGCCATAGCTCCATCGACACTGCCAATCTTACTGGACCTGCCTTCACCAACGTGCAGGCCAGCGCCTCCTTAGGCCCAAGCGTGACTTCCTGCGACTCTGCATCGATGTCGACCACATAGACACGCTCGCCAGTACCCACGCCAACACCCCGACGCTGACCCACTGTAAAATTGTGCACTCCAGCATGCGATGCAATTTTCTTACCGCTGATGTGAACGAGCTCCCCACCCGGCAACGGCCCAGAAGCATTCTCGACGACCTTCGCATGATTACCATCGGGCACAAAGCAAATCTCATGGCTATCGGGCTTATGCGCCACGCGCAAACCCATACGTTGCGCGAGCGCACGAATGAATGGCTTCTCCATACCGCCAAGGGGCAAATCGAGCTGCTCAATCACTTCAGGACTGGTGCCATATAAATAGTAAGTCTGGTCACGGCTGGCGTCGATAGGTCGAGCAAGCGCTTTGATACCTTTGTAGTCTACAACTTGTGCGTAGTGGCCGGTGGCAACCCGCGCCCCGAGCGATTTCGCGGTTTTGTACAAATCTCCGAGTTTCACTTCGTGATTACATGCAAGACAAGGAATGGGTGTCTGCCCTGCCCGATAAGCGGCGATAAATGGATCGAACACGGTTTCTTTAAAGCGCTCCCGCGAATCAATGGCATAGAATGGCACGCCCAATCGCTCACACACCTGGCGCGCATCAGTCATGTCATCGGCGGAGCAGCAACGGCCCTGACGAGCCTGCAGTGCATTCTTATCGTCTGGCGCGAGACGCAGAGAAACACCGATGACTTCGTGACCGGCTTCTTTTAGCAGCCAGGCTGCAACGCTTGAATCTACACCTCCCGACATCGCCACGACGATCCGCGATGGATGCACCGCGCGCGGCACGGAAAATGCGTGCGCACGCGCGAGAAGGTCTTCGCTTAGGGTGATGGGGGTACAGGAAAGCATGGGGTTAGCTACACGGATTTAAGCCAGAGCTCAAGGGATTGCCCTGACTTTTCAAGGCAAAAAGTCAGGACTTAGCCGTAGTCGTCCCAATCAGCATCTGCCGGATGCTCCCAAGCCCTAAAACCTCATAAAACGCCATCGCAGCGACCTCATTCAAGTTGTTATAAGCATCCGCAACGTTATCCGCCTCAAATTGCACAACGCCCCGCTTAAACTCGACAAAGAAATCGTAAAAGACATTGCCGTCCTCAATTCGCAAGAAATACTGATTTCCCGTCAATGACGATATAATGAGTTGCATCGCCTCAATTGCGTCGCTCGGGAACACCTGAGGCTTCATCTCTTGGCCCGCGAAATTATACACGCGCACATTCACGCTCACCCGCGCAAAGCGATGTGCTCTCGAGAGCAGTGTAGAAAGCCCCTGTGCTTTTTCAGCGTCGTCACATAGAACGCGAATTTTCAGATCATAGACACCGCCTTTTACCTTGGTAAGCGGGTCTACAGCCACACACTTCTCGTCTGCACCGATCGTAGCTTTCATGCGCCCTTGAAATACCCACCAAGGCGGCTGCAAACGCGGCTTAACGGGATCTACACCAGCCCCGGAAAATACCAACACTGCAAGAACACATACGACAAGCTTTGTGTAATTCATCTTGACTGCCCTCACAGAGCGTGAAGGCATCGCACTAGTCTTCTATTCCGATCTCGAAGAAAGTGCACCGACCACTTCCGACAGCACCTCGTCATCCTTCAGCATCTGGTGATGAAACGTCACTTGAAAACTCTTCACCACCTGCGCATGCTCGAGAATCGCAGATTGGCTCGGAGAAACCATCGCGTCGTAGGGCGTGTAAAACGCATAAACACGCACTTTACCAAAAGGGTTCTGGTCTTTGAGCAAATCTTGCAAAAACGTACTATTCGGTTGCATTTCGCGAACACCCGTGAAGAACGGGCCAAAATATGCCATGACGGTGCCATGGTGCGGGCCGGAAATTGAGATGAACCTGCGCACGTCATCTTTTCCGCCAAGACGCTGAATCATATATCTGGCCGCGAGCGCTCCCATACTGAAGCCAATCACATCTATCTGCGTGCTGTTGGTGTCTGCCTTGAGGCGCTTCGCTGCTTCCGCGACTTGTTTGGAAATCGATGCAATACCGCCTTCTCCAAAATGCTCATCAAAAGTAACGACTTCTACTTGCTTTCGGCCGCTCTCGCGCAACGCCTTTAGCATGGGCCGAAACTCGCGTTCTTTGTATACGATTCCCGGTACGATCAACACAGGAAGATGCGCGACTTCCGCATGTCCCGGCGACGCTAGGCCCAGCAATAAAAGCATCCACCTCAAAACAAAAACTCCGCCGTTAAAGCCAGCGCATTTACTTCTGCCACCTGCGACGAGAAACCGCTATCAATATTACGCTGCACATTCATAAAAACGACAAAATCCCCTGCTCTTCCGCGCATTTTCACACCTAGTGCACCTGCCGGAGAGAGTTTTGCTTGCGTCTGGTTGTATGGCGCAGTGAGATGATAGGTATCGGCTCCGATCGTTGCCACCAACACGCCAAGACCAAGAGTTGCAAATAAACCGATGTAGGGACGAAGCCACCACTCAGCTTGCAGCACGGAACCAAAAAGCATGCGCTGCTGAAAGATGCCCTCATAAATCCAAGGCGCGTCTTTTCGCTGGTTCTGTCCCGTGATGAAATAATTGGCCCAAGAATTCCATGTGAAGTTCAATGGCCCGCCCGAAAAAGCCCACTTGTAACCAATCTCTGGCCCACTGCGCATCACCACCCGGCTGATATTGTTTGCATCCACACCATGCCGGCAACGGTGGCGATAACCGAGGTAACCGACGCCTGGCCCAAATAAAGCTTCAAACGCTGTATAAAATTCATAGTGATTCTGTACCAAGCGAAAGCCAATATCGTTTCCCGTGTCCGCCAACCCTTGAAGGCCAACACCCATACGCCACAGCGCAACCTCTCCGAAGGCGATCGGAACTAAATCTGCTGCGCTCTTAAATTGCCACGTCTGATAGCTATGGCCCATCAGGTAGCCACCGAACCCAGCACGAAGCGCACCGGCGGTCAAAAAGTCTACTTTGCCAACCTGGCTTCCACGAAAAAGCAAATTAGGCTCGCGCAAAATGACGTCGATGTCTTCTGGAGCCGCAAAAGTAAACGACGCAAATAATGCACCGAACAAAAGAAAAATAATATTTCTGATCATTCATTATTTCCTACAAAGACATTTCTTGCTGCCCTGCAACAGTTGCCTCCCATCGATGCATTGTGACTTGGGCAGAACTTAAACTGTCAGGTGCAAGATTAAGTACATAGTAATTATTCACTGGATAGTCAAATGGGCGCACATGCACCACGCTTTTTCCTGAAACTTCATGCACCTGCAACGCCCCACGAAAGTCTGAAGAGCGGGCAAAGTTGAAAGGAGCCCGGCAAATCAACAGTTTTACCGGTGTGTCGCGCAAGAACTCCGCCAGTGCAGGAGATTCTTCAGGGCTCAAATGGGTTAACAATACATCTACTCCGGTAAGCGCAAAGAGCCGCCTTCTATATTCTTCTTCATGCATCTCATACGGCGAAATCTCTACCAACCCACGAAAAGGATGGCATGTGTTTGGAATACCCCCAACACCGCCGATTTTATAGGATGAAATCTCTAATATTTCTTGATCCAGCTGCACTAAATTCGGGCGCCCAATAATGCATTTCTCGCTCTCACGCGGAAAATCCATGTTGCCGGGTATAAAAAGCACCCGAGCATTTTCAATGCGATCAAATAGTCGGCGATAACGTCGCTGCGCAATCTCCTTTGCTTGTTGATAATGGCTGCCTGTCGGTAGGAACATATTGCGCAAGAATGGGAGCAAAATCGAGTCCTTTACCGACTTGAAGCGGTCACGCACCAACGCATCCAGCCCGGAAACGATTACATCGCCATATAATTCGTGAAAAATGGACCCACAAAGGTCTTCTCCCGGCTCCGGGAACACATTCAGCAAGTCGCCCGAGATCACGCACCATGCACCTCGGTGACGCGCCCGCATGTCGCGCATGAAATCGGGAAAATGCTTGTGCTCCAAGACATTAGAAGCAAGAATTAGCTGCATCGCCAAAGCTCCAATCTGTGCCTCATCTCCATATATCTACCACCATCTTTTTCTTAGCTCAACGTAGGTTGGAATTCGTATGAAATGTTTCTACTTGGCGATTTTGCTGCACGCAATGACTCTCGCGCTCGGCCTCTACGCGGGCGAAAAAGATGAGCAGCTGGTCGCATCGTCGCCAAATTTGTCTCATCTTGCTTCAGCGCTTGTTGCAAGTGAGAACACGACCGTGGCAGCACTATTTGACGTCGGCAATCTCAATTTCCACGCAGCGCCCGATCCTACTCCGCTTCTTCTCAACATGCATAGGCGTAACCAGGGCCAACTTCAAGGCCCCTCAACATCGCTGTCTGTTCTATCGTTTAACGTCGCCCTGCTCGAAGCAAAAGCGTTTGGCCTTATTACACTGATTCAATCTCCCTATGTAGAAGAACGCCGACCGCATCTTCCGGCGCTCCTCCTAAGGCGCGGCTACGATGTGCTTTTGCTACAGGAGGTCTGGAGTGCAGATGTGGCCCGCTTTCAAGCAGCTGCGGAACGATTCGGCTATCATTCTTTTTTGGGGCCGCGCGGCAAGTACGATGATGGTCTCTTGGTACTCGTCAAAAAAACGACTTTTCCCGATGTCACAAATGCGAGGGTCACCGCCACCAACTATAGCAGTCAATTTCTGATCGAATATTTGCCAGGGTTCTGGGTGAAGCGTGGTTTCTTGCGCGTATCGCTGCGTCACAAAGACATCGGTGTGGTGCATCTCTACGATACCCACCTCCAGTCTTTTCGCGGTCATTGGCAAGAGCGTATGAATCAGGCGCGCGAGCTGGGAAACAACATCCGCGATGTGGCAAGTGATAACGACATCGTGATTGTCGGGGGCGACATGAACGCCGGTCCATATTATCGAGATGACACTTGGTTGACCCCGAACGGCAAAGCAGAGGGAGATTGGTGGAAGAACGCAGTTTCTTACCCGGTGCTTTTGCACTACGCAGACCTCACGGATCTTGTCATCATGGGCTTACCCAGCGAGCATGCAGATGCGGATGTGACTCTTGGTAACCGGGTGGTGAACAATCCGGCACTCGCAACCACGCATCCGGGGGCAGAGCCAGATTGGTGCAATAACACGCCTTCCATCATTTTCACAGCCACAGATTGTAACAGCATGAACTTCCAACAATACGCCGGTATCGAGTATCCCGCTCGGCAGGATCATCTCTTTGCGCGTGATCCCATGCGGCGCATACGCGTGACAGCGAGTGGCCTCGCGTTTACCGATAAGATTCTTTTTGGGCCAAAGGTGCGCATTGAACCGAGTGATCACTATGCTGCGTATGCGCGGCTAGAGATTCAGAACACCGAATCGCATTAACGCGCAATTATGTTTTGACGGGGACTACGTGCTGAATTTCCTCTTTGCGATGCTGCAATCTCACCTCTCGACGAGCACCCGCAGCTTTGCTACGGCGCTGATCTTCTTCGGAAAGCAAAACAAGTGGTGGCACAGGCTTAGGCTTTCCAGACTCATCTAGCGCCACAAAAGTACAATAGGCGCGCACAGCCTGCTTGCGCTCGCCAGTAAGCGGATTCTCGGCGATAACCATAATCCCCACTTCCATACTGCTATGAAACGCAGCATTCACCTGACTCTTCAAAACCACCACATAGCCTTGTTTGATGGGCAGAATAAAGTGGACCGAATCAATCGACGCCGTCACCACCGAGCTGCGACAATGCCGCTGCGCCGACACTGCTGCACAGATATCAATCCAGCCCATCACCTGGCCACCAAACACTGTGCCAACGGCATTGGTAAAGGCGGGCAGAACAACCTGGGTCATCTCGACCGCACTATGGGCAACTGTATGCTCGTTTGTTATTTTCATAAAAATCCGCTCGAAACGTTTATTTCACAATACAATTGGGCTAAGAATTACACAAGGAGAACAACATGAATATGCTGCTAAAAGTACTTGTCATAATGGGTATCCTTCTGGTGATTTTGATTGGCGTCGCATATCTGCTGCCTTCACGCTGGAGCGTCGAGCGGAGCATTGTCATCAACGCTCCCAGCACTGCCATACATCCCGAAGTCGAAAATCTCAAGAAGTGGGAAGAGTGGACGCCATGGGCAACAAAAGGGGATCCCAGTGTGGTCCAAACCTACGAGGGCCCAGAGGCTGGCAAGGGCGCCATTATGCGCTGGCATGGAGAAAAAATGGGAACAGGCATGATGATGATCACGGAAAGCGACCCGACCAAAGGCATCACCTTTGAAATGCAATTAGATAGTGCCGGCAATATGGGTGACGGCAGCATTCGCTATCAGCCCGAGGGCAATGGCACCAGAGTGACTTGGAGTAGCAACGGGAAATTGGGCAACAGTCCAGTCTCGCGATATTTTGGGCTTATGATCGATTCCCTGGTCGGAGCGAACTACGACAAGGGACTTGCCAATCTCAAGCAAAAAGTTGAACATCCGCCGCATGGCTGAACACCGGCACCACCACGATCATGACCACGACCATTCGCATGATCATCCTGCGATGAAAAATCTGACCTTGGCGTTTTTCATTAACCTCATCTTCACGCTCATCGAAATCGTTGGTGGTTTTCTCACCAATAGCGTTGCGGTCATCTCTGATGCGCTGCATGACCTTGGCGATACCATTTCGCTTGCGGTGTCATGGTACATGGAAAGAGTCGCTCAGAAAAAACGCGACCATACATTCTCCTTCGGCTATAAACGCTTCTCGCTACTTGCTGCGCTCATCAACGGCATGGTGATTTTGTTTGGCTCTCTATTCATCTTGATGCGCGCTATCCCCAGGCTTTTTCATCCGGAGGACGTGCATGTCCACGGCATGTTTGCTCTTGCCCTCGTCGGTATTGCGGCCAATGGCTTTGCTGCTTTTCGCCTGAGCCGTGGCAAGACGATGAACGAGAGCATGATCACGCTGCATTTTATCGAGGACGTTGCAGGCTGGGTGATTGTGCTGGTGGTGAGCATTGCCATGATGTTTGGCAACTGGCTTATTTTAGACCCGCTCCTTTCCATTTGTCTTACTTGCTATTTACTCTGGAGCGGCGGCAAACGTCTTAAAAAGACGCTGAAGATTTTCCTGCAATCGATCCCCGATGACGTCGATATGAAAGAGCTCGACAAACAGATTCGCACGATCGCACACGTGCTCGATGTGCATGATACGCACGTGTGGTCTCTCGATGGCGCGTACCATGTGCTTTCCACGCACATTGTAACAGCAAGTAGTTTAAGCGTGGAAGACGCGATGTGTGTAAAGAATAACATCCGCAAATGCATCAGTGCGTTTGATATTCAACATGTGACAATTGAACTTGAGCATGAAGGCGATGCCTGTGCTTTAATGGAATGCTAGCGATATGAATCTGAATCAGATTGAGAAGCTTTCGAAGACTGAGTCCAAAACTATTATGGAGAGGACGGTCAAGTTGCAGGAAGAAGTGGGGGAGCTTGCGCAGGAGGTGCTGATTGCTGCGAAGGCGTCGGGGTTGCAGTATAAAGTGGCGAGTCACGATGGGATTAAGGGGGAGTGTGCGGATATTTTGATTGTGGCGCTGTCGATCTTTTTTGCGGATGGGGGAACGGCCGAGGAGCTGGAGGCGTTGGTGGGGGCGAAGTGTCAGAAGTGGGCGAAGCATCAGGTTCCGAACTAAAATACTGCAAAGACGTTGTTCCGACACCCACACAGATTGACGTTCATTATCAGTTCCCGCCTAGCAAGTCGAGGATGTCTGACCTTGCGCGCCGGCATGCCAAATAGTTTGGTCCGAGAAAGTCTTCATCGTTTAAATCGTAGGCACGAAAATCTACGAAGTCAGGATAGATTTTGCCAACGATATAGCCGTTTTCTTCCAAGAATTTATAAAAGTCGTAGAGCAAAAAATGTGTCATAATATTGACCCTGCCATATTCGAATTGAATGACATCGATATTTTCTTTTTCAATAGCCGCTGAAAATCCTTTAAGTATATTGGGCTCGGCACCTTCCACATCCATTTTAAGAAAGTCGATTTTTTCAATTCTCTTTTCATGCATATATTGGTCGCCGGTGCGGACCTGGCAAATAATTTCCCGACCAGGGCCATGCGGATAAGGCATATGCGACGCAACCTTGTTGGATATATCGAAGATGTGCATCCTTAATTCACCCGAATGCTCGAATAGCCCAAAGTTATTTGCCACTATTTTCTCTCGTCCGGCCACCTTTTGGTTAAGTGTGAGAAAAGTTTCACCGATGATTTCGAAAGCATGGATCTGCGCTTCGGGCATTTCGGCAGCCACCATCAGCGACCAATCCCCTTCGTTGGCGCCAACATCGAAGATGGTCTTCGGGCCCAATTGAGCCAAGCGTTGAACGACCGTGCGCTCACCGTTGGTGTCCAGATTATAATCCAGATCGGTTGTGGCCATTTTTCCCTTCCTCCCGGAACCTAATCGGCAGCCATAAAAGCATCAGACGCATCGGGAACAATGGTCGGTCGCAACGCAAATTCGCTCTTTTGGAGCTCAATTAACTTCGCATAAATGCCATTCTGCAGAAGCAGAGCATGATGATCGCCCTGCTCCACCAGGCGGCCTTTATGAAAGACCAAAATGCGATCGCTATCCACAATCGTACTCAATCGATGCGCTACCGTCACCGATGTACGATTGGCTAAAAGATTCTTAGTCGCCACCTGCAAGCGTCTTTCTGTCTCGGTATCGATACTGGCGGTCGCCTCGTCTAAAATAAGAATCTGTGGATTCGCGATCAGTGCCCGCGCCAGCACCAAGAGTTGCCGTTCCCCCAGCGATAGGTTTGTTGCACGCACTTGAAGCGCACCATCCAATCCGCCAGCACGTGCCAACAATTCGTCCGCCTGGCAAAGATGCACCGCTTGCAATATGTCATCGTCAGATGCATCCATGCGCCCATAACGCAAATTGTCGCGCAAGGTGCCCTGAAACAAAAACACTTCTTGCGGCACCACATTAAATAGCCCGCGCAGCCTTCTCAAGTCAAAGTCGCGCACATCGACACCATCGATTCGAATGGCGCCATGGGTCGCATCATACATCCGCGTGAGCAACTTGGTGACAGTCGTCTTGCCAGCTCCGGTATGGCCAACTAACGCGATGCGTTGACCATGTTCGATTTTAAAATTCACCTCGTGCAATACCTGTGACCCATGGCCGTAGCTGAAGCTCACATTCTCAAATGCAATCTCACGCTTAAAAACAGGTACAAAGGGCAATATGGATTGCACATTTTCCTCGGGCTGGTCCAAAAATTCGACAATACGCTCGCCCGACACTAAAGCACTTTGCACAACAGCATAGTTATTCGCCAATTCGCGAATGGGCTGAAAGAAGCGGTTCAGCGCTTCCACAAACGTAACCATCACGCCTAAGCCTAAAGCGCCATGTTGTCGTAGCCCCATGCCCACCCACAACACCGCTGCCACCGTCACAAAGCTCGCTGCGTCGACAAAAGAATAGATGGCAGAATCGAGAAAAATCGCACGGCGGTTGGCCAGCATGTAGTTCGCATTATGTTCGCTGAATTCTTGCTCCGCCCGCTTTACCTGATTAAATAATTGTACCGTGGGCATGCCGGATAAGTACTCTTGCAAGAAACCATTGATGGAGGAGAGCATCACACGCACATGCATATAGGCAGTGCGGGTCCATCTGCGAAAAAAGACCAGGCCTACTGCCAATAGTGGCAACACCATCATCGTGCTAAGTGAGAGCTTGGCGTTGACCAAAAAAAGCATCAGCAATGTTGCCGTCAAGAACAGCAAATCCCCCAAGATCGCCACTGCTCCCGATGAGAATAGTTCGGCTACAGCTTCGACGTCGCTCGTGATGCGCGTCAGAATTTTACCGAGTGGCGTGTGGTCAAAAGTTGACATCGGCAGCCGCTGAACTTTGGCAAATAGATCTTTGCGCAAATGGTTCACCAATTTCTGACCAGAAAATTGCATCAAATAGGTCTGAGCCATTTCTGCAGCGGCGTAGAGTATCACCACGAGCAAATAAATGGCCGCCCAGAATTCTACCTGCGACAAATTTCGCGTTTGAAACCCATGTTCTACCGCAGCACCAATCACCAACGGCTGCGCCAAAGACAGCAGCGTGACTGGAATATAGAGTAACACGGCCGTCACAAAGGGCTTGAGAAAAGGGCGCAATCCCTCGTAGAGGCGAAGCATGATGCGAGAGTCGGGCATTATCCGAGTTCCTCCTCGAGCAATTGCAAGCCCCACAGCGCACGATAAAGAGCTCCTTTGGTGAGAAGCTCGAGATGTGTACCGCGCTCTACGATTTGACCCTTGTCGAGCACCACGATTTCGTTGGCCTCTTGCACCACCGATAGACGATGCGACACGATGATCATGGCTGGCGGCGTGTGCGTACCGTCGCCAACCGGCTGTTTGAGGCGCTCCACGATCGTACTTTGCGTTTGCGCATCCACTGCCGACAAGCAGTCATCTAAGATCAACATCTTTGGTCTTGCCAAGATTGCCCGCGCTAACGCGACTCGCTGCCTTTGCCCGCCTGATAACGTCACGCCCCGTTCGCCAATCATCGTTTCAAGACCATCCGCAAATCCATCGACGTCGCGTGTGAGATCGACCATGCGCACAACTTCCATCACCTCATCTTGCGAGGCGTCAGGTCGTGCGAAAGTAATATTGCTGCGCATTGATGCGCTAAATAGAAAAGCTTCTGATGGAGCAACGGCAACGAACTTTCGCAATGCGTGAAGTTGCCAATCACAAATATCTTGGCCATCAATCAATAGCTGCCCACGCGCCACATTGACCTCACGGCACAATGCCCTAGTCAGCGTCGATTTTCCCGCACCAGTGGGACCTACCACGCCAAGGACCTCGCCGGGTTTGACCGTGAAACTAACGCCATACAAAATGGGTTTTGCCGATTGCGGTAGTTGAACAGAAAGATTGTGGGCAACCACAAAGAATTGGTCTGCAGAGTCGCGCACCACTTGCTTCGGGGCAGGGAGCGCACCACCTACAATCTCAGGCCTAGCTTCCAAGAGCACGTTCATGCGCGCCAAACTTGCCTGGCCTCGGCTGTAAACCGACATCACAAAACCAAGCGAAATCGCCGGCCACGCGAGTTGCAAAAGCCGCGCATTGATCTCGACGTAATCGCCAAGATCAATATGGCCCAAAACCACCGCACGGCCACCCACAAAAAGGGTAACGGCGACACCCAATGCGCCCATCATGCGCATCAATGGGAACATGACCACACGCATTTTAGCGAGACGAATGGCAGCTCGAAAGGCGTGGTCGTTCACCGCCGCAAAGCGCGTGTTTTCTGCTTCCTCTTGATGAAAAACGCGCACCACTTGCGCTCCGCTCAAATTCTCTTGGATGCGGGCGGACAAATCACTCAGAGATGCCTGATATTCGCGCACGCGCTGAAACATGCGCCCTGACAGTGCCTGCGCGGTGATCATCACCAAGGGAAACGGCAGCAAAGCAGCAAAAGCAACCTGATGGTCAATGGAAAATAAAACTGGCGCGGTGCCAGCAAAGACAATAACAATATTCAAGATATTGAGAACGGCAAAGCCAGTGCACATGCGTATATTGTTGATATCGCTGGTCATGTGACTCATCAAATCGCCGACGCTGCGTTTTTCGTAGAAGCTTGGAGATAACGTTGAGAGATGGACGAACACATCTCTGCGCACATCGCGCTCGATTTCGCGGCCCACTCCAAACATCAAGATGCGGCTATATGTGCGGGCGATCGCTGCAAGCACCGCCAGCGCTAGAATGGCTAGCACAATCGATGTGATGCTGGTGAAATAGGGGACTTTCTTCCCTTCAATGACAGAGATGCCCATGTTGACAAGGCGCGGCAAAATCAGGGCAAATAAATTGGTCGTGATCAAGGCCAAAAGGCCAAGCATCAGCTGTCGCCAATAGGGGCGAAACAGCGCGCTAAATCGCATGGTCGTTCTCATTGCGAGTCCAGCGTAATACAGAGTGGGGATCGGGCACAAGTCAAGGTAGCGAGCGGATTGACAGTTTGGCCTAGCGCTTCAATATTGGAGCCGATGGCACCAGTTGAAACGGATATTTGCGTGATCGGCAGCGAGCTTTGCGGGCAGCTTGCAGCGGAGCTTTTGCGTAAGGCTGGGAAGCGGGTGGTGTGTATTCGGCAGGAAGAGCCTTATCATGTGAAGGGGCTGGTTGGCGTCGAGGTAACGACTTTTCCCGTTGTGGGGGGAGGCACCCTCACCCTTAATCCCTCTCCCGCTGAGCGGGAGAGGGAAAGATGGGCGTTTGTGGATGATCCTTCGGAGAGGGCGATTTTTGAGCCTAGTTTGCAGAAGCTTAAGGCTGAGTTGACGAGGGTGTATGGGGCGGAGGGAACAGAGCTGTTTCCAATTCTATCAAACTTTGACCCATCGCAGAAAGATGCGCTGTTTTCAGAAACAACAAAGTTATACGAGCGCGGTTTTTGGAACTACGTGCAGGCAAAGAAGCGAATCGCGAAATCCGGCGTAGCAGCAAAAACAAAGGGGCTCGATAAAACCAGTCGGGCACTATGTAAAAGCGCATTGGCCAGACCTTTGACCTGCCTCTCGCCATTCGTACAATATCTCGATGAACCATCACTCTTTAGCATCGCTGGGCACCTCGCTCTTCGCCATCTTCGCTTTGGCGTTCGCTCGGGCCTACCTTGGCCTGTTAACACAGAAATCTTGCAAGACGAAGTCGTCTCGATATCAGTCAAGGGTCAAACGATTGAACGGGTAGAAACCAAAAGCGGCCAATCTTTCACACCACGTTTTGTGATAGATGCCACGGCGTCGAGAAGTGTCAGCGCGGTTATCTCACATGATGTGTTTCGGGTGCTGCTCCAGCAAGACGACGCAACGCTTGTTAACGCTCAAAGCAACATTGTCTCGCGCTGGCTGGTACGCGGCCTCAACGCTCCCGATTTTTTACCACGCCTAATTGTTGTGCCTGGTGGCATCATGGAAATTCTGACACCAACCGACGATCCGACGGTCAACGCAGTAGTTGTCTGCACCGCAAATGAAGAATTAGCCAGCCAACGTTTTGCACAGCTCTTTCCTTTTGCCGCAGAAATTCTTGCCCATGACGTCATTGCACCTGCCGAAGTTGCTCTCGCTTGGCCACAATTTGAGAGCGGGCGCTCGCTTCACACCCCTCTGCGCAACCTCTTTCGTGCAGGCAGAGACGTTGCTCCTGCCCTGGGTATTGCCGGTGAGCTCGCTGTCGCACAAGCACTGGCAACACATTTAGGTGAAACATGAACATAGCTCCATTGATCGACCATACTTTACTCAAGCCAGATGCAACTGCCGCAGATATCAAGCGTCTTTGTGACGAAGCGAAGCAAAGACATCTGGCGGGCGTGTGCGTGAACTCCTGTCACATCGCCCAAGTCGCCAAGGCGCTGGAAGGCACCAGCACCAAACCCGTATCCGTGGTCGGCTTTCCGTTGGGCGCTATGGAAACCACTGCGAAAGCATTTGAAGCCAGGCGAGCGTGCGAACTGGGTGCCCAAGAGATCGACATGGTCATCAACATCGGCGCCCTCAAAGCAGGCGACACAGACTTGGTCACACGAGATATCGCTCAAGTGGTGGAAGCAAGCAGGCCTTGGGTCGTAAAAGTGATCATCGAAACCTGCCTACTCAACCACGCTGAAAAGATTTTAGCCTGCCAACTTGCACAAAAAGCAGGCGCCCATTTTGTGAAAACTTCCACAGGCTTTGGCGGCGGTGGAGCCACCATAGAAGACGTTGCTCTCATGCGACAAACTGTTGGCCCCCACATGGGAGTAAAAGCATCGGGAGGCATAAAGACATTGCAAGATGTGGAAAATATGATAAACGCTGGTGCGAATAGGATTGGTACTTCGACACTGTTTATACAATACGAAATCAGGACTATGTAATGCGTGTAACTGATATCATCCAGAAGAAGCGCGATAACGAATCTCTGCGCGAAGACGAAATCCGTTATTTAATTGCGCATTACACCAAAGCCGACATTCCTGATTATCAGATGTCGGCTTTTTTAATGGCCGTTTACCTCAATGGCATGCCAGGTGCTGAGCTGGCGGTTTTTACTGATGCAATGCTCAAGTCTGGTCTCACTATTGATCTTTCCGACGTGCCTGGGGTGATCGTTGATAAGCACTCGACAGGTGGTGTTGGTGATAAGATTACCATCCCACTCATCCCTGCGGTTGCCGCATGTGGCGTGCCCGTGCCAACCATTGCGGGGCGCGGTCTCGGTCATTCAGGTGGCACGATTGATAAGCTGGAGAGTATCCCTGGCTACCGGGTGAACCTCACGATCGAGCAATATCGAAATCAGGTAAAAAAAATCGGCGCGTGCATGATGGGTCAAACCGACCAGGTCGCACCGGCAGATAAAAAGATTTATGCACTGCGTGATGTGACTTCTACAGTAGAATCCATTCCCCTCATTGCCTCGTCTATTATGTCGAAAAAATTGGCTGAGGGAATCCATGGCCTCGTGCTTGACGTCAAGTTTGGTGCGGGCGCGTTCATGCAGAAGATGCAAGATGCCGAGTTGCTAGCCAAATACATGGTGGACATTGGCACGCGCATGGGCAAGCAAATCGTTGCGCGGATGACCAGCACCGATCAGCCAAACGGTATTATGGTGGGCAATGCACTAGAGATCATCGAGTCTCTCGATATACTCGCGGGTCATGGCCCCGCAGATGTCGTTACTCTGGTCGTCGAGCTCGGGGCAGAAATGCTGGTCATGGGCAAACACGCGCAAGATCTTGAAGAAGGTCGCAGCAAAATAACCAGAGTTTTGCAAAATGGCCGAGCGATGGAAAAGTTTGCGCAGATTATTGAAGCGCAGGGCGGGGATCCACGCGTCATTGAAAACCGTGTTCTGCTGCCAAAGGCAAAGGCGCAAAAGCCTGTTCTTGCATCTCGTGATGGTTATATTGCATCCATGCGCACCAAGCAGATTGGTTTTGCCGCGATGGCTCTCGGCGGCGGGCGACAACAAGCAACCGATGTGATCGACCATGCCGTGGGCATCGAGATGCGCGTCCGCATTGGCGATTTCGTGAAGAAAGGCGATCCACTTTGTATTTTGCATACGAATCAACGTGGTGAAGATCACGCGTTAGAAAAATTAGCTGATACGTTTCAATTTTCCGACAACCCTACAAACGCCCCTGCCCTATTTGGACCTCGAATTACACATGAAAAATAAATTTTTTGCCTTCGCTTTATTTTGTTCTATTTTTATGGGAACAGCTAGCTATGCAGAGCCTCCTACCTTCTCTGGAGTCATCCAAGAAGAGGTCGACGGTACACTGCAGGCGCCACAAACGGCAAAAGTGTTGGCTGAGCTCAAAAGCGGCCACATTGAGCAATCGCTGAGTGGGCGCCTGATGGGTCTGGCTGGCTGCGCGACGATGCTCTTGATTGCTTTCGCGCTTTCATCAAATCGCCGCAAGATTTCTTGGCGTCTCGTTGGCATCGGCCTTGGAATGCAGTTTTTATTTGCCTTCATCGTGCTTAAAACCTACGCTGGTCGGGCATTTTTTGACTTGGCCAACAGTGCCATCGTCAAAATCTTGTCGTTCTCGTCAGATGGTGCCAAGTTTTTGTTTGGCAATCTCATTGGGCAAACTGTTCCAGTCTCTAGCGGCGGTTTTGCCAACGTCGGTGCGATGTTTGCTTTTGGTATTTTACCAACAATTATATTTTTCTCCGCGCTCACTGCCGTGCTCTATCACTTGCGCGTGCTGGAGTGGTTTGTGCGCCTGATGGCTTTTGCCATGAATAAGACCATGGGCACTTCAGGTGCAGAGAGCTTTTCTGCCGCGGCAAACATCTTTGTCGGGCAGACTGAAGCACCTTTACTCGTGCGCCCATTTTTGGAGAAAATGACCAAGAGTGAGATTTTGGCGGTTATGAGCGGTGGTTTTGCGACTGTCGCTGGCGGCGTAATGGCTGCTTACGTTGCTGTGTTAATGCACCTCTTTCCAGATATCGCAGGTCACTTGCTAGCAGCGAGTGTGATGTCGGCCCCAGCGTCGCTGGTGATGGCCAAAATCATGATACCAGAAACAGAAATATCGGAGACTGCAAACGCCTCCGATATCCGCGTGGAACGTCAGGGAGAGAATCTTCTCGATGCAGCTGCCAGAGGAACAAGCGATGGTTTGATGCTCGCCCTGAACGTCGGCGCCATGTTGATAGCCTTCATTGCCCTCATCGCCATGCTCAACTGGATCATGGGGACCGTGGGCGTGTGGGTGGGCGTCGACGGACTATCACTGGAGAAACTATTCTCCTGGCTCGGCGCCCCCATCGCCTGGCTGCTTGGCGTGCCCTGGCAAGATGCACCAGCGATTGGCATGCTGCTTGGCACCAAAACGGCCGTCAATGAATTTGTTGCTTATCTGCAGCTCGGTGACCAGCTTCAAGCGAATACCATCACGCATGGCAAGAGCATTGTGATTGCAACTTATGCGCTTTGTGGCTTTTCCAATTTTGCCTCGATTGGCATCCAAATTGGCGGTCTGTCTGCGCTAGCGCCATCACGTCGCAGTGACTTCGCTAAACTTGCATTGCGCGGTATGATAGCCGGATCTTTGGCGTGTTTTCAAACCGCCGCCATTGCCGGAATTCTTCTTTGAGATAAGGGTTGCGCATGTACAATCAGATTCACGCGGCGGCGACGTTTATTCGAGAGAAGCTTAACCTCAAAGCAGATGAGCCGGCTGGGCGAATTGGTGTGATTCTGGGCTCTGGCCTCGGGCCATTTGCAGATAAAGTCAGCGTCAACACCAAAGAGAATGCGATTTCTTATCACGACATCCCGGGCTTTCCCACTTCATCTGTCGTTGGCCATCGTTCCCAATTTATGCGTGGGCTTGTCGAAGGCCATCAAGTTTTGATCATGCAAGGTCGTGTGCATCGTTATGAAGGCTACAACGCCGCTCAAGTCGCTTTTCCCGCGCAAGTGTTGATTGCACTCGGTGCGCGCGCAGTTATTTTGACCAATGCGTCAGGCGCCATTCACAATAATTTCAACGTGGGCGACCTCATGCTCATGTCCGATCACATTAATCTGACCGGCGACAATCCGCTTCTTGGAGCCAACGATCTACGCCTGGGACCGCGGTTTTTCGACATGTCGGAATGCTATACACCTGCGCTGCGCGATCTTGCCAAACACCTTGCAGCCACGTTGCATATTCCCTTGCAAGAAGGCGTTTACGCCGGTGTTTTGGGGCCAAGCTACGAGACACCTGCAGAAATTCGAGCATTTCGCACACTGGGTGCCGACGCCGTGGGGATGAGCACGATCTTTGAAGCGATTGCAGCCCACCATGGCGGTGCGGAAGTGTTAGGCATTTCCTGCCTCACCAACAAGGCGGCAGGCCTTTCGGCGCAAAAACTTTCACATGATGATGTGACTGTCATTGCCAATCAGGCCTCAGATCGGTTATCGTCGCTGCTGCTTCACTTGATACCAGAACTGGCGAAGCGATACGAGCAGCATGACTAACACCGTTGTTCAGATCTTACTTTCGATACTCGCGCTCAGCATCCTCATTGCTTGGCACGAGTTTGGCCATTACCTGTTCGCGCGCCTTTGTGGCATGCGAGTTTTGCAATACTCCATCGGCTTTGGCCCAAAGCTCTTTGGCTTTACGCGAAAAGAAATCGAATATCGAGTCGGTGTCATTCCCGTCGGTGGCTACGTCTATATTTTTGGCATGACGCCGCTTGAGGAAGGCGCCGAGCAAGATCCCAAGGCATTTATCAACCGTCCGCTGTGGGCGCGCATTGTCGTGATCGCCGCCGGGCCGGTGATGAACTATTTGCTGGCCTTTGTGCTCTTCGTGGGCGTGTTCTGGCTCTGGTCGCCGTCCAATGTGCCAAGCTTTTTGATTAGCCAGGTGGAACCAAATTCTGCAGCGGCAACAGTCGGTTTAAGGAGCGGCGATACCATTCTGCGCATCGACGGCGATGTGGTCTCCACCACTTCCGATTTTTTGCATCGCATCAGCAACAGCCACGGGCAGCCCTTGCACCTCACGGTGAAGCGTGGCGCCGAAACTTTTGCGGCGACAGTAAAAGCACACCCCGGTGCAGATGGCGTCTATCGCTTGGGCATTGGTTATGTACCAGAGTCGTTTAATTTTGTTGGCGCTGTCAGAGAGAGCTTATCGCAACTCTATTTGCAAAGTGCAGCCATTTTAAAGCAACTCGGCCAGTTACTTTATGGCAACGCCGATAAATCGCAATTTGGCGGTGTCGTTGAGATCACCCGCCAGCTTTCGAACGCGGCTTCGCAAGGTGTCAAAAACTTCTTATATCTCAGCGCAAGCCTCAGTGTTGTGCTTGGTCTTTTTAACATTCTTCCCATCCCCTCTCTGGATGGCAGCAAGATTTTCATTCTCCTGATCGAGGGAATCGTCAGACGCCCGCTTCCCCCCAAGGCGCATTTATGGATACATGGCGTCGGCATTTTGCTGATTTTGGCGTTGATGCTACTCCTAACTGTCGCTGACATTGCACGGATCTTCCAAAGATGATTATCACCAAACCTTTGTCGATGAGTTTGATACTAGCCTGTGCCACATCCACTACTATGAGTTGCAAAACAATGAACACACCTATGCCTACCAATACCCGTTCTGAGCTATTGCCCATACGTACTGTTGAGGGAATTACCGAATACCAGCTCAAGAACGGTTTACGCGTTTTGCTCTTTCCCGATGCATCGCAATCGACTGTCACCGTCAATATCACCTATTTGGTGGGTTCACGACATGAAGGGCGTGGCGAGTCTGGCATGGCGCACTTGCTCGAGCACATGCTGTTCAAGGGAACGCCTACGCACACCAACATCAAAGGTGTTTTGCAAGACCGCGGCGCCTTTTTCAACGCGACGACGTGGTTTGACCGAACCAACTACTTTGAGACGTTGCCAGCGACCGCAGATAACTTGAACTTCGCTTTAAAGCTTGAAGCGGATCGCATGATTCATAGCATGATTCGCAAGGAAGACCTGGATTCCGAAATGACCGTCGTGCGTAACGAATTTGAGATGGGCGAAAACGACCCCATTCATGTGTTACACGATCAAATGATGTCTGCGGCATACCGTTGGCACAACTATGGCAAATCAACGATTGGCAATAAGAGTGACATTGAGCGCGTTCCAGTGCCAGCGCTCAGAAAATTCTATGAGAACTACTACCAGCCTGACAACGCTGTGCTGATCGTCGCTGGTAAATTCGATGCAAACAAAGTGCTTCCAGAAGTCGATTCCATTTTTGGCAGCATTCCGCGGCCAACACGTAAGCTTGATCCCACGTACACGGAAGAGCCCGCGCAAGATGGTGCGCGTGAAGTAAAGCTTCTGCGTTCTGGTGATGTCGCTTCGACTGGAGCCGCTTATCATATCCCCGCTGGTTCAGACAAAGATTACGCCGCGGTTTATGTGTTGGCCAACGTGCTGGCCGATGAGCCAAGTGGCGTTCTTTACAAAAACTTAGTGGAAACTGGCCTCGCTTCCGATGTCTTTGGCATGACCTACGGTTTGGCGGAGCCCGGTGTCTTGATGGCCTTCGCCCGCCCCACAAAAATAGAAGACGTGCTCAAGGTGCGCGACTTGATGATCAAGTTGCTCGAAAAAGACCTCGACAAATCTATTACCAGTGAAAACGTCGATCGTGTGAAAGCACGCATCTTGAAGAAAATAAAACTCTCGCTCTCTAATAGCAAAGAGCTATCCATACGTCTGAGCGAAGCGATATCGCAGGGTGACTACCGACTCTATTTCTGGTTCCGTGACCGCGTCAAGGCTGTCACTTTGGCGGATGTGAAACGCGTCGCCAAACAGTATCTCATTGAGAGTAACCGAACCGCTGGTGTTTTCATCCCGACCAAAGATCCCGTACGCGCTACAGTGCCGGCTGCGCCTGCAGTTGAGGCGATGTTGCAGGGCTACGTTGGTTCTAATGACACAAAGTCTGGCGATGTGTTTGTGGCCAGCGTCGAAAACATCGAAAAGCATGTGCAACGTAAGACGCTGCCAAACAATATTAAAGCAGCATTGCTGTCAAAACAAACGCGTGGCAATTTGGTAAAAGCGCGTCTCATTTTTCGCTATGGCGATGAAAAAGCGTTGACGGGTCATGTGGAAGCGTTGGAACTGTTGCCGTCTGTCATGATGCGCGGCACCAAAACGATGAGCTTTCAGCAAATCCAAGATCGATTGGATGTGCTTGAGTCCCAGCTGGATCTTTCCGGAATTCCGGGTGCCACGGTTGCAACGATTACCAGCGATAAGGAGCATCTCGATGATGTTTTAGCGCTGCTCGCGGAGATAATGGAGAAGCCAGCATTATCGGCAACAGAGCTTGACATCGTGAAGAAGAAGCGTCTCGCTGACCTTGAAGAAGCGCGCCAGGATCCACAGTCGCTTGGTTTTAATCAGCTCAGCCGTTTGACCAACCCGTGGCCGAAGAGCAGCATCCACTATGTTCCTACTATTGCGGAAGAAGAAACACGCGTCAAAGCTGTGACGGCAAGTGCGTTAAAAGATCTTCATGCGCGCTTCTATGGTGCCAATCATCTTGAACTTTCGGTAGTGGGTACGTTTGACACCAAGGCCGTTGAGTGGAAGATTGGCAAGCTATTTGGCCATTGGCATGCAAAAGCGCCTTATACACGCGTCACAAAGCCGTTCGTCAACGCGACCGCCAAAGACGAGACGCTGATCGCCAAAGACAAGCAAATGGCGTTGGTGGCACTTGGCACAAACGTTGCGTTGCGCGATGACGATCCAGATTATCCGGCAGTGCGCTTGGCGAGCTACGTGTTGGGTGAAAGTATGAAGTCGCGACTCTTTACCCATCTACGCGAGGAGCAGGGTCTGTCCTACAGTACCCGTTCGATGCTTGATGCGAGCCGCTTTGAGAAGAATACCAATCTCAGCATGTTTGCGATTTCGGCAACACAAAATGCGATGAAAGCGCAGTCATCGCTGCATCACGAGTTTACCCACTGGGTGGCAAATGGTCTGACGCAAGAAGAGCTTAACGAGAGCAAGAAGAGCTTTCGCTCTACGCTTGATAACTTGTTGGCAGACGACAACTATGTGGGTCGCGCATTGAGCACGGATCTTGAAATTGGTCGTACGCTCTTCTTTTACGATGATTTGCTGAAGAAGATTGATGGCCTGAGTGTGGATGATGTGAAGCGAGTGCTGCAGAAGTATTTTGCTGACGCACCGGTTGCGCAGGTTAAAGCAGGAGATTTTCCGTCATGATGAAGAAAATTTTTGCCCTTGGCCTCAGCTTCAGCCTCATCTCAGCGCCGTTGCTGGCGGACAATGGAATTTCAGCAAATACCAATGCTATAGCCAGCGCTTCTGCAGAAGAGCCAACTCCCTTAGACAAGGCTGAAGATGTACCGGCTAACTCAACGGGCATGAATCCTTGCCCAGAGGGGAAAAGTTGCGCTGGTCTAGCCACTCTCACTTTTTTTGTCGGCTTTACAGTAGCGGCACTTATTGTAAGGACCGCGAAGTAGTAATAATGTAATATATATGTCGATGAAAAAATTATTTGCCTTTGTTCTCCTGCTCATGCTGTCCCAAACAGAAGCGCACGCCATCGCCGCTGCCAATCCCATCGTTCTCTTCGACGCCGGAAGTTCCGGAACACGCGTTTTCATCTACCAATGGACACCCCATCGCAATCTCCCTCACCATTGGGCTCTCAAAGCGAATGGCGGCATTGCAGATCTCATCGAGCATCTGGAGCAAATCCCTGCATATTTGCAACCCCTGATCGATTTTGTGAAGCAGAAGCTCGACAAACAAGAAACTGTACCCGTGTACTTCTACGCGACAGGCGGCGTGCGTAAACTCAGCGATGCACAGGAAGCTTCACTCCTCAAAGCAGTAAGAGAAGCATTGCAAAAAGAAACACGGTTTGTCGTCAAAGATGTCGCCGAGATCAATGGACAACAAGAGGGTGTCTATTCTTGGGTTACCGTCAACTCTCTACTCGGCAAACTCGGCAAAGGACCCAAAGTCCAAACAACCGGCATTTTCGAAATGGGCGGCGCGTCGCTGCAAATCGCCTTTTTGCCAAAGACTAAGCCCAAGAAAGATGCTGTAAACATCGTTCTAGGAAAAAAGACCTACACCCTCTATGTGCATAGCTACGATGGGCTTGGACTCAATGACGCGTTTCAAAAAGTAACCAACGGACGAGAAGACCACCCCTGCGTCCTCACCGAAGCAAAAACCGGGCACTATCAAATGTGTTTACAAGAAACT
>JABDBI010000008.1 GCA_013288705.1 Methanobacteriota archaeon | reverse complement strand
TGCATGATGTTATTAAAGTCTTCGAAAATATGAAGATCGCGCGCAACGACGTTAAAAAACTCCCAATTGTAGTCCCATAACTGGTCGCGGGAGAAATGCGTCAAAAAGTAGTATTGCCAATAACGCGTCTTGTTCACTTCAGCGCGTGTGCGCATATCGGGCCCGAAATCAAATGCCTTGCAGTGCGCGCCATTTGCACCACTGCTGTCGATACAGAACAAATAAGGCACTTCGTTGGCAGGCAAACTCTGTTTCGCAACCAATGGCGACCAGGCAAACTTCACGTGCTGGCGTTCGTGGATTTTGTCGATGCTGTCGAACATCTGCGTAGGGATCTTTTTCCAATCGTTCAAAAACACCCAGCGTTTTAGACTCGGATCTGCCGAACGCAAATGCAGATTCTGCTCGGGAAAAACCTCGACAAGTTGTGCGTAGCCAAATTTAATCGCCGCTTTGTCATATAGCCCAATACCGTTGAAATCTGAGTTCCACATGGCGTGGTAATCCATGATGGAGGAATACATTCCCTCCGACTGTCGCAAACAATCTTGCGTCGTCATTTGGTAGTTTTGACCTGCCTCTTTCGCAACTTTTTGTATGTTCTCTCGTTCAGCAACGCAATTTGCCAGCGCTGCTTGCACCGAATGATTCGTGGATGCCTGTGTTGCAAGAGCAAGGTCGGATGGCAGATTGTTCAATTCCCAAAAACGCTTGCCATAGTTCAATGGGTCTTTGGAACCCGCCATATTGTGTGTCAGACCAACATTGTGCCCCACTTCGTGTAAAATCACGGCGGTGTAGACAGCCTCACGAATTTTCTCAAAGCGTTGTTGTGGCGTAAGATCCTTGTAAAGGAGGGCGGTACCGATCACCAGATTGTCAAGAAATTCAGGCGGGTCCATAAACCCTGTGCTCATTCTTGCGAGTTCTTTTTTTCTTTTCAGCACTTGCGCAGGCAAATCTCCTCCACGGGCTGGAGAGACATGGTCGAGTAAGTCTTCGCCGATATCGACCTCGCGGCGAATTGCGCCCCGTATGTCGGCTCCGAGCAAAAGAAATTCATCACTCCATCCGTTGCCACGGGATTTAAAGAGCTTTCTTTCCAATGGAGTGTCTCTTAGCATAGCGAGGCGCGCGCTCGGGGCAGTCTCGGAACTACTCACGAGCAGAGAGTTAGCTGCTTGTAGCGCAGCAAAGCGATCGTTCATCTTTCCTAAGGCGTGGTTCGATGGAAGTAAGCTTCCCTCTTTTTTGATATCGGCTAGTTTTTTCGCCATATAAGCGCGCACATCGTTACCAAAGACCAAATCACCAAATTGGACGTTGCCATTGAGGGCATCAATCTGGCTTGACGCCTGTGCCGCCATCTTGTCGATGTACCACAGATTGACATTGGCAACAGATTTGATGATCTCTCCCGTCAGAGAATCTGCAAGCATTGGGCCGAGGCCACTCCACGATGTGAGCGCTTGTTTAGTGATGAGATTCAGCATGTTGTAACGCAAATCGCCAACACGCTGATAGTGAAATGCATTGCTGCTATTCTTGGTATAATATTCGAGTGCCGAGCAAAGCATTTCGAGTTGTGCCTTCGCCTGTGATTCCTGATTTTGCCTGTCAGAAAACGATGCTTGGGTATTTGGATCGTTGGCGGCATCCATGGCTTTTTTGACAGCATTGATATCGAGCTGCGCGGCTGAGCTCACTTGGTTTTGGATTTCCACGGGCTGTTTTGCCAAAACATCCTCAACATTGTTCACGTTGCACGTGTTCTCATGCAGGATCCACATGTTTGGAACGTCGTCAATGCTTTGGTATTTTTGTGGCTGGGCGTAGAAAACCAGCTCTTTAAATGCGCGGTTCCATTCTTGTTCTACCCTTCTCGATGCACTCAGCAGATTTTGTGGATGTTGCACATTGGTGTAGTAAACGATTGGGTTTGGTTCTCGTTGCTCGATTGGAATGATGGATCCATCGTCGTTCTTAGACCTTTTCCAAATATTGAAACGGGTAATGTTTTGTAGCCTGCCGCTGTCTACTGATCCTCGACGTTTGTCCCATGTTTGCCTTCCGGAGAATCCAAGACGATAGAAACCAAATTTCTCCCAAATAGGGAGTTTTTTGGTAAATCCGCTTTTGTCGCGAAGCTCTTTATTATTTTCGTCCACCAGCGATACATGATCGGGATAGTGAAGTGGTTCATAATCGTTGTTCGCAGCTTTCTTGCGAAAGGAGAGTCGAACGTCGATCACTGGTGCTGCAGCATCAGAACGGTGGGCTTGGCCATAGGCACCAAAATAGGCCAATGCGTCCACATGCATGGCTTGACGCGTGGTCACATCAAAATAGTCTTGGTCAAAATGCCATCGATTGGGATTGGCGGGGCTATTTTGCTGCACAGAATAAGATGTTTCCTTTGGTACGGTGCCAGGGCCAAACATCGTGGCGTATTCATCCGCGCGCTCGATCTCGGCGATCACGTTTTTGCTAAAATCTGCACGAAAATAGCGGCGTGTATCCCAAGCGGGGCGCCAAACATGATCCTCTTTGATCAAATTTGACTGCTCGAGCGTCATCAAGTCTATATCGCGCATGATATCGAAGTGTTCATTGATGCGAAAAGCGACGACTGGTGCGCCACGATAATTCGCCTGTGCGCCCGGTTCCAGCTCACCTTCGGAACCCGGAACAGCAGCATGAGATCGCCAACCAATGAGATAGTTCTCCGTAATTTCGAAACGGATTGTTTCGGGATGTAGCCAATGTCCCTCGCCGATCGAAACAGCCTTGGTATTGGTTGGCGTGTCAATTACCGTGAGCGCATAATACCAATCATCGTTGCCAAGTGCCTGAGTTTCCCAATTGGCGTTGAAGTACGCCTTATCCCAATAAGGGTTAACCACGCGATTCACGTCGCCATTATGATTCGAGCATGACACCAAATGCAGCAATGCTGTGAATGTTAAAAAAGACAGGCCGAGTGCACGCACAGTCATTTTTTTTGGTCCTTTTAAATTCCCATCTGGACGTCCACAAAAAACTGCGTTTGATTCTTTCCAGGAGTAACAAAATCAAAGAAAGGAAAGTTAATATTCCCATTCTTCGCGTAACTTGCCTGATAACTAAGGACGCCACCCGACAACGCCAAGTCAAACGCGACGGGGAGCTGGTAACTGTAGGCGATCTTTCCGAGCACTGCTTCGGTGAAATTCTGGCCACTTGCATAGGTGCCCTGCAGATCCGGTGCATCTGCCAAGGGCCGCAGAAAGGCGATATGCCATTCCACGCCTGCGCTCAAGCTGTGACGAGAGGGTGAATAAGAAACACTGAGGGCATTTTTAAGAATGCCGAGGGCTTGGCGACCAGAGACATTGCAAGTGCCATCGCTATTTCTTTGATCTCCTCGGCCAGCAACGAAGCCGAGCATGTAGTCTTCCAGTGCGAAGTCAGAGTCATAAGGATTGATGACTGGGGGTAAATTGGTATAGTTGCATGGCAGTGTTTTTGCCGGTCCGGAGTGAATATAGCCGGTGAATCCCGGAGACCAGCCGATTGCAAAGTCAGATTTTTTCCATTGCACTGTGCCGCCTATTGAGAGCCCGACCAATCGATTCAGTGCGCGAGACATAGCTGACGCGGGAAATATGGCACCGATGCGCGGCATAAAACTGAGGCCGATTTGGTCTATGACAAATCCTTTCGGCATGGCGAGCGACAACGATACATCGGAGAATTTGGGCCGCCGGATATAGTCACTGACCGACGTTTGATAAGAGTCGAGCCAAGCAACATCCATGCTGACACCAGCGGACAACACCATCTGGGGGGCGTGCCAAAACTGCGGCAAATTATAGTGCGGGGAGAAAAACAGGGATGTAGTGAACAAAGGGGTCTGCCTATAACCTGGAACAAAGGTTCCGATTCCTACGGAATTGGTCACCGAAAAACTGGCGCCGAGTGGAAATTGGGCTTTTTTGTCTAAGGATTCCGACTCAAGCTGGTTTTCGGCCAAAACACCTTGTTCATCCTCCGATTTGGCGGCAAATACTGACGTGGCGAAGGCTAAGGTACAAACGAAAATCCACTGTTTCATATGCCGATCCCCATCTCAGTATTCAAATTGAGATAGTGGAGAGAGAGCTTATTTGGCGGACCGACTAATTATGTGTTAATAACTCTATTTTGCCCTTTGGTGACGTTTTGCTTGCTCTCATCGCCTGTCTGGTTCTTCTTATTGTCGGCCCCTGGTTGGACGCGCTGATCAGAAAGCACGTGCGCACGAAGTTTGCTTACGATCGCTTTATCTTGATCGCGGCTGGCGGATTTGTTGTCTTGCATATTTTCCCTGAGAGCCTGGCGACTATGGGCGTGGTAGCGTTTATACCCCTGCTGCTTGGCGTGTGTTTGCCCATTGTCGTCGAGCATACGTTGCATGATGGCACGCGTCAGATGCATCTTGCAGTGCTGGCGTTGATTGTCTTTGGCGTCGGCTTGCATACTTTCTTCGATGGCTTTGCGCTTTCGCTTCCGAGCCAAGTCTTGCCGATTGGCATCGTGCTACATCGCTTTCCCGAGAGCGTGCTGGTGTGGCAAATGTTGCGCGGGAAAAAGCCCTACGCGTATCTTGGGCTGGTTGCTGTCGGCATTGCAATTATTAGCGGGTATACGGTGGGAAGATTCTACGCGGAAGAATTACATGGATCTATGCTCGCAGCGGTGCAGGCTTTTATCGCGGGATCACTGTTGCACGTGATGTTCCATGGCGGCAAAAAGCATCGGCATGAATCTCCCTCTCCCGCTGGCGGGAGAGGGACCAAGGGTGAGGGTGGGAAGTAGCGATACGCTTCTTTTCCACCCTCATCCTTAATCCTTCTCCCGCCAGCGGGAGAAGGAAATCTTGGCGTCTCAATTAGAGCATTTGCAAGAAGCTAGCTTCCGTAATGATCTGGATCTTCGCCCCCTGTTGCACCAGCTTCTCTGCTTCTTTTTGCTTGGTGCTCTTCGCATGCTCCCCTAACAGCGGCGATCCCTCATCCCCCACAACCAAATAATCCGTGCTCGACGTCACACCAGAAGGCGTCTTCCCACCCACTTGCTGCACCTTCTTCTGCGCCTCTTTGCGCTCCAGCGTCGCCATCTTGCCGGTAAACACCACACTCTTGCCAAACAGCACATGCGACGGATCTGCTTCGATCTTCTTCTCGCGCACGATTTTCACAACATCGAGTAGCGCCTCAATGTCATCACGATACAAACGCAAGCCTTCGACCAGAGCATTGGCAATAGACTCCCCGATGCCAAATATATGCGCAAGCTCACCTTGAGTAGCCTGCAGCAACGCATGCAGATCCGGGTATTGCTGGGCGATGGTTGCAGCAACGGTCGGCCCGATTTCACCAATACCAAGCGCCGTCAAAAACACCGGCAGTGTCACTTCGCGTTTCGCATTCACACTCGCTACAAGCTTCGTAGCAAGCGTCTTCCCCATGCGCTCGAGAGGTAGCAAATCGTTGATTTGCAGCCCATACAAATCAGCCGGCTTCTTCACCAGCCCTGTGCTCACCAAGGTTTGCACTAGCCTATCGCCAAATCCCTCCAGATCCATGACGGCGCAAAAATGCAAGATACGCGACACAATGACCTGTGGGCATCGCTCGGGGTGCTCACAACGCAAAAAGTCGCCGTCCTCAATCACTGGACCGCCACAAGAAGGACACGCAGTCGGAACAGCGAATGGTTCGCCTCCGGGCGCGAGCACGCGTTCTACATGCGGAATCACACCACCACGACGAACGATTTCGACCCGCGCGTTTTTGCTCAACGCAAGCTCTTTGAACATGCCCAAGTTGTGCAGCGAGGCGCGCGTGACTGTTGCCCCGGAGACAAACACGGGTCGCACAATCGCCACGGGTGTAATTACGCCCATACGCGCCACCGACCATTCCACATCGACGAGTTCCGTTTGCGCACTATCGCCTTGAAATTTGTAAGCGATGGCAAAACGTGGGTGGTGAGCAGTCTCACCAAGCCGCTCTTGCTCGCTGATTCGATCGGCACGAAATACCACGCCGTCTATTTCATAGTCGAGTGTCTCGCGTTCCTTCGCAAAAGTACGCACCGCTTCTATAACGTCTTTGTCATCGTTGCACACAACGATGTGTGGAGGAGAGAAGCCAAGCTCTTTGAGCAAGCCAAATTTCTCTTGCTCACTCGCAAGCGCCGCCCCCCGAATGTCATAAGGAAAAAACGACAGCCCATACGCGGCAGATTTCTCCATCTCTTTTTGCTTCAACGCACCTGCTGCTAAATTGCGTGGATTGGCAAACTGACTCGCATAATGCTTTTTAAAGCGCGACAATTTCATGTGCACTTCGCCGCGCACTTCCAGACCGTCTTCGCCGAGCACATGCTTCGCGATCTGCGTGGGGACATCTGTAATGCGACTCACATTGGCCGTGACATTTTCTCCTTGTTTGCCATCGCCGCGTGTAGCGCTTAGCACCAGGTGCCCATGCGCATCGTAATGGATAGAGCAGGCCACTCCATCGATTTTAGCCATGGCGATCACAGGCCCGCGAATTTTCTCGCGCCATTTTAAAAACGTCGCATCGTCATAGCATTTGTCGAGCGATAGCATGGGGCGTTTATGAACGACGGCGTCGAAGTTGGCAGCGCCCCCCTCCGCGATATCAACGCCGATTTCATCGAGCACTGGTGACTCTGGTCGAGCAACGCGAAGCGCTTCTACCAACTTGTCAAACGCTTCGTCTGTGATCTCCGGCGCATTCTGCGCAAAATAAGCCACATTATGGTGCCGCACCAACTGCTCGAGTTGGTCGGCATCCATATGAGATAACTGAGCCAGAAGCTCAGTGCTTTTTTTTAAAATATCCTGACTTGTCATCTCGCTCCGAGAATTAGCATGCGAATTTCTTCAGCAATTTCTACAGAAGATTTGAGTGCCCCACCAATGATTTTCTCCGGCATGACTTCTCCTATCTTGTGAATATCTCCGTTTCTTTTATGCAGATAAATCGATTGTGCTCGAGAGGGTCTCACTTCTTTCGAAAAATCAACAGGCTGAGATGAGATGCCCTTGTAGCCGCGACCCATGGCAAAGCGGTTGCCGGTTTCAACGCCGCGCTCGACAATGCGTTTGGCGTTACTCGTGGAACGATCATTGAGATTTTCCTCAGGTGCCTGCTGATGCGTGACGTACCCGCCGCTAGCGCCGCAAATTCTGGTCATGGTGATACCTCCGGTGGTTTACGGCTATAACTGTTCTCAACGCTCAGCTATTTCGCAAGCAGGGATGGCTGTAGACTTGTGAGGCCATCGTTGGTGGCAATCCACAGGATATCGTTGGTGGCGTCGTAGAGCAAATCGTTGATGTGGTTGGATTTTAAGCCTCGAGGAAGACTTGGATCAACTACGTAAGACTTCCATTCAGTACCATTAAAGCTCTCTAGACCGTCGATGGTAGCGAACCATGCGTTTTTCGCCTTGTCGACAGCAATGGCTTTGACAGTCTTACCCTCTAACCCATGCACCGATGCAGCCCCCTCCGGGTGGTTGATGAGTTGCAGCATATCTATTCGGGTGACGCCTTTTCCATTAGAACCGACCCATACATGTTCGGGAGCATCATGCTTATCGCTGCGCATGACATTAATGGCGGGATGTCGATCATGCAAGGCCACTTCTATCACTCTCCGGAAGGCGCTATTTTCAGTCAGGCCATCGTATACGTAGATACCCTTTTTCGAGGTGGCATACCATTGGTGTGGACCGACGAAGCCTATGGCTGTGATGTTACCTGCAGTAGCGAACTGAATTTTTTGTATCCGCTTGCTAGATGCGTTAAAAATGCCAATTGCGGGGTAGGAGTAATTGTAAGTAATAGCTATAATATATGCATTGTTGTTATTAGTAGCAAGAATTGCCCCAAAGTGCCTTGCCATCGTCGTATGATGCCTGGAAAGGACTGTCCAATGCGCAGCTGTACTGTCTGGATCAAAGTGCTTTGCGCTGTTTCCATGGTCAACCACCCATACCTCGCCATCCTGCGTAACACCTAACTCATCGATGTGGTTGTCGTCGAGCTGGCCTGGCGTCGCCACATAGGTTGCGTTGATCGATTTCGATTCATAGTCGTAACGCTGCAAGCCTTTGTCGGTCCCGATCCATAATTCGGATTTGTTGTCTTTGTTTCGTAAAGCCAGTTTGAGGATTTGCTTGCTTACCAAGCCTGTCAATGGGATCTTTGTCGCGCCGTCGTCGGCCAGAGCTGCTGTCGAGTCCTTTTTCAGAACACCGGCAATATTTGTTGCTCCGGCAAAGAGTATTTCTCCCCGAGCCTCCTGAATAGCAAGTGCGGACCACTGCGCGCTGCTTATATATCTTGGCACAAATATGTCGGTATCTTGGTCGCGTCGCAGAAAAATTTTGTGGTCGCCAATCACCCAAAGCTGATTGCCATGAACAGCCATTTGCGTAATGTCATGTTGAGCCAGAATGTCTTTCCACACAGTCTTGTTAAATACATATAGTCCCTTGCCCTTTGTTCCCACCCATATCCAATCATCACCAGTAAACGCGATCGCCGTTACTGGGTGCTTCACATCTGTCACTTCAGACCAGCCGGTGGCGTCTTTTTTCCACAAGCCCTTCTCCGTACCAAGCCACAACACGCCACCTTTGTTGGCAAAAGCGGTGATCTTATCCGTCATGCCGGTTGGACCATCGACTTTCTTCCAGCCATCGGCCGCAAAATGCCAAAGTGCCTCTTCCGTCGCCACATATTTGTCACCAATACCGCGAACAGGATGCGCCAGCTCCGTCGGTGCTGACCACCTCGTCCCCGTGAGAATATTCAAACCCTTTTCCGTACCAACATAAATATTTTGTGCATCAAACCCAATCGCAGTCACATGATCCGACGTGATACGGCTTGTGGATTGCCGATAGACAATCGCTTGCTTGGTGGTCTCGTTGTACTTGATCAATCCACCAGCTTTTGTGCCAAGCCAAATATTGCCCTGGGCGTCAAATGCAGCAGTGGTGAATTGGTGATCATAAGGTAAGATCGTGTTCCATGGCGATCGAACACCCCGCGGCGCAGCCGTGTTTGCAGCACCGCCATTGTTCGTGTCTGCCGGTGGTGGTGGTGGTGGTTGTCCGCCCGGTGGCCCATTATCGTCTGGTGGCGGTGTTGTGCCCGTTGGAGGCGTGGTTCCTGCTGGCGGCGTCGCGGGATTCACTCTCGCTTTGCCGCCTACGGTCGGCTCGTCGTTGACAGGAGCCGCAGGCTCATTCAGCGTCTCAGTGTCCCACCCAAACTTTTTCAATGTGCCAAAATCACATTGGAATGCCGTTAACGTGAGAACAAGAAGCAAGAAGAAATATAACCTCAAACGCATGCTATCCCCCAAGCCAATACCGCGTCAGTCCGCCGCCATTTGTGCCGATCCATAAGTAATTATTTTCGCTGTCGTAGGTGACATCTCGCACATCGTTGGTTTGCAAACCATTTGGCGTATTGACCAAGTCAGATGAAAAGGAATTCCATTGCCCTTTGTTGGCTCCGGTAATGAAAAACGTGCTCAATCCGCCACCTGTGGCGATCCAGAGATTGCCGTTGCCGTCGAGGGCAAATGCGCGAATATCGTTACTGGCAGGGCCACCGCCGACGGCGCCTGCCGTGAAGAGCTTCCAGGTTGGAAGAATTCCGCCTTGGAGCTGTGGGGCTAGATAACGCGCGACACCTGCGCCTTCGCCAAACCAGATGCTACCCTGGCCGTCTGTAATAGCAGCACGAAAGTCAAAGCTGCCGGTAATTAAACTTCTAACGAGCACTCCACCGGTGGCAGTGTTGTCATATTGCGTCACTTTTTGGCCATCGGAATAGACGAAAACACCACCGTCGGTGCCTAACCAATCTTGGTTTGTTAACGAACGCGTAATCGCTCTAACCTTATCAACAACTGAATAGCTACTCCATGTTGTCGTCGCCAATTGAAATGTACTTACGCCTGTGTCCGTCCCCACAAGCATATCCGGCTCTGCAAGAGCCAGCGTATAGACCGTATTGCTATTCAGCTCATTGGCGCCCTTGGTGAAATGTTGCCAGGTCTTGGTTTTATCGTGGTAGACATTCACCCCCGTGACGGTGTCAAAAATTGTCGAAATGCGAGATGGTGTATAAACAGCCACCCAAACGTCGTCATTTGATGTCACAGCCAGCGCGCGTACCTGATTGGCCGCGAGTCCACCCGCGATCGACGCTGTGCTTTGCTCGGTAAATGCTTGCCAGTTAATGCCATCAAAGCGATTCAGACCCGAATCCGTACCGACCCAGATCACACCATTATTGGCAGCAACCCGAGTCACGATGTTGCTCAACATATTCGCTGCCGGAGTCTTGTAGGTGCACCAGAGTTCCTTCACTCCGATCGTCACCTGTGAGGCATTCACGTTGCCAAAAGCATCGGTTGCCTGCACTTGCAGTGTAACCTGTTCTTCTTCGCTACAGTTTGAAAGCGAAGCCACAGAAAACGTCGGATTCACCGCCTGTTGATTTGCTAGCCAAGTCACACGTGGCCCAGTGGTGTCCACTTGGGTCCAGTTCAAAAAAACAGCACTCTTCGCTTGCGCAACATCAACCGAAACCGACGAATTGGTGCCTGTCCCAATCACCGCAGGCGCACTGATGTCCAACACGGTGCTGGGCGTGGAGCAAGCAACGAGATGCACCGCTAATAGGGCGATAAGTGGCAGGAAATTACGCATGGAACAATCGTAATACAGAGGCCTGCTATAAAGCAAACAAGTGGCCGCTCCATCGTAATGGCAATTCTAATCAATGGGCACTATGCAAATTTGGGACCCGTTCTAAACGCCTTGGGCGTGACAAAATATAGCCTGGGGTGGACGCGTGCGCTTTGGCGCGCGGGAACCCCAGGTAAAACGCCTCCTCAATTTTGAAGCCCCATCGGGGCGACACTCACCCGGTACTGAAAATAACAAGAATTGTGATTTGCAGTACCAGCGACAGGTGCTAGATTGGTACTGCAAACATTAAAAATCGTTGTTTGCAGTACCAAATAGGGTGGTAACTATGTCAAAAAAACGGGCCCATCAGTTTATTGGGCGAAAAAAAGAACTTGCAGAACTTGAACGTTTTACCAAAAAAAGGTCAGCATCATTTATTGTGGTGCGGGGCAGAAGGCGTATTGGAAAGAGCCGGCTGATTGAGCAGTTTGGCAAGCAGTTTGATGCATTTTACAGCTTTATGGGGCTGGCGCCTGAAAAACATGTGACAACTCAGCATCAGTTAGAAGAATTTTCCCTCCAGATGGCACAACAATTTAAAACGCCAAAGGCCCGCTATGACGATTGGGGCGACGCATTATGGGCTGTGAGTGAGCAAGTAAAATCGGGGAAAGTGTTGTTGTTGTTTGATGAAATTTCTTGGATGGGATCTGAGGATCCAACGTTTCTTGGGAAGATCAAGAACTTTTGGGATCAGCATCTTAAAAAAAATGACCAACTCATCTTCATTGTGTGCGGCTCAGCATCTTCATGGATTGAAAAAAACATCTTGAGCAGTACGGGATTCTTGGGTCGCATTTCATATACGTTAACGCTTGAAGAGATTTCGCTCAACGACTGTGCTCTTTTTTGGGGCGCAAGCGCAAAACACATCTCTGCCTACGAAAAGCTGAAAATTTTTGCCGTTACGGGTGGTGTGCCAAAGTACCTTGAAGAAGTAGACTTCAGGCTGAGTGCCGAAGAAAACATCAGAAATCTTTGCTTTAAAAAGGGCGGGTTTTTGGTGAATGAATTTAATAATATTTTTTCAGATTTATTTTTGCGCGACAGCGCTCTGTATCGAGAAATTGTACAAACCTTGGTGTCAGGATCGAAAGAGCCACAGGAGATTTGTAACGCTTTACAGATTAAGCAAACGGGAAGATTTAGTGAGTATCTTGAGGAGCTTGCATTGGCCGGCTTTGTTAAACGAGATTACACCTGGCGCATTGAAAGTGGGCATGACTCGAAGTTGAGTAAATATCGTCTAAGCGATAATTATCTACGTTTTTATTTAAAATATATTGCCAAATATCACACCAAGATTGCGCGGGATAGTTTTTCCATAAAATCGATTAGTAGCCTGCCTGAGTTGCAAACAATTTTTGGATTGCAGTTCGAAAATCTGGTGCTCAATAATCGCAAAGAAATTCATAAGGCACTGGGGCTACGTGCTGAAGAGATTGTTTCTGAGAACCCCTACTTTCAGCGACCGACCACGAACCGCCAGGGTTGTCAGATTGACTACATGATACAGACAAAATTTAATACATTGTATGTGTGTGAAATAAAATTTTCCAAAAAACCTGTTGGTGTAGAGGTTATTGAGGAGATAAAGACAAAAATTGATCGGTTAAAGCAATTGCGAGCTTATTCCGTAAGGCCAGTCCTGATCCACGTCAATGGCATTGATGACGAGATTGAGCAACAGGATTTTTTTGCCTCTATCATCGATTTCGGGCAGCTTCTTGAAGGTTCATAAATTCCCGAACCGTCACCTGCACTTTTCAGTTTTCCCTAATTTTTAACTAGTCCAGATTACACTTTTCCGCGCGCCAAATTGATGTTTTCTTGATTTGGTGAGATTTTTTCACCCCCCTCGACGAAGATCTTCTTCAGGTCTAAACGCCTTGGGCGTGACAAAATATAGCCTGGGGTGGACGCGTGCGCTTTGGCGCGCGGGAACCCCAGGTAAGACGCCTCCCTAATTTTGAAGCCCCATCGGGGCGGCATTCATAATCGTCTGCAAAACAGCAAAATGTCGATTTATGGATGATAAGTTTTTATTGCGATAAACTTATCATTATGCTACCTTGGTAAAAGAGGTGGTCATGTCTATTGCTTCACAAGTAAAGGAAAAAATAGCGCAATTTCCTGCGGGCAGTATCCTCAATTACACAGATTTCGCTGACCTTGGTAATTTTCAGGCGGTAGCTCTCAACCTAAGCCGGCTCAGCAAAACTGGTGGCTTAAGAAGGCTATCCAAGGGGCAATACTATGTGGCTCAGAAAACGCAATTCGGATTATTGATGCCGTCCGAAGGCCAAATCATCGATAAATTACTTCAGCAAACAGGGGGCTACATTGCTGGCTTTTCTGCTTTAAATGATATCGGTGTGAGCTCGCAAATTCCAAGCGAAATCACGATTCTCGGCAGCCGTTCAAACAGAACGCGTCGTGTTGGCGCTCTGCGCATCAAATTTATCGTCGGTGGCAGCAAAGATGCACAACCAGAGGAGTCAGCCCTCACCAATATTCTTGAAACCCTTCGCCTATTCAAGAGCATACCTAATGGTAGCATCGACGTTACACTTCAAAGGCTAAAGACTTCTCTGCAGAGATTAAGTGCGCGCGAAATAAGTAGGCTGACTACTTTGTCACAGCCATATAGACCATCGGTTCGCGCACTCTTAGGTGCTCTTCTTCAAAATCTGCAGTTGCCGCAATGGAAGAAGTTGAAAAAAGATCTGAACCCCATGACTGCTTACACATTTGGTGTTTCAGATGCGCAGTTGCCCAATCGAAGCTTTTGGAGAATACGTTGAAATTGCACGAGAACATCCAGGACTTTCAGACGCTCATCGCTGCAACATCCCAGGATTTGGGCATCAGGGAAGTTTACGTCGAAAAAGACTATTGGCTAACCCTCATTCTGAAACGCTTGAGTCAAGCCAAGGAATCCGCGGAGATTATATTTAAGGGCGGAACTTCTCTTTCCAAAGCTTACAATATCGTACGACGTTTTTCCGAAGACATTGATCTTGCGGTAGCAGAAAACTCTCGCACTCAGTCTCAAACAGAAGCACTTCTAAAAAGAATGGCGAAATTGTTAACGCAACCGCCTTTCGAGGAAGTGGTCCAAGACGGCGTCACAAACAAAAAGGGGAAATTTCGACGTACCATACATCAATATCCGTGATTCAAGAATATGAACTGGGGCCTATTTTTGTTTATGTCTTAGACTACAGGATAACGTTCGCTGAGAAAATTCTTTCCCTCTTCTACGCAAGTATGATGGACGGCAGCGCATCAATCAAGGAAACACGGGCTCGGGTTCGCCATTTTTATGACCTGACGATGCTCCTTCGCCAAACTGACGTCGCCAATTTTTTAAGCAGCGCGGATTTTTATCCGCGGGTACAAAATATTCGGCGAGACGATGAAGAGCTTAATACACGTGAGAAATGGTCCAAATTCAAACTTTCGGCAGCACCGTTGTTTAGCAATTCAAGCGATGTTACGGCCCGTATTCGCCGAATTTTCAACCCTGATATGGAACCGTTCGTTTTCCAGCCAGAAGACTTGCCGCCATTTACAGAAGTGGAGGAGACTATCCGAACCATCGGCGAGCGGATCAAACAGCTTGACCTCTAGCAAAATGTTGATTGCGGATGATAAGCTGAGTGAATTTATTTCGACAAGGTTATCGATTTCGGGCAGCTTCTTGAAGGTTCATAAATTCTCGAGCTGTCATCTGTACTTTGCAGTTTTCACTGATTTTTGTCTAGTTCAGATGACACTTTCTCCACACGCCAAAAAAAAGCGGGAAGCCAACGCTTCCCGCTGTCTGCATCCTTATGATGGATACCTTACTGTTGTATGCACATGCTCCCGGTCAGCGTTCCACAAGCAGCGCCAGTAGGCGTTGTCTGTGCATTCACCAAAGTGGTCGCGCTAGCGCATAACCCAGCAAAATTTGGAGCGGCAACGGCCGAGCATGCACCATTGGCTACTGCTACACTATTAATAGTAGTGGTAGCTGCTGGTGTGTTTGCAAGCCAACTGCACAAGGTATACGCGCTGCCGGCCGCCGTTGCGCCCGTTGGCAGCGTACCGATACATCCAGCCGACCCGGGATTTGCCGGATAAGTTGCGCCAGCAGCGGTTTGCGGTACGGTGAATGTACCGCAATAGGTCGCTTGCGCAGTCGCTGCTGCTGGTGTTGTGCTGGGTACACATGTAAAGGTCGTTGTCGCTGGTGCCGTTACAGGATACACATATCCAGGCAGCCACAAGCGAGTCAAACCACCTGCGTTTGTGCCAATCCATAGAGTACTTGCGCCGGAATCGTACCATATTGCGTTGATGGCGACGCCAACAGGCCCCTCTTGGCCATTCGAGCTTACTGGGAAGGACGTCCATGTGCCCGCCGAATAATTACCCGCCGTGGTCGGCTGAAACAGATACAAACCGCCTGCTGTGGCGATCCATGCATTGCCATTTCCATCAACAGCAATGCCATTGACAGTGTTTGAGCCACTTGAGGTAGTTGAATTAATCACAGGCAGTTTTGTCCATGTGCCACCCGTTGCAGCGCGAGACGTCGGAGGAGTGTACACATTCAACACCAGCCCTTGCGAACCGCTGAGAGATGTGAACTGCTGGCCTACCCACATATTGTTGTTTGTATCTCGATAAAGGGCACCAATCGTACCAGTGCCGCCAAACCTGCCGGGCAAAAGAAGAGCCGGGGATGCAAAAGTTGCAGTTGCCACGGCCGTGCTCGTGGCGGTACTGCCTACTGGAAAAATCTGCACGCCCGCTGAGGCTCCAAACCATGCATCTACCGGTGTGGCTGCATCAAATGTGATCACTGTGGTGCCCGCAGTGACAGTCGGCAATGGCACAAATGCGGTTGTCGTAGTCGCCGGGGCCGCGGCAGTATTGGGAAGATAGGCCGCACTTGCGCTTGTGCCAATGTACACATTGTTCGATGGATCAATCGCAACACCAGTCACGTTGGCATTGGGAATGCTGGCGGCGAACGTCGTCCAGGCAGCACCATTGAAGCTCTGAAGGTTCTTCGAGGCTGGTGCGACCCACACAGTCCCGGTGCTATCTACTGCCAAGCCATTCATATTAATGGCATTTGCAGCGAGCTGACCCGGAGCAGTCGTCATACCCGACCATGTTCCAGTAGCTCCATTGTAGGTCGATAGACCACTCACCGTTCCAACATATAATTTCAGAGTACCCGCAGTACCGCCAATACCCTGACCTGTACCTGAAGCGGCTAGCGCAAACACACCGGTAGCCAGAGGCCCTTTGGCCCCCGTGGGATCGCCTGCCACTGCTGCCATCGTGCACCAGGTATTGGCTGCCGTCAGAGCATAGGTTGCAGTCGCCGTGCGTGTTCCATCGCCAGATGTCGCCGACCCCGTAACAGAAATAGCTTCTGTTGTATTACAGGCCGTATCGTTAGGGATATATGACGCTGTCAATAATCCGCCAGTGGTGACTGCCGCACCGTTGGGCGCAGGCGCTACGTACCAAGTAATGGGAAGCAATGCGTTGTTATTTTGGGTATCTGTCGCTGTCGTTGGCAACTGCACCCCGGCACCACCAGCACCAATTGTGGCTATCGCCAGCGTTCCTGGAAAGGTAATACCCTCTGCGCCCTGCGTAGGTGTAGGTGACGTACTACTCTTGTTGGGGCAACTACTGCCACTAAAAACCAAGCCCATGCCAATCAGCGCCACAGCGCCCAGCATAGACGACCGATTGCTTCTTACTATCTTGCTCATATCCTCTCCATCTCCGTGTGGCACGCCTTGCATGCAGGAAATTTTTATCCTTCACTGCCAAGAATACCGCACAAGCAATTTGCAATGCAAATTAAGTACCGCTTTTTTTTAGCTCCGAGGCGCCCGACGCCAGCTCAACGGGCGTAAGACCGCTATCTTTCGCGATGATAGAGAGATCCTTCGGGCGTAGTTGGCCAGTTTGACGTGCTGAATCACGTAACAGGATGCGAATTTTTGGGTCTGGCACTTATTATGCAAAGAAACATTATGCTTGAAAACATTATGTTTTGGTGCATAATAAGATAATGAGGTTTATTGGTCGGGAACGCGAATTGACTCGCCTGGACCGGGTTGCGAAAGCAACATCCGGTGGCTTGGTCGTTATTTGGGGCAGACGCCGCGTCGGTAAAACCCGACTTTTGCTTGAATGGGTTCGCCGCCATCATGGCGTTTACTGGGTGGCCGATGAATCGGCGATGGCACTGCAAATACGCAACTTTGCAAAAGCCCTTGAGGCCCGCCTGCCAGGATTTGGTCAAGTTGAATATCCGCACTGGACTGTGTTTTTTTCGCATCTTGCCAAGCAAGCAAAGCAGGCGAACTTTCGCGGGCCCATTGTGATTGATGAGTTGCCTTATCTGATTGAAACCTCGCCAGAGTTTGCGAGCGTTCTGCAGCGTTTCATTGATCATGATGCTTCCACGGCGAAACTCATCATTGCTATTTGCGGATCCAGCCAACGCATGATGCAAGGGGCAGTGCTCGACTCTTCGGCGCCACTATATGGACGTGCTAAAGAACTCATCAAGCTTTCACCCATACCGGCAGGCCATATTCAGTCTGCTCTCTCGCTGTCAACGGCGCAAAAAGCCGTAGAAGCTTATACACTTTGGGGGGGAATTCCACGGTATTGGGAACTTGCTGAAGACTTTGGCCAAGATCTATTCGGCGCAGCAGATAATTTGGTGCTGGATGCCATGGGACCGCTACATGAGGAGCCGCACCGGCTTTTACTTGAAGAAACGCCGTCGGCCATCAGCGTAAGGCCAATTCTCGACGCTATCGGACTTGGTGCAAGTAGGCCTTCCGAAATTGCGAGTAGGCTCAGGTTGCCAGCAACCTCGCTCGCACGCCCACTCGCAAAGCTGATGGAACTTGACTTGGTCGAACGGGAAGTGCCCTTTGATATGTCCGAGCATGCAACCAAGCGCGCTCTGTATAAAATCAAAGATCCTTTTCTGCGATTTTGGTTTGAAACTGTAGGCCCACAAAGGTCGACATTGTCACAGTCGCCGCTAGGCCCACGAAAAAAATGGTTTGAAGAGCGGTTTCCAGGGCTGTGTGGACGCGCATGGGAAGAACTATGCCGCAGCGCAGTGCCTTCGCTCAGCGCGAGCCTTGGTGGCATAGACTTTGGCCCCGCCGGAAGATTTTGGCACGGAAAAGGGCCCGAATGGGATATTGTGGCAGAATCTCTTGATGGCAAAACGCTCTTGCTCGCCGAGGCTAAATTTCTTCCCAAAAATGTTCAGCCTGCCACGATTCAACACGTTTTGAATGGCCTGATCGCTAAAGGCATTCCACCTATACATCGCAATCCAAACGCACAGATCCTTTACGGTCTATTTGTTCCCTCGCCGCCAAAAATGAAGTTACCCGATCACGTGTGCTTGATCGACGCTGCGAGCGTCATGGATGCACTGCTGTAACGCTACGCCGCCATCTCAACAGGCGTAAAACCGCCATCTTCCGCGATATCAAACACGCCGAGATCAGTAATCACGCGGTTCACACAGCGAAGTCCGGTGAGTGGCAAGGTACACTCCGGGACCAATTTTGACTTGCCATTTTTATCGTGGTGCATCATCAAACAAATCACCCGTTTGGCACCACTCGCCAAATCCATCGCCCCACCCATGCCGGTGACTTTTTCCCCCGGCACTGCCCAGTTAGCCAAGTCACCATGCGCCGAAACCTGCATGCCGCCCAAAATAGCGACATCGACATGCCCACCACGCACCATGGCAAAGCTTAGTGTTGAGTCAAAGGTACTGCCGCCAGGTAAAATGGTAACGGTTTGCTTACCGGCATTGACGATTTGTGGATCCTCTTCACCTTCGAAAGGAAAGGGACCCATGCCGAGCAAACCATTTTCGGAGTGGATAACGACGTCGCGTCCATCGAGGTAATTGGCGACAAGCGTTGGGATACCGATGCCTAGGTTGACGATCTCACCATCGTGAATGTCTTGCGCTGCGCGCGCGGCCATTTGTTCGCGGGTCCATGCCATTTTTTACCTACGATCGATTCCCCGGCAAACACACCGTGCCGCCCTGACAGCGATAGCCTGCACGGCAGTCCGTGTCTATGCGGCATGATGCCAAACACATGCTCACGTTCATGGAGTTATCAATTACACAAGTGCCACCTTCGCCACACATCGTTTGTTCAAACGTGCAGTCAAATTTCATGCAGTAGCCACCAACAAACCCCGTCGCGCCATTTTCGTCGCTCTCCGGCGTGCAGACAGATCCAGCTTCGCAGTTTGCATCGGTGGTGCAGGGTGATCCAACTTGGCCTTGGGCGCTTGCGGAAACAGCAAACAGAGAAAGTACCATCGCAACGGTCAGTTTTATGATTCGGTCTACCATGGCTACCCTCGTCGATTTGCGGTTGGAATCTGTTGATTTATCGACGACGGGTGCTAAAAGTTTCGCATGATCGACGTGATTGAAAAACTCCGACATTCGTTTTTTCTTGGAACCACCAAAACAGAAGAATGGCGAGACGGCCAGCTCGATGCCCTCGATCGGTTATTTAAAGAAAATGAGGACGCACTCATTCAAGCTCTGGCGCAAGATCTCGGTCGGCCAGCGTTTGAAGCCTATGTGGCTGATATCGCGACTATCCGCGCGGAAATCGAGCACGCACGAAAGAACTTGTCGCGCTGGATGAAAGCACGTCGCGTATGCACGCCGATTGTCAATGCGCCGGCCAAGAGTTTTATACAGCCCGAGCCACTTGGTGTCGTGCTCATTCTGGGCGCATGGAATTATCCCTTACAGCTTGTGCTGGGACCGTTGATACCGGCTCTCGCGGCGGGTAATTGTGTTTTGCTCAAGCCATCTGAGTTGGCGCCTCATGCGTCGAAGATCATCGCCACGCTGGTACCAAAATATCTCGACCAAAGCTGCGTTTGCGTGGTGGAAGGCGGCGCAAAAGAATCCGCAGCGCTTCTCGAAGAGAAATTTGACCACATTTTTTACACCGGCGGCCAACGCGTAGGCAGAATCGTGCTTGAGAAAGCGGCCAAATATTTAACGCCAGTGACCCTTGAACTTGGCGGCAAGAGCCCCGCTATTGTCGATAGAAAAGTTGAACTCGAAATTGCGGCCAAGCGCATTGTCTGGGGAAGATTTATGAATGCCGGGCAGACATGCATCGCGCCCGACTATGTGCTTGCACATGAATCTATTAAGAAGCCACTGATCGAGGCAATGCAGAAGTACATCTCAGTTTTTTATGGCGATACGCCCAAGACCAGCAAAGACTATGGTCGCATTGTGAGTGAGGCGCATGTGAATCGGCTCGCTGCTCTGCTCGAGGGGCAGGTGATCAGCTGTGGTGGGGAAGTAGATGTCAAAGAAAAGTATGTCGCGCCGACGATTTTGTCGGATGTAGATCCGGAGTCACCGGTGATGCAAGAGGAGATTTTTGGTCCGATTTTGCCGGTGGTGACCGTCGCGCATATGGAAGAGGCCATTCAATTTGTGAATAAGCGCGACAAACCATTGGCGCTGTATTTGTTTTCCAAAGACCCCGAACTGCAAAAAACGGTGCAGTTAAACACCAGCTCGGGTGGGCTGTGCATCAACGATGTGTTGGTGCATACCGTCGTTCCCGATTTACCATTTGGTGGCATTGGGGCAAGCGGCATGGGTGCTTACCATGGGCACTTTGGGTTTAATACGTTTAGCCATCAAAAAGCTGTGGTGATGGGCAGCACATATGTAGATATCCCACTACGCTACCCGCCGTTTCGCGCGATGGGGATGAAAATAGCAAAATGGCTGATGTAAAAACACTAGAAGTCGCCGAGATGCAAACGCGCTGCGGTCGCCCTGTCCAGCTCAGGCCACATCTTTTTGCGATTATTGACCTTTGATTTTTGTTCGTTATAACCTTCGCGAATGACGTCGGCACGCATCTTTGCCGGAAAATAGTCGGGATGTGGACCTTCCTCGATCTCCTCGAGAAATTGGATCATTGGCTCTGGGCTAATGTTCACCTCAGCCATCGCGCGCCCCGCGAACAGATCTGCGCGCGTCTCTTCAAATCGACAAAGTTCATTGATCTCTTCACGGTTCAGATCTTTCTTGGTCTTGTACTCTGCCCATCGGTGTGGCCTGTGGCCAACCTCATGTGCGAGGGCACCAATGAGCACACTCGGGTTTTTCTGAAATTTAAGCAAAAACCGCACACCAATAAATATCGTTCCGTGGCCGTCGATCATCGCTAAGGTACCGTCGGCAAGTTGGAGCCGATAGTCTTTCTCTTGATCTCCCACCATCACAGCAAATTTCTTTCGGTACTTATCAAGCAGAGCCAAAATCTCTGTGACTTCTGGAAAGTCATCTTCGTCTAGTACAGGTGGCTTGCGCTTGCCAAACAGCGCCTCCTCTACCTGGTCCCCTACCGGCCTGGCCTCCTTGGCCCCTTCGGTAGCCTTCGGCCACTGTGGCCCAAACGGGTTGATTGTGCTCGACATTCCACCAGATGAGATACGACTCGGCATGCTACTAATTATAACCATCTCGGCAGATATGGCCAATTCTTAGCCAAAATAATGTCCTACCTTCTAGAACCAAACACAGGAGGAACACCATGCCCACAATCATCAGCCAACCCCAAGCCCAAAACGCCAGTCAAACCGCCCAGCAGACTTCAGACAATGCGACAGAGGCCTTGATCCCTGAGCGATCGGAGCCCTTTACAGAACTCCATGATTTCTGGGAAGCCAAAACCGGCTCAGCTCACACAGGCACGCAGACGACTGCCAGTAGCCAAGCGCCCGCACAAGAAAGCAACTTCGAGAAAGCTCTCAAGTTTTGGAAGCAAAAAGAAACAAATCACGGGTAAGCGCCCGGGAAGGGCGGCAGCATGTATCAATGTGCACCGTTGCTGCTGCTCTTCCCTCCCGTTGTGAAAAGAAGCGCCGTGTTATTGGCAATTGATGCTTGGTGAAAGCTAAACATAGACGCCGCGTGCGCGCTTGTTTGCACGCCAATTGTTGCGACTACACCCTTATCGAACGCGTTATCGCCGCTCGTGACATTTTTGTAATTAAAGAGAATATCCGAGCTATCCTCAAAAAGCACAACCTGAAACGTAAACCCCGCCTGCTTCCCATATTGTGGTACATCTCGCCACTCGATCACAAGCTCTCTGTTTGGCGCACTGCCTAGAGTTTGATAGTAAACATCTTGGCTACCCGCACCCATCAGATCTTCCCAGTAGGGTGCAATGAGTGTCGCAAACGAATCGAATGGCAGCGCAACATTGTCGGCACTCAAAATCACGTTTTCAGTCATGCTGATGCCACCATTGCTGTCGACGTATAGCTTCGTAAATCCACGCGTATCGCCAGCGAAATGGACAGGGAAATCCGAAGTGATCGTGTTGACTGTGTCATCCCCAATATGAACAGGTGTGCCTGTAATCGTTCGATAATTGAAGGGTGCGCTCTGCGATTGGTAAGTTCCCCAATTGCTCGGATCATAGGCAAGCACACTCACAACATCGGCGCCTGGAAAGTTAAGTGAGTACTGACCTGCTGTCTGTGGAGCCCATTGCTTGGAAAAAATTCCTGTGCCGTCGTCAACGAGTTGCACAGATCCGCCGGCCGCACCTAACGAAACGCTCACTGGCCCATTCGGTCGAGCACAGTTAATGCTAAGCTCCGATAAGCCAACCGCAGAACCGATCGCAACGCTCATCGAATCCACCGTTGGCGCAAGACGCGACGTCACAACTTGGTTTTGACACGTGAGAGAACCTGTGCCATCTGTGCCCGCGCCGCGAACGCGCCTTCCCGAAAGGGTGCTGGTGGCTCCCGTAGAAGGAACTCCGCCAGCAACAATGAGATTCTTAATGCTCTTCCAATCAAGCGTCGGATCGTGGGATTTCAGCATCGCAGCAATGCCTGTGACATAGGGAGTTGCCATGGAAGTTCCACTCAGAAGTTCGTACCCATTGTTCAGATAGGTGCTCAAGATATCAACACCTGGGGCGGTCACGTGCACAGAGTGCTTTCCATAATCAGAGAAGGGTGCGAGTTGATCATTTCGATCAATTGCGCCCACAGAAATGATATTGGGCAACTTGTAGTTGGCAGGATAAGTATCCACCACGTCGTTATTGGCAGTGGCATTGTCGGCAGCTGTGATAAATAGAATTCCCTGCTGCTCCTGCGCTTGAATCGCGTCGTAGAGCGCTTGCGAGTAAGGGCCACCACCCCATGAATTATTGGTAGCGACGATATTGAGCGGAGATTTTTGTCGCTTTGCCAAAGCCAAGAAATAATTGAGGCAGGCAATTGCATCACTGACGTTGCCTGATCCATCTGCATCGAGAAACTTGCATGCGATCATCGATACCTTTTTGTTTACCCCGCTGACGCTGTTGCTCCCTTGTGCACCGATGATGCCCGCCACGTGCGTGCCATGGCCGTTGTCATCCATAGGGTCACCGTTCTTCTTGATCGCATTGATCCCATGTATATCGTCGATATAGCCGTCGTTGTCGTCATCAATCCCGTTGCCGGCAATTTCCAAGGGATTTACCCAGACATTAGCAGCCAACGCGGGGTGGTTGTAAGAGATTCCTGTATCGACGATACCAATTACAACGTCAGAACTTCCGGTTGTCAAATTCCACATTCCCAGCGCGTTGATATCGACATCTACTTTGCCGCCGGATTGGCCAGTATTATGCAGCGCCCATTGATCGGAAAATTGCGCGGTGCTTGGCGTATCCAAAGCATGAACGATATAATCTGGCTCCGCATAGAGAACGCTCGGGTCATTCATATATTGCGCAGCGGCGTCTTCGGCCGCGAGCCCCGCTGGCAATCGAACAAGCTCAAGGCCATCTGGCAATTGGTAGCGACGAACGACCTTTGTACCTAGAACGGCATGCAATGCCGATACTTGCTCAGCGCTCACATGTCGCCGGTGCCTGACCAGCAGATGAGCTGGCCTGCTCGGATAAGTCGTGCTCTGAGAAGCTGCATGAGCCTCGTGCGTCAATCCGGCGAAAGTGAAGAATACCAGCACCCAGAATTGTTTCACACCCATTACGACACCTCAATTATTGACGACGTCTTTGGTTAGACTTGATTTGACGCATCACATATGCTTTTAGTTCAATTAGATTTAACAACATTCCCAAGGAGACGAAATGCCAGATCGAGCTGCAATGGATGGCGTCATCGATGAAATTGTGCGTTCGGACTCCCCAAGAGTGAAAGTGGCGGTCGTAGACATCGATGGAGTGCTCCGTGGAAAATACATCCATAAAGATAAATTTCTCCATGCTGCGCGAGGTGGTTTTGGCTTTTGCAGCGTGATTTTTGGCTGGGATTCCGGCGACGTCTGTTACGACAACACAACATTTTCCGGCGGACACAACGGCTATCCAGATGCGCAGGCGCGAATTGACTTGGCAACCCATCGCAACATTCCATGGGACGACAACATCCCATTTTTCCTTGCCGACTTTGAGGATGATGCAGGAAAGCCCTTGCCCGTTTGTCCGCGACAATTACTGAAAACAGTGATCGCGCGTGCAAAAGATGCTGGATTTGTTGCCAATTGTGGCATTGAGTTCGAATGGTTTAATTTTGAAGAGACACCGCAATCGTTTGTCGATAAAAACCATATGAACCCGACCCCTATTTCTCCGGGGATGTTTGGCTATTCGATTACGCGGCAAGCCCTCAATCAACCTTTTTTTGCGGCACTCATGGAAGAGATGCAAGATTTTCGTGTCCCCATCGAAGGGCTTCATACCGAGACTGGACCGGGCGTTTTGGAGGCCGCGATTTTGTATTCGGACGCGCTCGAGGCTGCTGATCGTGCGGTGCTTTTCAAATCGGCGGCTAAAGAAATAGGGCTCCGCTTTGGCATCATGCCAAGCTTTATGGCAAAGTGGAACAGCAATTTGCCAGGCTGCAGCGGGCATTTGCACCAGAGTTTGTGGGATGAGAAGCACGAGAAAAATGTCTTTTTCGACGAAAAAGATCCACGTCGGATGAGCCAGACGTTTAAGCACTATTTAGCCGGGCAAATGGCTCTCTTGCCGGAAATACTGCCCTTCTTTGCGCCCAACGTGAACAGCTACAAGCGCTTGGTCGAGGGCTACTGGGCACCGACCTCTACCACATGGGGAGTGGATAACCGAACTGTTGCTTTTCGGGTGATTCCAGGTAGCGCACATTCCACGAGATTGGAGACACGCGTGCCGGGGTCTGATATCAACGCCTACCTAACGGTTGCGGCCGCGCTTGCAAGCGGACTATATGGTATCGAACATAAACTTCCACTCACGGATGCGCCTGTAACAGGCAGTGCTTACCTCGAGAATCGAGGAAAAAAACTTGCGCGCAATTTGCTTGAGGCGACTGAGCTCTTGCAAAAATCGACAATCGCTCGAGAAATTCTTGGCGAACAATTCGTTGAACATTTTGCCGCCACAAGAATGTGGGAGTGGAGGCAATTTCAAAAGTCTGTAACGTCGTTTGAAATGCAACGCTATTTCGAGATTATCTAGAGGCCAATCCGATGCATGATGTGAATCACATTGTTCGCTACAGTTTTCCCACTGCGATTTATTTTGGTGCCAAGGCAAGAAATCTCCTACCTGACCAACTACGCGTAAATCACGTCAGGCGCCCCTTGGTTGTGACAGATGCCGGGCTTGCCAAATTGCCAGTATTCTCGTCGTTCCTAGACGTGTTGCAGCGGGATCATCTTTCGCCTGCCGCATTTTCTGGCATCTATGGCAACCCTACACTGTCGCAAGTTGCGCAAGGCGTGCAAGCCTATCGCGCACACAACGCTGACGCAATCGTTGCAATCGGCGGCGGCGCGGCGATGGATGTGGCAAAAGCTATCGGGCTTCTCGCTCATCACCCGGGCCATTTGTTCGACTACGAAGATGGCAAAGCAGACGCAAGGCCATTTGATCAACCTATACCCTACTTGGTGGCGTTGCCAACAACGTCTGGCACGGGCAGCGAAGTGGGAAGAAGCACGGTCATTTCTGACGATCAAACCAAGGTGAAGAAAATTATTTTTGATCCGTGTTTGCTGCCCAAACTTGTCTTAGCGGATCCAGAGCTCACACTGGAATTGCCGGCGCACGTGACTGCAGCAACTGGCATGGATGCCTTAAGCCATCTCCTCGAGAGTTTCATTGCCAAGGGTTTTCATCCTATTTGTGAAGGCATTGCTCTCGAGGGGATCTCGATTGTCGCACGGTATTTGCCCAAGTGCGTGGATGCGTCGGCACGCGATCTCCATGCACGCGGCATGATGATGAATGCAGCCATGATGGGTGCAATCGCTTTTCAAAAGGGTCTTGGCGTCACGCATTCTTGCGCGCATGCCCTGTCCACGGTTTGCGATCTTCACCATGGCCTCGCCAATGGCATCATGTTGCCCCATGCCATGACGTTCAATCTACCACACGTTGAAGAGAAGTTTAAACGCGTGTCGAAAATGATCGATGTTGGCCATGGCAAAGCAGAAGATGTCATCGATTGGCTACGCGATCTTCAAGCAGCCTGCCAAGTACCGACGCTGCTTAGGGAAGTGGGTGTAAAGCAGTCGCATCTCAAAGATCTGGTGCATTACGCCACCATTGATACATGCCATCTGTCGAACCCGATTACAGTGACTTCGAGTGATTTCGAGGCGATTTTTAAACAGGCGATTTAGCGATGTCCGACACTCCAGAAACCATTGCCCAGAAACTCACCGAGGCTAGACGAGCGCAGCCCCTATGGCAAAATGTATCGGGTAAGATCCGCAAAGAAGCCATAGGACGCTTCGGATCCTTGTTGCGCGAAAACACCGAGGCATTAGCGCGAACGCTGTCTGAAGAGACCGGCAAGCCAATTGTCCAGGCACGCGCCGAGATCAAAGCCACCGATGGCCGCATTGCTTTTTTTCTTGAGCATATTGATGACGCGATGCAGCCACAGATAGTGAGCCGCGCGGGGGATAGCATCGAGGAACAAATCATCCGCGAGCCACTGGGTGTCATCGCCAATATTTCGGCTTGGAATTATCCCTATTTTATTGGCACCAACGTTTTTGTCCCCGCGCTTTTGACTGGCAACGCAGTGCTTTATAAACCATCCGAGTTCGCTTCCATGACCGGGCAAAAGATTGCGCAGCTTCTGCAACAATCGGGTGTGCCGGCGGGTATATTTTCTCTGATCGAGGGCGAGGGTGACGTTGGAGCAAAACTACTCGAGTCTGAGATTGACGCTGTTTTTTTTACTGGCTCCTATACCACAGGCAAAAAAATTGCGGCGACTATCGGACCACGCATGATCAAGATGCAGCTTGAGCTGGGTGGCAAAGATCCAGCTTATGTGCGTGAAGATGCCGATGTCGAGGCCACTGCGTGCGCGCTTGCAGAAGGTGCATTCTATAACGCTGGGCAGAGCTGTTGTTCTGTAGAGCGTATTTATGTGCACGCGCGCATTGCCGATCCATTTGTGGCGAGGTTTGTGCAAGAAGTAGAAAGCTATGTTATTGGCAATCCACTGGATGACAAGACGTTTATTGGGCCGTTAACTCGCCCTTCACAAATCGATGTTCTGCAAAACCAAGTGGACGATGCCAAAAGCAAGGGTGCGCGCGTGTTATGCGGTGGAAGTCGCCTTGCGCGACAAGGCAATTATTTCGCCCCGACCGTGGTGACAAATACCAATCACCAGATGCTGATCATGCGAGAGGAGAGCTTTGGTCCTGTGATTGGAATTCAGGTGGCTCAAGACGACGATGAAGCTTTGCAGATGATGCAAGACACCGAGTACGGCTTAACAGCGAGTGTATATAGTCGTTCGCGTGAACAATCCGAGAAGATACTGCGCCAACTCAAAGTGGGCACTGGCTATTGGAACTGCTGCGATCGCGTGAGCCCCCGCTTGCCATGGACCGGGCGCAAGCACTCAGGCATCGGGACGACGCTATCTATTGAGGGAATACGCACGTTTACTGAACCCAAAGCATTGCACTTGAGAAAAGCGTAAGTTAGCATCGCAATAAGATGAACAATTCACGTTTTACCATTTACGTATTTCTGCTTACTTTTTTAATTAGTTTGCTTTTAGTTTTACAGCTCCTTTGGACATTTATAACACCGGTGGTGCTGGCATTGGTGATGGTATCAATTTTTCACCCAGTCTATCGTTTCATGTTGCGAGTTTTCAGGGGTGTTAAGTCTCTGGCTGCGGGTCTGACGACGTTGTTAATTGTGCTCTGTGTCATGATTCCCTTTGGTTTCTTTATCGCCTCGCTATCACAGCAAGCGCTTTCATTTTATGAGCAAAGCAGGGGCACAAATCTTTTTGGCAACTTGTTTGCTAACTTGTCGAGCACACATCCGGTGATTGCACATTTGCATGATCTAGCGATCTCGATAGGAATCAACGTTCCTGCAGAGAAACTCGCGCAAGAGATTACTGGCCTTGTGCAGTCGTTTGGTCTTTTCGTCTATGATACGCTGACAGCAGTGGCCTCGAACGCTTTATTGATTGGCGTTTATTTTCTCGTCACGATGGTCATTGTTCTCACGCTATTTATTTCGGGCGGTGAGTTAAAACGATATTTCATGGAGTTAATGCCATTGGCGCGCGATGAAAAAGAGCTTCTTATGCGCAGGTTCGGTGCGATTGCGCGTGCGGTGTTTGTCGGAAATGGCATCATTGCACTCGGCGAGGGCGTGCTGGGTGGCCTTGGCATGTATTGGTTTGGGTTTGAGCAGGGCTTATTTTGGGGTGTCGTGATAGCACTCTGCGCTTTTGTGCCCGTCGTCGGACCGACGCTTGTTTTTATCCCGGCTTTTGGTGTTTTGCTTCTAGATGGCAATATAACGCTTGGTTTTGGGTATTTGGCTTATAACCTAACGTATTATGCAATTTTTGAATTGTTGGTGAAGCCGCAGTTTATCGGCGGGCAGAGTCAGATGCACGCGGCGTTGGTTTTTCTGTCGGTGCTTGCGGGTGTGAAAGTGTTTGGGCCGCTGGGGATTTTTTATGGGCCCTTGGTGGTCACGATGTTTATGGCGATGACGGATATTTATAAGCAGCACTATAGGCCGCTACTTTTCAAGATTCAAAATTAGGCTTTATCAAGCGCAGCAAAATGTAAGTCCAGCAGATCTTGTTGACGAGCCTGTTCAAATGCTCCAACAACCTGCGCTCTTAAATTGCCAACAAACACCTGTGGATCGCGAATTACATTACTTTCCAGGTCACGTGCGCCGGCCTCAAGCGTTTTGAGAGCCTGAGTCAGCGCTGCCCTGATGTCCTCCCGTTGCTCATTCTCAAGCAAGCGCTTCGTTGCGGCAATTGCATTGCTTAGGTCCGCAGAATCATGGGCTTTACCAAATGCATTTTCGATTTCCATCTCGACGCGCATGGAAGGCGCGTGGTTAAGAGCGACAAGCGAATCCAGCAGCGGGCGCTGCATAGGGTCGCTATCTCCCCGTCGAAGCGCTTCTTCACCCCTGCTTAACACAAACAGAGATCCTCCATCCACGGCTGATAGGACCAGCTTGCTGAAGATCTCTTTGTAGTCGCGTTTTATCTGATCTTGAAGCTCGCGCGGATAACTATCTATGTTCGCGCGAATCCGAATAAGCTCGCCAAAAGTTGTTCGATTTCTCTCCACCCAACCTGGATCACGCCGGCCGAATGACCGATTTTGACGTATATTCACCAGGTAACCCGCATCTCGACTTGCGCGATCAACTGCCTGTTGCTCTTCGCGTTGCTTTGACGCTCGCACATCGGCTGCATCTAACAGGCCACGGATCTTCTTCATCGGATCTTCAACAATGTCAGATTTTCCGGTTAACTCTTTCAGATCCGCTTCTACTTGGTGAAGGAGCTGCCGATCGAATGCAGGTGCCGCACTCTTTTCCACATCGGCAAGCGCGTTAATCGCTTCGGTAGCAAATTTCGCACGGTGCTCTAGCACGATTTTTTCACCAGCGTGAAATGGATGAATAATATCTTTCCATTTTCCATGTCCTAGCCATGCCTTAAATTGACTCCATCGACTGGTTGGGTCTTTCTGTAGACCCCAGTCGTTTTGATACCTCTCTTTGAGGCCTTGCAACCTTTCATGAGGTGTAGGTTGAGCGCGAGGGGCAACGTCGGCATCATGCGCGGATGCAGTCTTGCGCGGTGAGGATGAAACTGAACCATGTGTCGCATGATTCTGCGGAACTCCCTTCACCACCGGATGCATTGCCCCCCCAATCGCAAAGCCTACTCAACCGCCTCGCGCATACGCACAGCATAATTATCATCACCAGCAAGCTTGCTATGCTTCTTGCCGTAACCAAAGTATATCAGAAACCCGATCGCCATCCAACCAACGAAGCGCAACCAAGTAATTGCCGGCAAACTCAGCATCAAATACCCACAAAACAAAATCCCCAAAATCGGGAACACGGGATGCAGCGCGAGCTTAAACGGCCGATTCAAGTTCGGCTGCTTGCGCCGCAACACAATCACACCGCCACAAACGACGGTGAACGCTGCCAGCGTGCCAATGTTGACGAGTTCAGCAAGCTGCCCAATCGGCGTAAATCCAGCGACTGTCGCAAGAAAGAAACCACTCATCACAAGTACTGTTACAGGAGTCTTTGCCTTCGGGTGCACCCGGGCAAAGCGTGCTGGCAAAAGACCATCGCGCGCGATAGCCAGAAAAATGCGCGAGAAGCCATAATAGAGCACCAACATCACTGTTGTTAAACCAGCGATGGCACCAGCTGCAATAAATGCCGCCGCAGTTGGTTTGCCGAGCTGCAAAAGAACATTGGCCACAGGAGAACTCACGTTGAGCGATGTGTAAGGAACCACCAATGTGAGGAGTGCAGAAACAATAATATAGATCACCGTACAAATTGCGAGCGACAAAATAATGCCAATGGGAAGATCACGCTGCGGCTTAATCGTTTCTTCAGCCGCGGTAGAAACAGCGTCGAACCCAATGTAAGCAAAAAATACCAAGGCCGCACCATGCATGACACCGTTCCAGCCAAACGGCATGAATACTTTCCAGTTATCCAGATTAGTGTGAAAAGCTGCGACCGAAATGAAAAGCCCGATTGCTAGTAATTTCACAAACACAATGGCGACGTTAAAACGCGCGCTCTCGCGCACACCAATACAAAGCAAGCCGGTGAGCAAGAGAATAATGAGCGTTGCAGGCAGATTGATATAGCCGCCCTCAAATGGGCTCTTTGTCAGCATCTCGGGAAGAGGGATGCCAATGGCAGACAGTGCGTTGTTCACATATCCCGACCAACCAATAGCGACGGTAGAAATGCCTAAGCCATATTCAAGCAGCAAATCCCATCCAATGGCCCACGCAATAATTTCGCCAAGACCTGCATATGCATAGCCATAAGCGCTTCCACAACCGCCAACACTCGCCGCGAGCTCTGCGTAGGACAGCGCAACAAAGACGCACGCCAGCCCCGAAACGACATACGACAAAACAACCGCCGGACCTGCATGCGTAGCCGCGACAACGCCGGTGAGCACGAAGATGCCCGCGCCAATGATGGCGCCAATACCCATAAACGTCACATCCGCAGCGCCTAAGCAGCGCTTGAGTGAAGAGTTCTCTTCAGCGATCGAATCGATCGGTTTTGTTCGGAATAAATTCACGTGTGTTCCCTCCACCGCTTGGTAAACTGAATGTTACCGGTGTTAGTGGGAGCAAACGCAAATTGGTTCTAAAACCTAAATCATTCTCAAGATAATCGCGATGGTCTCGTATCAGAGCTTCTACCGAAAGATTCGGAAAACGCGTGTCGCGCAGTTCGTTGATCATTTTCATGGTACGGAACGCATCAAACCAAGTGTGAAATGCGCGCTGCTTCATTTCGATCGTGGGGTATTGCGTGAGATCAACGCCAATCTCCGATGGATCTAAAAGCCAGCTTTTGAGCGTGCGAAAAACATTCGGGTGATAGATGTTAGGCACATCGCCACGTGTCATTGCGTCAGCGATTTGCACTGCCGCAGGTCCGGTACCAAAGGGCACGCGTAGCGATGGCCGTGAACGAATGAGAATGGGCTGGTCTTGCCCACTTTGAATCGCGCCAACCTTGGCGAGTTTGTTTAGCAGATAGAAGTCTTCTCCTGCAGCTCGCTTAGGAAACCCTCGTACAGCAGCATAGGCATGTGCGCGAAATGCCATGGTACTGCCAATCGCATGATAAGCATGTGGCGATCCGGCGAATGCAAGGCCAGCGACGTAAAGTCGCAGCGCAATTTCGTGTAGCATCGTTGCTTGTTGAATATGATCTTGCGCATCCCCAACATGGCGAAAAGCATAGACCCATGCAGCGACGTTATCGTCGCACCCACTCACTTGGGAGAAATAGTCGGTTGGCAACATGACGTCAGCATCGGTGCAATGTATCCACGGTGAAGCGAGCTTGCCGGCATGCCAGAGCTTCAAAGCGATATCGCAACCAATTTTTCGTGCCAGCCCAACGCCCTGCTTGGGTGGTACCCGCGATCGATCGATGCAGAAGATTCTATGCCCCCGAGTGGTTACAGGGTTTGCAAAAAGATGCTGAAGCAACTTTTGATTGCGATCGAGCATCAAGCTGGGAGCGTTCTCGGGCGCATTCACAACGACGATGACGAGAACTTGCCCAAGTGGCCCACAAGGAATTGAGGCGAGAGTTTCTTCAAATTGCGCATCTTCCCCATAAGCTGGAATGACCAAGACATGGCCAAACTCGCCGTCAATTTGTTCCAAAATACGCGTGTCTTGTTCTGCATAGAGCGCCAAATATTTGCCAACAATATCTTTGCGCTGCATGACGTTAATGTACCGCAGCGCGTAGGGGCAAACCAGCGACGATCACTGCTTCGGCCGACAAAATTTCTTCGAGGCGTTTTTCAATCACTTTCGTGTCAAAATAATGCCGCGCAATGCGCACAAACAGCCCGTGATGTCGAGCTTCTGAGCGTGTGATATCGAGGTAGAAATTTTTTAAGTCGCTCTCTGGCAAGTGTTCGGCCAAAAGCCCAAAGCGTTCACAACCGCGCGCCTCAATGGCCCCAGCGATCAGAAGTCGATCCAACAGGTATTCATTGGTGCCACCCCGCGCAAGCTTGCGCATCTCAGCGACATAACCATCTTTGGTATCGGGAGCAAGCGTCAAGCCGCGTGTTGCAATGAGATCATTGACCTGCTGAAAATGCGTGAGCTCTTCCAGGGCGAGTTCGATCATCGCCGAAACGAGCTCTTTGCGATCGGGATAATGCGCCACCAGCGACATCGCCAACGCAGATGCTTTGCGCTCGCAAGCTGCATGGTCGAGCAAAAACGCATCAAAATCAGCGAGCGCTGTCTGTACCCAAGAATGGGATGTGGAAGATTTTAAGCGCAAACCAAGACTACCAGCTGGCTTTGGTTACCCCAGGCAGCAATCCAGCAAGGGCCATGTTACGAAAAGTGATTCTGTTTAGCTTGAACTTACGGTAAACCGATCGTGCAGCGCCAGTGACCTGGCAGCGACGGGTCAAGCGTACCAAAGAAGAATCCCGTGGCAATTTGTTAAGCTTCATCCGTGCATCGAGACGCTCTTCGTCTGATAGCTTCGGATTGATCTGCGCCTCGCGCAGCGCCTTGCGGCGGTCTTTGTTCAGACGCATCAGCTTCTCACGTTTCTCTTCGCGGGCAACTTGACAGGTACGGGCCATTTGATCACCTAATTAGATTTCGAGAGCCTCTTATAGATCGCTTCTAACCAATTGGCAAATACCAATTACAGGGCCGCTAGCAGTGCCTTGGTGAATTCCTGTGTCGTTGCTTGGCCACCTAAATCGCGTGTGCGCACATGCCCCTGTAGGAACACAGATTCAACTGCCGTATCGATTCTAGCCGCTGCCGTTTGTTCCCCCAAATGCTGAAGCATCATGACTGCGCTTTTGATTAGCGCTGTGGGATTGGCCAAACCTTGCCCCGCTATGTCTGGGGCAGAGCCATGCACAGCCTCAAACACCGCGTAATCATTGCCAATATTGGCTCCGGGCACCAAGCCTAAACCGCCAACTAAACCAGCGCACAGGTCAGACAAAATGTCGCCGTAAAGATTTTCCAGAAGCAACATGTCAAATTGGGAGGGGTCTGTGACGAGCCGCATACAAAGGGCATCTACGATGACATCATTACAGGTGATGCCAGGGTATTGCTCGGCCACTTGGTAGGCACGATGGAGAAAAAGCCCGTCGCTGAGCTTCAAAATATTCGCCTTATGCCCAACTGTTACATGATGCCTGTTGTGCTTCGCCGCATAAGCGAATGTGGCGTTGGCAATGGCTGTGCATGCGTGCTCTGTGACCACTTTAAGGGCTACGAAGGTACCCTTGGTGACTTCCAATTCCTGTCCGCCATAAAGACCCTCCGTATTTTCGCGAAAAATGACGAGGTCTACGTTTTCATAACGCGATTTTACACCTGGCACCGATTTTACAGGGCGAATGCAGGCATAGAGGTCGAGCTCTTGCCGCAAAATCACGTTGGCGCTGCGATGGCCAGAAGCCACAGGTGTGGTAGTCGGTCCTTTGAGTGCCACGCCATTTTTTCTAATAGAATCTAAGGTCGCCTTGGGAACTGGCGTGCCAGATTTATAGAGCGCAGCAAGCCCGGCACTTTGGTGGTCCCATTGGATATCCACACCGGCAGCTTTGAGCACTTCCAGCGTTGCCTCTGCAACTTCTTCACCAATGCCGTCGCCGGGAATCAATGTGACGTGATGGCGCATTTTAGAAAACCTCGTTGTCTTTCTCGTTAATCTCTGATGAAGCGTATACATCCTTGTGCCGGAGATTCAAAATGGGAAGAAAGCTTTTGCTGGCAATTGATCAGGGAACAACCGGGACAACCGGTCTAGTGATGGACGACCAGCTGCAAGTGCTTGGAAAAGCCAATGTGGAGTATCCGCAGATTTTTCCAAAGCCAGGGTATGTCGAACATCGAGCCATCGATATTTGGAATTCGGTGGAAAAAGCAGTGACGGCTTCTCTCGCCAAAGCCAATGTAAAAGGCGAAGAATTAGCTGCCATCGGCATTACTAACCAGCGCGAAACCACCTGCCTATTTCGCCCGAATGGCGAGCCTCTTCACAACTTTATTGTGTGGCAGTGTCGACGTACTACAGACATCTGCCAAGAGCTCAAGCGTGCTGGCCATGAACCGATGATTCGCGAGAAAACCGGGCTGGTGTTAGACCCTTATTTTTCTGGCACCAAGCTCATGTGGCTATTTGCCAATGTGCCCAATGCCTTGGCAATGGCTTCCGGCAAGGAAGCACTTTTTGGCACCATCGATACCTGGTTGGTCCATCGTTTAACGGGTGGCCAGGTCCACGTTACCGACGCTACCAATGCCAGCCGGACTTTGCTGATGAATCTCAAAACGTTGCAGTGGGATGACGAAATATTAAAGCTTATGGGGATCCCACGCGTGTGCTTGCCAAAAATCTGTTCGAGCAGTGAGGTCTATGGGCAAACCAAGGGCCTTGGGTTTTTGCCCGATGGCATCCCGATTGCGGGTATCGCTGGTGATCAGCAAGCTGCTTTGTTTGGTCAAGCTTGTTTCGATCAGGGTGAAGCAAAAGCAACCTTTGGCACTGGCTGCTTTATTTTGCTCAACACCGGAACCAAGATTGTCTACTCCCAAAATGGGCTGTTGACGTCTGTTGCCATCTCTCTGCGCGGTGAGACGCAGTTTTGTTTGGAGGGTGCGGCTTTTATTGCCGGTGCGGCAGTGCAGTGGTTGCGCGATGGGTTGGGTGTGATTCAGCGTTCATCTGACGTCGAGAGTTTGGCACAGACCGTGCCTGAGAGTGGCGATGTTGTGTTCGTGCCAGCCCTTTCAGGACTCGGCGCGCCCCACTGGAGGCCCGAGGCGCGTGGCTTATTTGCCGGTATTTCTCGTGATACCAACAAGGGGCATTTGGCCCGTGCTGTGTTGGAGGGGATTGCGATGCAAAATCGGGACATCATGGTGGCGATGCAAAAAGATGCTGGCACTATTTTGCAGTTGAAAGTTGATGGCGGTGCTGCAGCAGATAATTTTCTGATGCAGTTTCAAGCGGATGTGCTCGATATTGCCTGTGCTCGACCAAAGGTCGTAGAAACCACTGCACTTGGTGCAGCCGCACTTGCGGGGCTCGCAGTAGGTGTGTTTGACAGCAAGCAAGCAGTGCGGGATGCTTGGCCGCTCGATCGTGTTTTTCAGCCCATGATGCAAGAAAATGAAAGGGCGCGGCACGTGCGAAAATGGGAGAATGCTGTTCGCCGGGCGTGAGATATGATAGGTCAAAGTTATGAAGCACACTCTCGTTGCCCTTGCCGCAATCGCTTTGTTTGCATTGTCGGGCTATGCCAAAAAACCTCTGCCACCTCAGTTTGACGACGCGTTTACGTGGTCACAAGGGTACGACAAAAAGACACATATGCTTTTGCTGTCAGTCAATTTAAAGCCCGGCTACCACGCTTACGCGGCGGGTGAAAGTGTGGGCGTGCCCGTGGAACTCGTGGTGGATAAAACCGGCGGATGGGTCGTGCAGGGAAAACCCGTTTTACCAAAAGGAAAAGAGAAAGACTTAGGTGCTCTCGGTAAGAGTGTGTTGCTCGAGGGAAAGTTTGTTATCAGTGCAAAAGTCTCCGGCGGCAAAGGGGCCATTTTGGGTGCGCTGAAAATGCAGATCTGCACGGAAAGTGCTTGCGACAGGCCCAAAACGCATCCATTTAAAGTTCCCACTTAGTGCGACATGAGCGATTTACCAGCACAGCGCGGATTTTCAGAAGACAAGCGGGAACATCGCTTGTTTGCGCTGAAATCTGACTATCAGCCAACCGGTGATCAGCCTCAAGCGATCGAAGCCCTCGCCGAGGGTATCGCTGCTGGTCAAATGCACCAAACGCTGCTGGGCGTGACCGGGTCTGGCAAAACTTTTACCATGGCCAATGTCATCGCGAAAACCAATCGGCCAACGTTGGTATTGGCGCACAACAAGACATTGGTGGCACAGCTCTATCAGGAGCTAAAAGCGTTTTTTCCCGATAACGCCGTCGAGTACTTTGTTAGCTATTACGACTACTACCAGCCCGAAGCGTATATCCCATCAACAGATACCTACATTGAGAAAGACAGCCAAATCAACGATAACATCGATCGTATGCGTCATCGTGCGACATGCTCTCTTTTGTCACGTGACGATGTGATTATTGTTGCTTCTGTGAGCTGCATTTACGGTATTGGCAGTACCGATAGCTATAAAGAGATGACGGCGTTTGTCGAGGTCGGGCGCAGCGTTGCGCGCGATTCGTTTATGCGTCAGCTCATTGAAAGCCAGTATGAACGAAACGATATTTCTTTCACGCGCGGTACGTTTCGTGTACGTGGCGATGTCCTAGAAGTATTTCCGCCACACGAAGAAGACACCGCTCTGCGCATTTCCTTTTTTGGCGACGAAGTCGAATCCATTCGATTGGTAGATCCCTTGCGTGGAAAAATTCTGGCCGAGCTTTCTCACGCAACAATTTGGCCCGCAAGCCATTATGCGACGTCATCAGAACGCATGAAAAAGGCAATCGTGGCAATTCGCGAAGAGTTGCAGGTGCAATTGCGAGAGTTACATGCAAACAATCAGCTTTTGGAGGCGCAGCGACTTGAGCAGCGCACTCTCTTCGATTTGGAAATGCTTGAAACGACAGGTTCATGCAAGAGCATCGAAAATTACTCGCGGCATCTCACAGGCAGATCAGAGGGAGATCCGCCCCCGACATTGCTTGATTACTTTCCAACGAATTTTTTGCTCTTTGTTGATGAGTCTCACCAGACCATTCCCCAGGTCGGTGCCATGTACCGCGGCGATAGATCGCGTAAGGGCACGTTGGTGGAGCATGGATTTCGCTTGCCCTCGGCACTTGATAATCGGCCCCTAAAGTTTGATGAATTTGAACGCCTAGTCAAACAGACTGTTTTCGTGTCGGCCACACCAGCTCAGTATGAACTAGACAAGAGCCAGGGCGTTGTTGTTGAACAGCTTGTTCGCCCGACGGGCTTAGTCGATCCCATTGTGGAGATTCGCCCGGTGCTCACCCAGGTGGATGACGTGATTCATGAAGTGCGCATCCGCAAGGAAGCGGGTGAGCGCGTGCTCATCACGACACTTACCAAGCGCATGTCTGAGGATCTTTCGGAGTACTTGCTCGATGTTGGCATCAAGGCACGTTATTTACACAGCGATATTGATACCATCGAACGCACAGAGATTTTGCGCCAGCTTCGTACCGGAGAGTATGATGTTCTAGTCGGAATTAATTTGCTGCGCGAAGGACTCGACCTGCCGGAAGTCTCTCTCGTTGCCATTCTAGATGCCGATAAAGAAGGATTTTTACGATCAGCCACAGGTTTGATTCAAACGATTGGGCGCGCGGCTCGCAATCTGAATGGTCGTGCCATTTTGTATGCCGATCGCATGACGGACTCCATTAAAGCTGCTGTTTCAGAAACCAAACGCCGCAGGCAAGTGCAGGAACAGTACAACATCGAGCATCAAATTACGCCGCGTTCTATTCAAAAGCCCATATTTAACGTCGCGGGAGACTTTGGTACGGAATCGGATAGCGACGGCAAAAAAGCAACTGCTGGAAAGTCTGAGCTGCGTGATCCCATCGAAATTGAGAAGACGATTAAAAAGCTGCGGCGCGAGATGCAAGCCTTTGCGAAAAAAATGGCATTTGAAGAAGCGGCTAATTTGCGCGATGAGATTCATCGATTGCGTCAGCAACTCTTGGACATGGAAACTTAGTAGGAGCAGGATGTGGCAAATAGCGAAACACAAAAAGTTGTGGTGATTGGCTCCGGGCCAGCAGGATGGACAGCCGCCCTCTATGCAGCACGTGCAACGTTGCAACCCTTGGTATTTGAAGGGGCTTCTCCAAATTTGCCGGGTGGTCAGCTAATGATCACATCCGATGTGGAGAACTTTCCTGGATTTCCGAAAGGAGTTTTGGGCCCCGAATTGATGCAGCTCTTTAAAGAACAAGCGGAACGCTTTGGGGCAAAGGTGCGCACCGAAAATATCAGCGAAGTTGATTTTTCCAAACGCCCCTATCGGCTCAAAACAGAAAATGGCGACGAAATTTTAGCACTCTCCGTGATTATCGCCACTGGTGCAAACGCCAAACTCTTGGGCATCGCCAAGGAAATGGAACTCATGGCGGCGGGAGCAGGCGTTTCGGCTTGTGCAACATGCGACGGTGCATTTTATAAAAATGTCGATGTCGCCGTTGTAGGTGGCGGTGACACTGCCATGGAGGAGGCTAATTTTCTGACGCGCTTTGCTAAAAGCGTGACGATTGTCCATCGCCGCGATGAGTTCCGCGCGAGTAAAATTATGGTGGAGCGCGCACGGGGTAATCCCAAAATTCGCTGGGAGCTTAACTACACCATTGAACAGATTTTAACCGCAACAAAGCCACCGCTTGGCAAAGAAGCGCTTTCAGGTGTGCGGCTCAAAAACACCAAATCGGGAGAACAAAAAGAATTGGCACTAGATGGCTTGTTTGTTGCTATCGGACATCAACCCAACACAAATCTTTTTGCTGGCAAACTTCCGCTCAACGAAAAAGGATATATTGTTACTCAGGGCCAGAGTTCTAAAACCGAATTTCCTGGTGTGTTCGCCTGTGGTGATGTGCAAGATAGCGTGTACCGGCAGGCTGTTACGGCAGCAGGATCCGGTTGTATGGCGGCGATTGATGCGGAGAGATTCTTGGAGCAGGAGGGGCATTAGAAAATGGCATCTTTTGAAAAGCTAGTCAGTTTGTCGCGTGGTCGGGTCGGTCACGTTGAATGTGTGGAGTCTGAACATTGTGGTGCCATCGTCATTGTGGATGGACGAGGCCAGCTGGTTTCATCTTTGGGTGACCCGGAACATTGGATTTCGCTGCGCTCCACGGCCAAACCGTTTCAGCTTCTGCCTTTTTTACTACTCGGTTTGCAAGAAGCTGAGTGGCCGGAGGGCGAAACAATCAGCGATGCGGATCTTGCACTGATGATGTCGTCTCATGCAGGCGAGCCCATGCACGTCGAGCGCGTGCGCCGGCTGCTCGCCTTGGTAGGCTTGTCTGAAGACGACCTGCGATGCGGAGAGCAACGTGTGGGCCAAAATACAAGCACAGTTCACAACAACTGCAGCGGCAAGCATACGGCCTTGCTGATGATTTGCCGACGACAGGGTTGGCCCATCGAGAATTATCTTCACCCCGATCACCCACTTCAACATTGGATCGCCCGGCTCCTCTTGAACTTGTCTGGAAGACCCATCGAAGAATTGGGCGTCGGTGTCGACGGCTGTAGTCTGCCGACATATATTTTGTCTCTCTCTGCATTAGCGCGACTGTATGCATCACTGGCTTGTCCTGAGGAAGCTGGCCTTGCCAATGATCCCGTGACATTAAATGCGCTGAGCATTCTCTTTCGCGCGGGTACTTCCCATCCCGAGTTCATTGGGGGGGCTAAGCGATTGGACACGACGTTGATACGTTCTGTTCCTGGTCTGTTTGCTAAGACTGGAGCAGAAGGCGTATTTGCAATGGGATATGCGCCCAGCGAGCGTTATCCACAGGGGCTTGGAATTGCGATCAAAGTCACCGACGGCGATTCGGCGAATCGCGCGCGAACTGCCGTGGCGATCGAGGTCCTGAGACAGCTGCAGCTCCTGCCTGAGCAAAGTCTTTGGGAGGCAGAATTGGCGAGCATGGCTTCTGATGCGCTAACCAATCTCCGCGGCATTGAAGTGGGGCGTGTCACACCAACTTTTGCGTTAAGCTAAGTGCTTTAAACTCTCTAAAGTCTCGTCGACATGGCGTGTGGCATTGAGCTGAGATGAAAATACATGGCGAATGATGCCCTTTTGATCGATCACGAACGACACCCGATTGGGCAAAAGCCCCAGCCATTTGCCGACGCCAAAGAGCTTCGATGCGCTGCCTTTGTCATCGCTGAGAAGCGGAAAAGGAAGAGAATATTGTGATGCAAATGATTGATGAGAGTCTGATGAATCAGCGCTAATACCCAACACTTGTGCGCCATTTTTCTTAAATTCGCTGTAGTTATCGCGGAACGAGCAAGACTGAGCGGTGCATCCAGGTGTATTATCCTTGGGATAGAAAAACAGCACAACATGCTGCTTGCCCAGGAAATCAGAAAGCTTCACAAGTTTGCCTGTTTGGTCGGGCAAGGAAAAATCGGGTGCGCGATCACCAACCTGAAGCATTTGTTACCACCTTCGTAAAAAAATGGTGCCCAAAAGAGGACTTGAACCTCCACGGGGTTTCCCCCACTAGAACCTGAATCTAGCGCGTCTACCAATTCCGCCATCTGGGCACGTGGTCGGGGTGACAGGATTTGAACCTACGACCTCTTGGTCCCGAACCAAGCGCTCTACCAAACTGAGCTACACCCCGCAATCACTATTCCGTACTTGTGGCGAACATTTACGCACAGGTCAAGGTGGTCTTTTGCTGCAAATCACCGATTGATAATCGCACGCACCCCGCCGCCAAGGATTCCGATAATTCCGCCCAATAACCCGCCTATGCTTGCCATTGTAAGCTTGGCTACCACCGAAGCGCTACGAGCGATCCCAATGGCTGCACCCGCTGGAGCAGCGATGACCGTTCCAACAGTCTTGGCATTAAATGCAGCCACACTACGGGTGGTGTCTATCACCCATTCCGTCGCCGCGTTGCCCTGGTTCGCTGCAACTGGAAGACTCACCACTCCGGCTGCTCCTCCAACAAACAGGGATGGCTGAGCAGTGAGGACCGCTGCAAGCATGGAAGCACCTCGCACACTCGCACCAGCAACACCCTGTTCTCGTAGCAGTCGCCTGTTGATTTCCCGCAGGGGCACCCCTCGTTTTCCAGTCCCGATGAAGCAGTCTGGAAGCCACATAGCAGCCAAACCGCCGACAGCACCTACACGCGAACCACCTGCTGCAAATCCTCTGACTGTGCGCGCAAATTTTTGCCAGCGCGTTTGCCCATCAATATGGATATCAGAAAATCCAAAAAGGGCGAAGTCTTCAATCACATTGTTGGTGTGACCAATTGCGCGGCTAGCACTGGCATTTTCAAGCACATATCTCGTATCAATAGCCTCCTCCCATGTGCAGCGGCTACAGGTTGTAGGTAGGTTTGAAGAAATAGGCATGCTGACTCTCCCACGTTTAAATGTTATCCACCAAGTTTTGAATTTGTTTGGAAGAAAGACGCTTGACAGGAAAAATCCATATTGAAAGAAGTGTATGATGGAACAACAAATTCGGATTATTTTGAAATCGCTTGGCGAAGATCCAAGTAGAGAAGGGCTTCTAAAAACCCCGTCCTTGGTTGCAGAAAGCCTGCGTTTCTTGACCAGTGGCAATGACATGGCACCTGGGGCCGTTGTGCAGGGGGGGGTGTTCCCTTCTCCGACGACGGGAATCGTTGCGCAAAAGAACACCGAATTTTATTCTTTGTGTGAACATCATTTACTGCCGTTTTTTGGGCAAATTCACGTTGCGTATAAGCCAAACGGAAAAATCATTGGCCTCGGAGATATCGCAAAATTGATTGATGTTTTTTCTAGAAGATTGCAATTGCAGGAACATTTGACCGATCAAATCGCAGACGCTTTTGTCGACGTCCTGCAACCAAAAGGTGTTTTTGTTGTTGTGAGTGCACGACATTTTTGTATGATGATGCGTGGCACGCAGAAGCAAGGTTCACAAGTGATGACACAAGCAGCTCGAGGTGACTTTGCTAAAAATGCCGAAGAAAGACAAGAAGCAATGAGGCTTCTAGGTTTGTGATTCAATAAATTAAACAAAATAACTTCCCCGTTGCTTGCATCGCGGTTGCAACCTGTGCGAGCATCAAGATCGCGCGAAGATACGCGCGTCGTCACCTTGACCTGGGGAGGCTAAGTCGTGAAAAAAGTTGCGTTACCACTACTCGTTGTTCTCTTTTCATGCTCACTCTACGCCACTGAATATATTGTAAAATTAAAGAATGCAGGGCTGACTATCCAGTCAGTTGCGTCAACAGCTTCATTAAAGGGATTTGCGGTGAAGGATTTTCACCGTCCCGGAAAACTCGCCAAAGTCGATATTCAGGCTGCAACCAAACAACTTGAAGCAAAGCAAGTTGATGCACTCCGAAAGAGACCTGGTGTAGAATACGTCGTGGAGAACATCAAGTTTCATACACTTGAGGTTCCTAATGATCCGCAGTTCAACCAACAATGGGCACTCAGCAAAATTAACGCACCACAAGCCTGGGATGTAACCCAAGGATCCAACAAAGTTGTCGTTGCGGTAATCGATACAGGTTCAAGTGTGACGCACGAGGACTTGGCCGCAAATATCTGGACCAACCCAACTGATGGTACACATGGTTGGAACTTTGTTGAAAACAATAGCGATGTGACAGATTTAACGTCCGCCGATGGCAACCCAGGACATGGGACCCACTGCTCTGGTATCATTGGCGCGGTTGGCAATAACGGTATTGGCATTACTGGGATCAACCAGTCGGTCTCAATCATGCCAGTGCGTTTCTTGGGGCCTGATGGTTCTGGAGATCTTCTGAATGCCGCCAAGGCAATCGATTTTGCGGTTCAAAATGGCGCAAGCATCATTAGTGCCAGTTGGGGGGCGCAAACTGATGCTGCCAGCGCACAGCCCGTGACAGACGCGATTTCACGCGCCAATGACAAAGGTGTTCTTTTCGTCGCTGCAGCCTCGAACGACAGCAGCGATAACGACACGACTGATGTCTTTCCTGCTAATACCAAATTACCTAACATGATCAGCGTGGCGGCGTCAGATGCTAACGATGCGAAGCCCGACTGGTCCAACTGGGGTAAACACACCGTTCATCTAGCAGCTCCTGGCGACAATATTTTGAGCACGTTGCCCAACAATCAGTATGGCGATTTGTCGGGAACATCGATGGCGACACCGCTGGTGGCAGGATTGGCAGCGCTGATGAAATCTGAAAATGCGGCTCTCACGCCTCAGCAAATTCGTTCGATTTTGCAAACAACGGGAACAGCCGTGCAGATTGAGTCGGCCTGTAATTGCCGAGTTGATGCATCTGCTGCAGTTAACGCAGTTGCTCATCAACAGCTGACGGTGGTACCAGCGTCGGCGTCAATTAACGTTGGTGATGTGTTGAAGTTTGACGCGTTCGGCGGCCAAGCTCCCTACACATTTGCCTCCTCCGACAATACCATTGCGACGGTCGCCAGCGATGGCACTCTGCAAGTGGCGAAGGGTGGAGAAATTACGGTGACGGCAACAGATGCTAATGGGCAGACTGCGCAGTCTCGTACGATCTACATTACTGATGCAAGTGCGCCAGCTACACCACCAACGCCACCAACTGATCCAGTCACACCACCTCCGACGGATCCAGTTGCACCTCCCGTGCTGCCAACTCCACCAACCGACCCAGTGACACCGCCCGGTGGTGCACAGTGCCCGATTGCTGATCCATCATTGTGCGCCACGCTCTGTCAATTTGAGCCGACGCTGCCATGGTGCACGGGCAGTCAAGTTTCGGTGCCGGCGCATAAATAATGCTGTGGCTAACCCGCCTTTTGATTGCGCGCGGGTTAGCCTCTATATATTTGATCGCGTTTATTGTTGCACGAAACCAATTTATTCCCCTTTGCGGGCAAAATGGTCTTCTCCCGGTTCCAGAGTATTTGAAGAGAATCAAATTCTGGCAGGCCCCGAGTATTTTCCATTTCTACTATAGCGACCGTTTTGCTTCTATTTTCATCTGGGTTGGAATTTGTTTATCACTGCTTAATCTGAGCGGTTTCGCAGACAAGGGCGGGCTCTACCTTTATACTCTGACTTGGTTTTTGCTTTGGGCTATTTACCTATCCTTTGTGAACGTAGGCCAGACATTCTATGCGTTTGGCTGGGAGTCTCTTCTTCTTGAAACTGGGTTCTTAGCGATATTTTTGGGTCCCTCGTCGATGGAACCATCGGTCATTGTGATTTGGCTGATGCGCTGGGTGTTATTTCGGGTGATGTTTGGCGCGGGACTCATCAAACTTCGAGGTGACAGATGTTGGCGCGACTTGACCTGTCTCGTCTATCACTACGAAACGCAGCCCATGCCAAACCCTCTGAGCTATTACTTACATCGGCTTCCCGTGTGGTTTCACAAGGCAGAAGTACTAGCTACACACGCGATCGAGCTGGTATTGCCATTTTTTTATTTTGCGCCGTATCCTATTGCTGATGTCGCAGGTGTCATCACGATTTTGTTTCAAGTGACGTTGATTGCAAGTGGCAATCTGTCATGGCTAAATTATTTAACCATCGTACTTTGTTTTTCTTGTCTTGGCGGTTCCACGTTGACTTGGTTCCCCATGGCAACGCCTTTACCGATTCTGCTCCTGTTGTGTTTAGTGGCGGCGCTGAGCATTCGCCCAATCGTTAACATGATTTCGTCGCGGCAATTGATGAACGCAAGCTTCGACCCTTTGCACTTGGTCAATACATATGGAGCATTTGGCAGCGTCGAAAAGCAACGCTTTGAGGTCATTATTGAGGGAACAGAAGCACTGCAAATTGATCAGGCCACAATTTGGCATGCCTACGAATTCAGGGCGAAGCCCGGGGACATCAATCGTCGACCGCCCTTCGTGGCGCCCTATCACCTACGCCTTGATTGGCTAATGTGGTTTGCAGCCATGTCAAATCCATACTTTCACCCATGGTTTTTGCGACTTATAGAAAAGCTCTTATCTGCAGATAAACAAGTGCTCAAGCTTTTGGCAAAAGACCCATTTTGCGGCACACCGCCAATGTTTGTACGTGCAAGGCTTTACCGTTACCAATTTGCATTAGAAAACCTTGCTGGCAAAAACTGGTGGAAGCGAACCATCGTATCCGAATATCTGCCTCCCGTGCGTCGAGATTAGGACATCAGGAGGATATATATTTCCATCGAAGATGATGTATCCATTCAGTAGAACCTCCAGCACATCCGGAGAAAAAACATGAAGCAGTTATTTGCGTCATTTGTCTTTATTTTGGCTACATCATTGCCGGCTTTAGCCGATGATCCAAGCGGTATTCATCTTGGAACCCCCATCTACGGCGGCACGGGTTGCCCAAATGGAACTGCGTCGGCGGTATTAAGCCCAGACGCAACTTCGTTGAGCATCCTTTTTGACCAATATGTGGTCGATGCAGGTGGCACAACCGGGAAGCAGCTAAACCGCGAGAGCTGCAACGTTGCAATTCCTGTTCACGTTCCGCAAGGTCTAAGCGTATCGGTATTTCAAATTGATTATCGCGGCTTCAACAGTCTGCCCTATGGTGCCTACGCGCGATTTAATGTGGAGTACTTTTTTGCGGGCACACAAGGGCCTTCCTATGTGAAGACATTTTACGGGCAGCTGGAAGATAACTACGACATCAACAATTCTTTGGTTCAATCAAGTATCGTATGGTCACCCTGTGGCCAAGATGTGGTGCTTCGTACCAATTCGAGCATGATCGTGCAAACAAACGGTACGATGGATGCCGCTGAATCGACGGTAGACAGTGTAGATCTGCGATCCGGTTTAATTTACCACTTGCAATGGCAAACTTGCGAATAAGAAGTGGAGCTTGCAAGAAGCGACGGGATATATATATCGTCGCTTCTTTGTTTTTACAGCATCATGCTTTGATAAAGCAGGTAAATACCAACAAGTGCCAAGATCCCAGAGCCCATGGACAAAATTGCCGGATTAGCCCATCTGCGCAGGAGCCCCACCCAAATGCTCGGGAAAAGAGAACGAAACGCTCCCCCAATCAACATCACCAGGCCTATGATGGTAATAAGCATGGTCCAATCGTTTGGCCAGGTGTGGTGCGCAGCAACAACATAGCTACCAACGAGGGTCGGCAAAAACGCGGCACCCATTTGCGCAGCGGGCCGTTCACAGATATCTTTTACCACGGCCATCATGTGCCTTGAGTTGATTGCCGCACCAACGCCTGTAATCGTGAGCAACAAGCCTAAAAATTTGGCCAATACCATTGCCATTGCTGGTGTCTGTTCCATAGTTATCTCCTTTTGGAATGTCCCGTTGGGGCATTATAGGCCAAGCTTGATCTACATCGCAAATGTTGGCGCAATTTTTGGAGTCTCCGGTGAACGGTACCATTGAATCAATTGCTTTTGGCGGCTCCGGTATTTTGCGCCACGATGGTCTTGTTGTATTTGTGCCATTCACGGCACCCGAAGATGAGGTGCTGGTCGAGATAACACATCAGAAAAAGTCTCACGCACAAGCCAAGCTAATTAAACTCAAACACGCGGGCCCTGATCGCGTGACACCTCGGTGCCCGCATTTTGGCATTTGTGGCGGCTGTCAGCTGCAACATCTGCAATACGATGCGCAACTGCTTGCAAAGCAAAAGTTCGTCGAAGATGCACTCCTCCGCGTGGGCAAACTGTCGCACATCCCACCGATTAAGATTGTTGGCGCCGATACGCGTTTTGGTTATAGGCGCCATGTCCGCTTCAAACTTTGGCCAAGTGACAACGGGTATCGCGTAGGGTTTGTGGGTGCAGACCCAAGCATCTTTGTCCCAATCGCATCGTGTCATATTTTTCTCGACGATGATGCCCCCGCGATTTTGGGTGAATTGCAGGAAGTTGCAGCCAAGCTCCAAACCAAGCCCGACGATGTTGCACACGTGATGATGCTTAAGGACGGCCCACGTTTTGTGATGCTTTTTGACTTTTCTCAGCCCATATCGGAAAAAAATTTGTCTTTGCTCGAGGCTAGCCAAGCACAGTGGCCCACGTGGAAGGGCGTAGTTGTTCGAGATCGCATAAACGAACATGTGTTTGGAGATACGCAAGTTTCCCTAAACATTGATGGATTGCAGTTCGTTTGCGATCCACGCGCGTTTGTGCAAAATCACCCCGAACAGAGTGCCCGTCTTTATTGTGACTTGCTTGCGCGCATCGCTTTGGTTCAGCCCAAAACTGCGCTTGATCTGTATTGTGGTCTCGGCGTCACAAGTATTCTTATGGCGAGGCAGGGAATATCTGTGACCGGTGTAGAGGTAAGTGACAGAGCAATTGCGCTGGCAAAACAGAATGCAGCAGCAAACCAGGCTCGCCATGTCAGTTTCATGGCCGAAAAAGCCGAAGATGTGGTGGCGCTATTGCTCAAAAACAACCCAGATGTTTTGCTGATAAACCCGCCCCGCGCAGGGATGCATCCCCATTTGCTCGCAACGCTGAAAACGCGCCTCCCAAAGCACATTTTTTATGTTTCGTGTATGCCAGCCACATTGGCGCGGGATATTGGACAGCTGGCGCAAGTTGGCTACTCGCTTAAGCATTGCCAAGCCTATGATATGTTTCCGCAAACCTCGCATGTGGAGGTGTTGGCGGAGCTTGCGCGATAAAGATTCCCCAGGCATAATGCGCTCATGCTGACCTGCACATGTGATCACAAAGCGACAGACTGCAAACTCATTGCCCTGACCGGCGGACCGGGCGCTGGAAAGACTGCTATTTTGCAAATGGCTCGGCAAATCTTTTGCCGACATGTGGTGATTTTGCCGGAAGCAGCGACCATTGTGTATGGTGGTGGCTTTTTGCGCAGAGACACTGTGCCCTCGCAAAAAGCTTGCCAACGCGCCATTTTCAACGTGCAGCGCGCCCATGAAATCATGGTGCAAGAAGAGCACGCTTATACCATGGCATTGTGTGATCGTGGCACCATCGATGGCAGTGCTTATTGGCCTGTTTTGGAGCCAGATTTTTTTGCGGACATGGGTACGACGCGGGAAAAAGAACTTGCCCACTACCACGCCGTCATTCATCTGCGTACCCCGCCGGAAGACCACGGATATAATTTAGACAATCCGACGCGCACCGAAGATCCGCAATTTGCAGCAGTCATTGACAAACGAGTTGAACAAGCTTGGGAAGGACATCCACGACGTTTTTTTGTAGAAAGTACACCAGAATTCCTGGAAAAAGCGACGCGCACCCTCGAATTAATTAAAAAAGAATTGCCAGCTTGCTGTAGAGCCCAGACGCATTGAGATAACAAATGCCTATTTTTACTTTAGTCGCCATTGTATTTGGTGTTTTCGCTGGCGTTGTTGATTTTCAACCGCTTAGCACCCTGCTGGCTTTTATCTCCGAAGTTTTTATTCGTGCGCTTAAGTTACTGAGCATGCCCATCATTTTTCTATCCCTGGTGGTCACTATTTCCGGCATGTCATCTGGCGATGAAGCGCGCGTCCTGCTCAGACGAGTCTTTGGCCTTACCTTACTCACGACGATTGCAGCAGCGAGTGTCGCTCTGGTTTTGTTTTTGTTTATCGAACCCGCAGGCGTGAGACTTCCGCCTGAAGCACTAGGTGGGTCAGCTCCAGATGCCGGGAAATCATATCTTGAATATGTTCTGAATATTATTCCATCTAACTGGGTGCAGCCCTTCGTGGAAGGCAATGTGCTTGGCGTGCTGCTGATTGCATTGCTTTTAAGCTTCGCTATTTTGTCGCTTGACGAGGAGCATCGCTTGCGCATGCATGGTATGCTGGCGAGTTTGTACGAGGCGGTGATGAAAATCACCAAGTGGCTTGTGCAAGTGATTCCCATTGCTGTTTGCGCGTTTGTTTTTTTGTTCGTTAAAGATTTGCAAAAGGGCGCTAACATATCTCAACTTGGCATGTATTTGGTGACGATTGTGCTTGCCAATCTGATGCAAGCGCTTGTTGTTTTACCATTATTGTTGCGATTCTATGGTGTGTCGCCATGGCGCTTGTTCAAAAGTATGATGCCGGCGTTGCAAATCGCATTTTTTAGCAAATCGTCATCGTGCACAATGCCTCTTGCCATTGAATGTGCGGAGGAGCGGGCCAATATCTCGCCGCGAACTGCGCGCTTTGTATTTCCGCTTTGCACCACCATTAATATGAACGCTTGCGCGGGGTTTATTCTGATTACTGTGATGTTTGTCGGGCAAACCAACGGGGTGCATTTCTCCATATTCGAAGCGATCGCATGGGTGTTGATTGCGACCATCTCTGCCGTTGGAAACGCGGGAGTGCCGATGGGGTGCTTCTTTCTGACCAGTGCCCTGTTGGCGACGATGAATGTGCCCCTCACATTGATGGGAGTCATTCTTCCATTTTACGGTTTGCTTGATATGCTCGAGACAGCAATTAATGTGTGGTCAGATTCATGTGTCGCTGCGGCAGTGGATTCGAAGGAGATCAATTATGACAAAGCTTAGCGTCAACGTGAATAAAATCGCCACACTCCGTAATTCACGTGGCAATGCGCTGCCCGATGTGTTGCAAACTGCACTTGATATCGAGCGCTTCGGCGCGCAAGGCATCACGGTCCACCCTCGCCCGGATGAACGTCATATCCGCAAACAAGATGTCTATGACATTTCCAAGCGAATCCACGTGGAATTTAATATTGAGGGCTATCCCTCCCCGGACTTTATTCAGCTTATTCGCGACGTACGACCGGCGCAATGTACACTCGTTCCAGATCCACCCGACGTGTTAACATCCAATGCCGGCTGGAACGTGCAGCAAAATATGGGCTATTTGCAGGAGGTCATTGGGCAACTAAAACAAAGTGGCACACGGGTATCTTTGTTCATTGATCCCTACGACTTTATCAACGCTGACGTTTCACAAATCGCAAAAACAGGCACAGATCGCATTGAGCTTTACACCGAAAGCTATGCGAGAGCTTTTCCAACGCCCGAACGCGACGCGGTATGTGCGGTTTTCCAAAAAGTCGCCGATCATGCACATGCCTGTGGCTTGGGCATTAACGCTGGTCATGACCTGAATCTGCACAACTTGCGCTACTTGATTCAGCACATTCCGTTCATCGCCGAAGTCTCGATTGGCCACGCCCTAATTTGCGACGCGCTTTACTTCGGCCTCGAGAAGACCGTCCAAAAATACCTATCTTGCTTGGTTTAAAGTCCCTCTCCCGCTAGGCGGGAGAGGGATCAAGGGTCAGGGTAATTACCCGTCGAGCCTTCCCGCTCTCACGTTCAACCCCACAAACACATTGAACGTTTTGCCCGGGTCTTGCAGATTGCCGAAGCCAGTGCTCAAGGACACATCCACCGCATTGGTAATAGCATAGAGCGCAGATGCCGTGATCGGCGTCTCTTGCCAGATGTACTTGCTGTTCTTGACGAATTTATCTGTACCACCCAAATAAAAGGTTGCAAAATTAGTGCCAAGGTTCAACCACAAGCGACTGGTCGCCTGCCAACCAAACTTGAACGGCAATCTTATCTTTGCATGAAGGTCTGGATCAACAGTCGTATCTGCAAGCGCTGGGGACCCTCGATAGATCGCCAAAAAGTCGTCATGAAATGCCATAAAATTCATGTTGCTGTTAATGCTAAATGCGGTCGGCATCGAAAGGCTAACAGACCTAAAGACGTAACCATTGTCGGCTAAAGCACCAGCTGCGTTACGTTGCTCGCCACCAAAATAAAGTGGCACATTCAAAGATAGCATTGCCGCAACACCTGGAACGGCGTAGAGAAAATAACCCGCGTTCAGACCAACGGACTTGTTGACTTGGCGTTGATTGACATTCACGCCATCCCACATCACACCGAGCTCTAAATCATTGGTGATACCCACACCAACACCAAGCCTAAAGACAAAATTATCTGTATCCATCACGTCCTTGTTCATTTGCAGGCGTGCTTCAAATGACCCACTCGGCAGCGTAAATGGACGCTTAATTACTTCCGTTGGAAATTTTGGACCTTGGGAGCTCACCTCGGCTACTTCTTGCGCAATGGTTGCAGTATGTACGCCAGCCATCGGTAAAAGCACTGCGAGCACGAATAATTTGAATCTTTGCATAAATTCATCCCTGTTGTGCGAAACATTGAAAAACCAGGCTTACAGCCTGAGGGTCTAGTTCTACCGAAGAGATTTAAAAGTACAATACACATCTGTTATTTTCTGGGTATAAAAATATACACTTAACACTTGTATTGACATAACTGCCTGCAATTGGCACTGAAACGGGCATATGACGACCACGACCTCGCAGCATCGAGAATTTGGCCTATGGCGTAGTACCTCTCTGGTGGTGGGCAATATCGTTGGCTCAGGCATATTCTTGCTGCCCGCATCATTGGGAATTTATGGGGCAGTTGGCCTTTTCGGCTGGATGGTGACGTCCGTTGGTTCAATTTGCCTGGCGCTGATTTTTGCACGTTTAAGCGCGCACTTTCCCAAAATAGGCGGTCCTTACGCATACAGCAAAGAAGCATTCGGGGACTTTGTGGGCTTCCAAATGGCTTGGAGTTATTGGGTAGGAACTTGGGCAAGCAATGCGGCGATTGCAACCGCGTTTGTGAGCTACATGTCTGTTTTTTGGCCTAGCCTTGCTACCAATGCAACACATGCATTTGCGTTGGCATTTTGCTCCGTCTGGTTCTTTACTGGGCTGAATATTTGGAGCGTCAAGTCAACCGGCATCGCACAAGTGGTGATTGTGGTACTGAAAATCGTGCCCCTGATTGTAATTGGGTTGTTTGGCAGCTTCTATGTTAATTTTGCGCATTTTAGCCCCGTGAATCCAAGCGGCTTACCTTGGTTTACCGCCTTAAGCTCAGCTGCAGCTCTTACTCTTTATGCATTTTTGGGGTTGGAATCGGCGACTGTTCCGGCTGAAAGTGTTGTGGATCCCAAAATAACAATCCCACGCGCGACGGTAATTGGCACCGTGTTATCGGCGGTGATCTACGTGTGGACAACGATTGTGTTGCTCGGTGTTTTGCCTCCACAACAATTAGCCAAGTCTGCAGCCCCTTTTGCCGAGGCTGCAGGACTTCTATTTGGTCCTTGGGCATCTTCTGGCGTCGCAATTTGTGCAGCAATTGCGGCTTTTGGTACTTTGAATGGTTGGATTCTCATACAGGGACAAATGCCTCTCGCCGCAGCACAAGATGGCTTGTTTCCCAAGGCATTCGCAAAACTGTCTAAACGCGGAACGCCAGTATTTGGCTTGTTGGCGTCGAGTATTTTGATGACTGGAATGTTGATTTTGAATTACCAGGCTAGCCTTGTCGAGCAGTTTACTGCCATCGTAACCTTCACGACGTTTTCCATGCTTATACCTTATCTCTATTCTGCCATGGCAGACCTGGTGTTTTTGGTCACGAAAGCAGATTATGTTTCGAAAGCGCACCTTGCTCGCTCAGTCATCGTTGCCACGATTGGACTTGCTTACACAGTGCTTATCGTGATTGGCTGTGGGCAAAAAGCAGTGTTTTTGGGAATGCTCTGCATGTTCGCTGGCTTCCCCATCTATATTTTCATGCGGTATTCACCAAGCTCTTGTTCTTCCAGCCGCCTGAACGAAAGCGCCAAATTAAGATCAGCGACACACATAGACTCTCTAGAGTGAACGCGTACCAAACACCAAGCGCTTGCAAGTTCTGCACAACACCGAACCAATAGCCGAGTGGAAGTGTCACCACCCAAGTGGCGCCAATCTGGACGTACATGGTGAAACGCGTGTCACCGGTGCCATTCAATGCGCCCGCTGCGGTCATGACGAGGCCGTCGAATATTTGGCAGATTGCCGCAACCATCATGAGGCCCGTGGCGACGCTCAGGACTTCAGGATCAGATTGAAAGAGTGCGGCGATTGGCCCGGCACAAGAAATCATAATTAGAGCATAGATCGTAGCCATGAATAGCGCGACTTTGACTGACGACTGATAGGAGCGATAGACGCCGTTTTCATTTTCTGCACCGACGCATTGGCCCGTCAAAATGCAGGCTGCTTCGCCAGTGCCATAGTTTGCCAAAAAGCTCACCATCAGAACCTTGGCCGTAATTTGATTTGCAGCGATGAAAGCATCGCCCATGTGTGCCATGAAAGATGTGCACACTGTCCATGCACCGACCTGCAGAAAAAAGCGAATGCCTACCGGAAGACCGGCCCGGATCAATTTTCTGACGATGGAGAACTGAAACTGGTCACTCCATCCATAGCGCCTAATGAAAATCACTAGCATGACCACCATGCCAATGACGATGGAAATGAGAGTTGCATATGCTGGGCCTAGGACACCAAGAGGTGGGATTGGTCCAATGCCATAAAAAGTGAGGACAATATCGAGAAAGACGTTGACGATGCAAACGAGCAAATTGATTTGCATGGGAAGCCGCGTATTGCCACATCCTTGATAGAAGCAGATCAAGGCCATGATGACGAACCAAAACGGTGAGGCAAGAACGCGGATTGAAAAAAAATCGCAGGCCATCTCTTGGACCAACGCGCTCCCTCCAAATAAAGCGAAGATAGGCGTTTGTGCAAAAATCAAACAGCAAATAGCAGCGCCGCAGGGAATAGCTAGCAAGACTCCATGCCAAGCGCCATTTTTGGCGAGCTGATGCTGCCCCGCGCCCGTCGCCTGTGCCACCAGAATTTTGACACCCTCAAAAAAACCGACAAAAAAAGCATTGACCAAAAACGCAATGGTCGAGGCCGTGCCGACAGCAGCCAGTTCGGTTTTGCCAAGCCATCCAGCCACCAAGGTGTCTGTGAGGTCGATGACCGTAATGGACAACATGCCCACCACCATGGGCCATGCCAAGGTCACAACGTCTTTTAAATCACCGCGCATTTAGGGAGAACTCTCGTCGTCGGTTGGTGGTGCAGCTTCCAACTCGGAAGACAATTCTGCCGCTTCTGTTTCGTTGATAATGTTATGAAAAAGAGAATGGCGATAGGAATCCCGAGCTGCTTGCTTGAGTTGCTCTTCTAGTGCGTGAACGCGTTCGGCCTGTGCTTTGCGAAACTCCGTGTCGTGTTCTTTTTCTTTAATCGTTGCTAAAATATCAGCCCGCTCATTTTGCAAAGAATGTGCAAGCTCTTTGGTCAGCGGTTGGTCAAACGCAGAAAGATGACGAATCGCGTCGAGACGAGCCTGAATCGCATCCAGGCGAGCAATGCTCTTGCGCAAAAACGCTGTTGTCTGTGTTCGCTCCTTCACAAAGCTCAAAAGACGCAGCAGATAGCCAACGGTCGAGCCCTGTACCACCACTGAGAGAACGACTACACCAAAGGTCATCGCAATCAGTGTTTGCCTCGCAGGCATGCTCTCAGGTAAAGACAACACCAAAACCATTGAAAGGCTACCGCGAAGTCCTGCCCACCATACGACACAGGACTCGCGAAAAGTAATGGGCTGACCGATGCGTCGCAAAAGTGGAACGGGGAGAAACACGCACAGCGCACGTGATAACAGCACAGCACAAAACGCGAACACAATAAGCGTCGCATGGCTGAATATGATGGGAAGCTTTACTTCCAGCCCAATGAGCAAAAACAAAAGGCTGGTTATGAAAAACGCCGCGTATTCCCAAAAACTCACGACGGCAATGCGCGTATTGGCATCGAAATGCCGTTTATTGCTGAACCCGACAAAGAGCCCTGCAACAACCGTCGCTAAGACACCAGACACATGCAGTCTTTCGGCAACTAAATAGGTGCCGTAGGCCGTCACAGTGGTGAGGGCGATAGCAATGAGATGGTCCTCGGCAAAAGACAGCACCCAGTTCGCAAATAGCCCGAGGAGCGCACCGACGAAAATGCCACCGATGGCCACAACAACAAACTGAACCAAACCATCGGTAATACTGTAGGATCCCGATTGAATCGCTGAAAGCACAACCGAGTATAAAACAATGGCAGTGCCGTCGTTAAATAGGCTCTCTCCCTCGATCAACACAGAGAGTTTGCGTGAAACACCCAATTGGCGCAGCAGCGCAATCACTGAAATCGGATCGGTAGCCGCAATGATCGTTCCAAAGAGCAAGAAATGGCTAAACGTCATATCTCGGTCGATGTGAAACGCCGAAAATTCAAATTGCAAAACGAGCGCCGTAAAAATGGCTGTGATGAGTACGCCCGGAGCCGCCAGCATGGCGATGGACGGCGCAAGCTGTTTCAGCTCGCTTCTCGGAAAATGGATGGCAGCTTCAAAGAGCAGTGCGGGCAGAAACACCATCATGAGCAAATCACGCGTGAGCTGTAGCTGAGGAACAAGCCCGAGCGCCTTGAGAGCGACGCCTACGAGCACCAGCGACACTGTGTAGGGGAGCTTGATACGATGCGCGACTACACCCACAATGGCTGCCGCGACGATGAGCCATACGAGCGACTCAACCGTTGCGATGCCTAGCCCAGGACCGGAGGCAATGGAGGCAAGTGGGTTTGAGAGAGAAGGAAACATCGTTTGAAGTATACTAAAAATTCCTTCTCGTGCCTAGTTAATAGGGTGGACTCGATAAGACGAGAATCAAATGGCGCGAACGTTAAAGGTAAAACGCGCAGAAAATTGTTGTTGTCTGGGTCTTCAACCACCGTGCATAGGTTCTCGATGCGAATGCCACCAAAGCCTGGCAAATAGATGCCTGGTTCGATGGAAAATACGTGGCCCACCTCAATAGGTGTGGTGTTGCCTGGTCCAATGCGTGGAGGAAATTCATGTACGTTGATCCCTACACCGTGCCCAGTGCCGTGTTCATAATTATATCCCGCACGCCAAATCGGATCTCGAACAATTGCATCGAGTTGCATGCCGACGCTACCTTTCGGGAAGCGCGCTGACATGCCGGCGATGGAACCTTTGAGCGTGAGAGTGAACAGTCGCTTCTGCTCGGGCGTCGGCTTGTGTGTTTTTGGGCCCACAAAGAAGGTTCGTGTGAGATCTGTGGCGTACCCGCCCGCATAAAGGCCACCGGTGTCCAGCAAAAACAACGTTCCAGGTTTGATCGGAGTCTTACTGTCCGGCGTTCCATAGTGAATCACAGCGCCGTTTTTACCGCTCGCACAGATGGGCCGAAAAGACAGCTCAATCGTCCCAGATTTTTTAAACTGCGCGCGAACAAAATTATCGACGTCAGCTTCCGTGACGGGAGTTTGTGCCTCAATCTGTTTGCAGAGCCAGTGCTGCGTTTGATGGACAACGTTATCGGCTTTTGCGAAGGACTCGCGCATGTGCAAGAGCTCGTTTTCGTTTTTAATGGCTTTCATCGATCGAAAGGGGCTTTGTATCGATACGATTTCTGCATCCATGGCAGATAGCTGACGTCGCACCAGTTCTGGGGTTTGGTTCGGATCAAGACCAACCCGAAAACGCTTGTTCGGAAAGTGCTTTTGGGCACCTTCTATGAGCTGCACGTTTTCGACGAAAGAAATTCCCTGAATAGATTGCGTGTTCGCAATGTGCTCTTTTGTTGTGCCAATAATTAGGTGGTTTGGCAAAGCAACAGCACGGGATGCAAAAGTCGACTGGAAGGGAAAGTCATTGCCGCGCAAATTGGCTAGCCACGCAATTTCATCGAGTGGAACAATAACGAAAGCATCGAGCCCACTTTCCTCAAAAAATAACTGGGTGCGCGTGAATTTCTCATGGGTACTTTCGCCAGCGAGTGAAATGTCCAGTGGCCAGATTTTGTTGCCATCTAAATGGTTATCTGTCGGACAAATTTGCTGCCAAAATGGCGAAAAAACATCGCTGGAATTCACCAAAGAAAGAGACTTTGATGTGGCGACTTCCTGAATATCCTCAAAAAGAGAAACCGGGATGCGGTCAAACTCCACAGCGAGTGACCTGTCCTTCAATGCTAATGCTTGGTCGAGCACAGACAACCAACCGCTCTCAATGGACTGCGACAGTGTCATCACGCGCACGTCAAAATGCGGCGCTTCTTGCCTGGCTTGCAATGCATAACGTCCATCGACAAAAAGCATCGCTGTGTCCTGCGTAATCAGAGCATCCCCCATGGATCCAGAAAAACCTGTAATGAACACACGTCTGCTTTTTTCTGCTGGCACATATTCATTGAGATATTCGTCCGTGGAGCGCACCAACACGGCGTCAATTCCGTTTCCTTGCATGTGGGTGCGTAGGTCAGCCAGGCGATTTGCGTGAACAGACATGATTTGCTTCCTTTTGCTTTTGGGCGGCCCATTGCGTTTGGCAAAACACTTTGCCACAAAAACAAATGCCGTGGGATGGGCGTTTATGTTGCAGAAGATCCTAATTGCTTTGTCTTTGATGGCCGTGGCGGCATTTTGCAGCGCGTGTGATCCTTGTCGTAGTTTGGCGGAATATATTTGCCAATGCAACGTGTATCCTCCGGATCAACAAAGTTGTTTGGCGAAACTTGATCAATATAGCAATCATCCTGATTTCTCGACGGCGGAAAATGGGGCAAGATGCCAAGCGATTTTGGATGAAACAGATCCAGCAAAGCAATGTACCTGTTTAGCCCTCAACCAAGACGGGCGCTATGATCTATGTGGCATTACCCGCCCGGCAGCCAGCCAAACGGGGACATCACAATAATGGAATTTCGGCTCAAAAATGCGCTGTTTATTTTGCCGAACGCGTTCACGGTCTCGAGTATTTTTTGCGGCATTTATGCAATTTTGCATGCAGCGTCGGAAAATTCGCAAGACGCACTTTATCACTCTGCCCTAGCAGTTTGCTTCGCCGGTTTTTTTGATATGTTCGATGGCCGCGTTGCGCGCATGACGAAGACAGAAAGCGACTTTGGCATGGAGCTTGATTCACTCGCCGACGTGGTGAGTTTTGGTGTCGCGCCTGCGGTCATTGTTTATAAATGGGCATTATGGCCTCTTGGGCCCATTGGGATGTTCGCTGTTTTTGCCTATGCCGCGTGCGGTGCAATTCGGCTGGCACGTTTTAATGTATTGGCCCATCGCGATGAAGGTTCAGAAAACCACTTCGTTGGTTTGCCGATTCCACTTGCAGCGGCGACGTTAGTGATTTTGGTAATCGCGCATTTCCGAATGTTCCATGGTCTTCCAATCGAGCGCCATGTGTTTGTTCTTGGCATTGTGATTGTTTTGGGCGGGCTGATGGTCAGCACGGTGCCCTACTGGTCGTTCAAAGAAACTCACTGGGATGTGAAGACGGCAACATTTGCATTGGCAGTCGTGGTGTTTCTATGGCTTTTTGGCTTTTACTTCCATCTCAGCGCAGGGCTTTTGCTGCTTCTTGGCGGCTACATTTCTGCGGGGATTATTCGCAGCCTTGCCTCTAAGATTTTGCCAGCGCCAAAATAGCATCCCAATCTTTTTTGCTGATCGGGCACACGCTGAGGCGTGACTGCCGCACAAGCGCCATGTCTTTGAGCAATGGGTGGTTTTTAAGCTCTTCAAGATGGACGGGCTTTTTTAGGCGTTCGCCGACTTTGATATCGACCGACGCCCAACGTGGATCCGCAGATGTGGGATCGGGATAAGCTTCTTTCACAACGAGTGCCGTACCGACAATCTCTTTGGGGCCAACCGAATGGTAAATCATGCATAGATCACCAACTTTCATCGATTGGAGATTGTTGCGCGCTTGGTAATTGCGCACGCCATCCCAACGGGTGGTTTTATCTTTTTCGAGCTGCTCGAATGAGTAGGCGTGCGGTTCCGTTTTCAGAATAAAGTGCTGCATGGCATAGTCATACAAAAAAAATCCCCCTTTAAAAAAGGGGGACCAAGGGGGATTTTCAGTATTCCCTCTTAATAATCCATATCCGAACCGTAGTCGCCAGCAGGAGGCGTCATCGCCTTCTTGCTCTCCGGCTTCTCTGCAATCATCGCTTCCGTTGTCAGAAGCAACGACGCCACGGACGCTGCGTTCTGCAAAGCAGTACGCGCAACCTTCGTCGGATCGATCACACCAGCTGCCACCAAGTCCTCATAGACTTCCGTCGCCGCATTGAAACCAAAAGCGCCTTTACCTTCACGCACTTTGTTCATCACGACAGACCCTTCGAAGCCTGCATTGGCAGCAATCTGACGAAGTGGCTCCTCAATGGCACGCAACAAAAGCTGCACACCCGTGTTTTGCTCCTCGCTACCAGCATCGAATTGATCGAGACCGGCTTTTTCAGCCGCGCGAATCAATGCAACACCGCCACCAGGAATTACACCTTCTTCAACTGCTGCACGTGTCGCATGCAAGGCGTCTTCCACGCGGGCCTTCTTCTCTTTCATTTCAGCTTCTGTCGCTGCACCAACCTTGATCACAGCAACGCCGCCCACAAGTTTAGCCAAACGCTCTTCGAGCTTCTCCCGATCATAATCGGAAGTCGTATCTTCGATTTGCACGCGAATTTGCTTCACGCGCGCCTCGATGTTAGCCGACTTGCCAGCACCATCAACGATGGTCGTGTTGTCTTTATCGATGGTCACAGATTTTGCCGAACCAAGCTGTGCCAATGTCACGCCGTCCAGCTTAAAGCCCTGGTCTTCGGCAATGAACTGACCACCAGTAAGCGTGGCAATATCTTCAAGCATAGCCTTTCTGCGATCACCAAAGCCAGGCGCTTTGACAGCAGCAACTTTCAGCGTACCACGCAGTTTATTAACCACCAACGTTGCTAACGCTTCACCTTCGAGATCCTCAGCAATGATTAGAAGCGGTCTGCCACTCTTGGCCACTTGCTCAAGCAAAGGCAGCAAATCTGCCATGGCAGAAATCTTCTTCTCATAAACCAAGATCGCAGGATTATCGAGCTGCACCAACATGCGCTCGGAATCCGTGACGAAGTAAGGCGACAGGTAACCACGATCGAATTGCATACCTTCGACAACTTCCAAAGAAGTCTCAAGGCTCTTTGCTTCCTCAACCGTGATGACGCCTTCTTTGCCCACTTTATCCATCGCTTCGGCTAGAATCTGTCCAATTGTCGCATCGCCGTTGGCCGAGATCGTACCCACTTGGGCAATCTCTTTGTGATCTTTTATGGGATGAGAAAGCGACTTAAGAGCTTCAGTTAGCTTCTCAACAGCTTTGTCTATTCCACGCTTGAGCTCCATTGGATTGTGACCCGCTGCAACAAGTTTCAATCCCTCGTTGTAGAGTGCCTGCGCAAGAACCGTCGCTGTCGTGGTGCCATCGCCGGCCTTATCGGACGTGCGGGAAGCCACTTCTTTGACCATTTGAGCGCCCATGTTCTCAAACTTATTGCTCAACTCGATTTCTTTGGCCACTGTCACACCGTCTTTGGTGACGGTGGGAGAACCAAAGGACTTGGCAATGATCACATTACGACCGCGAGGCCCTAACGTCACCTTCACTGCGTTTGCAAGTGCATTCACGCCGCGGGCAATTTCTGCCCTCGCGTCTGTAGAAAAATGAATCTCTTTTGCTGCCATGTCAGTCTCCTACTCAACTACCGCTAGAATTTCGTCTTCACGCAAAATCATGTGTTCGGCGCCATCCAAAGTGACGTCTGTGCCAGCATACTTGCGAAAAAATACCTTTTGACCAGCTTTCACTTCCAAGGGATGCACCGTGCCGTTCTCAAGCACTTTGCCTTCACCAGTGGCGACAACCAAACCCTGCATGGGCTTTTCTTTGGCGCTGTCAGGAATGATGATGCCACCTTTCGAGGTGCTCTCAGCATCAATGCGCTTAATCAGGATCCGATCGTTCAAAGGACGAAATTTCATAAAACACTCCTCTAGCGAGAGAAAATCTCACCAAACTCAAGATGGGAATCTTGTAATCACCGGCGAGGCAAAGACAAGCGATTATTTGCCGGCAAGCAGCGCAGAAAGCGATTTCTTGTTCAACGTGCGCAAAGCTCTGGTGGAGAGTCGGACGCGAATAAACCGGCCAGTCTCGACGTCGAAAATGCGTTTGCTTTGAATGTTCGCGCGAACTTTACGATGGGTTTTGATGTTGGAGTGGGAAACGCGGTTGGCGTTCATCCAAGATTTACCGGTGAGTGTGCACTTTGCCATGGCTTCAATCCTCAAATTCAAAAATGCGTGGCTTACCCTAACAAAAATAACGATTTCAGCAAGCCCTGATCATGGGTTGGCTTGGCTTTGTGTGAGCCGCTTAATCTCTTCCCGGATAATCGACTCTGCCAACTCCGGCACCACCTCCCAAGCGATCTCCTCAATCTTCTGCCGGATAATTTCCTCAACACGATCCCGCGAGATGGGTAGCTGGAAGTCTGCTTCAACGGCTTTGTGTTGCTGCTGCTTTGTTGGCAGCGCCTCCTGCAGCGCGCCCATGAAACTATGGGCATCAAAGGGCTTGGCAGGGGACAAAATCGGTATGCCACTGTTTGTCAGATCATCGCTCATCAGAGCGTGATCAACGACAAGAAGATCGGGCTTGCCGGTTTTAAGCAGCTCGCGTGCCTCATCCGCGGTCTTTGCAGTAAGAAGCGTGAAGTGTTCATTTTTGGCTAAGATCAGTTGAACAGCAGTTCGTACTGTAGCGCTGTCATCGGCAAGTAAGATCGTACGTGGCATCGGTTAATAACTCCACTCCCAGGCATTCCAGGTGACCGGTGTTTGGGTGCCTGTGGGTTTATAATTTTTAAGTCCAGGCTTGGTTATAGCTACTTCTGGGCGAAAATACATCGGAATAGCGGGTAATGCTTCTAGCCAAAGTTCCTGCACGCGTTTCATTAATTTCTTGCGCTCGGCTTCATCTAAGATGGTTGGAATTTCGTCGAGAATCTTTGAGGCTTCATCGTTTTTCCAACCGGGATAATTTTGCCCTTGCCACTGGTTTTTTGGCGTTGGAATATAATTTTTATGCCACAAGGTCTGAGCCCAGGAACCTGGATCACTAACCCAAGAGTAGAACGATAAATGGGGAAACTTGCGGTGCCTAGCGATATCACCAAAAAAGACTTTTGCCGGCTTGTTGTCAATTTCTAGCCCTACGCCAATACTGCGCAAATCCGACTGAAATACCTGCTGCATCTGCTCGATATCTTTGATGCCAGCGACAGCGCTAATTTTGAGCACAAGCTTCTCGCCCTTTTTATTTTGCCGCACTTCGCCAGGATTTGCCTGCTTCCAGCCTGCCTCATCAAGCAAGCTTGCTGCCTTTTTTAGATCAAAGGGGATCATCGGCATGCTGTTGTCGTAGCCCCAATGTTTAGGCGGCAAAAACGAATTGGCGAGTGTGTATTTCCCGTGATAGATCGAATCGATAATTTTTTGGCGATTGACGGCGTGGGCTAGCGCTTTTCTCACGCGTACGTCTGCGAGCCAAGGGTTGTCCATATTAAAATCGATGTGGGCCCAGACCATGCCAGGCACCGAATAGTAGCGAAAGCGATCGCCCTCACGCTTTTTGATCGCTTCGATTTGGGCAACAGTGAACCCACCAGCCGTTGTGGTGCCAGCAATGTTGCCAGCAATGAGATTTGATTCCATCGACTGGGTATTTGGGATAATGCGAAAGGTAATTTCTTCAAAGAAAGGTCGTGGGCTAAATTTCTCGTTGCGCACATAGGTGATGTACTGGCCCGGTACCCATTCTTTAAAGCGAAAGGGCCCACAGGAAAGAGGCTTTTGGCCATAGGGGTCTTTTTTGAGATCGTTGGTACCTCCGCCCGGCTTCAAATAGCGGGGCTGAAGGATATGTGCTGGTAAAAGTTCATGCACCCGGTAAGTACTGAAAAACGCGAAGGGCTTTTTCCATGTGACGACCAGAGTCTTTTTGTCGGCGCCCGCTGCAACCATCGATTCAACGCGCTCGCAAGTGTCACGGTCAATAATTTCCTGACCTGGATCAAGGCAAACCTTCCATGTAAAAATAAAGTCATCTGCTGTGACCGGTACTCCATCTTCCCAGGCGGCGTCCTCGCGAATATTCCAAGTCACCACCATCTTTTTGCTTGGCAGGAGCTTCACTTGGCCATTTTTCACCGAAGGCACTTCGTTTGCCAGGCCCGGAACCAATTCCCATTTATCGTTGTACATGGTGAGGCTGCGATGGCCGAGCGTATACACTTCACCGCTGGCTGCCATTTCCGCGAACAGTGGGTTTAACGTATCGGGTTCTGAATTTGTCCCTAGCTCAAGACGCAAAGTGTGCTCCCGCTTTTGGCGTTTGCAGCCGGCAAGGACAGTAAACCCAACAAGAAGCGTCAGAAAAATGCAGAGAAAACAACGTAATTTCATATGGATACACGCCTTTTAGGGTGTCGATCGATGCGGCCTCGTATTTACCATAGCGTTAGTCAAAGCACTAGAACTAATGCGAAAATGAGTATATAAAGAGTTTCTGCGGAGAAATATGACATGCCGGATACAAGAGCCATCGGTGTCTTTGATTCAAGTTTAGGTGGTCTGACCGTTTTGTCAAAGATCCACAAACATTTGCCAAACGAGTCCACCGTATACCTGGGCGATACCGCACGCGTGCCTTATGGCACCAAAAGCCCTGAAACAGTTGTGCGCTATGCGCTCAATAACGCGCGTGCACTTTTATCTTATGCGCAGCTTAAAGTTTTGGTTGTGGCCTGCAACACCGTGAGCGCCACTGCGATGGAGGCATTGCAAGATGCCTTATCGATTCCTGTTATTGGCGTCATTGAGCCCGCGGTGCAAACTGTTATGCGTCAGCCAGCGGCAAAAAATATTGCGGTATTGGCGACAAGCACCACCGTGCAATCGCGCGCATTTGAACTGACATTTTTGAAAGCAGGATTTTCTGAGCGAATCTATTCGCAAGCCTGTCCGATGTTTGTGCCCTTGGTTGAAGAAGGGATGATCTCGGGTCCTATCACCGAGATGATAGCAGAACACTATTTTCAGTTTCTACCACCCAAGCTTGATATGGTGGTGCTTGGTTGCACCCACTACCCCTTGCTCGCAGCCACGCTGCAAAACTTGCTCAAACCAACTTACGGTTGGATTGATAGCGGTGAAGAAGTCGCTATGGCAGTTCGACAGGAGCTTGCACAAAATGCTATGCTCGCGCCGGAGGGCCACAATCCAACACGGCGCTACTTGGTAACAGAATCTCCTTATCGCTTCGAGCAGTTGTTTGAGTATTACCTTGGCAAGCCCGTTGTGCCGCAAACAGCAGAAATGATTGATATAGGGATCGGATGATGAAAACACAATTTTTGTTCGTGGCGATATGCTTATTTGTTCTTTCTGGCATTGGTTGTGCCAGCACCAACAGCAATTTAAACGGCGCAAACGTTTCCTATCTTGAAACAGCTAAGCAGAATTTCGAGGCTGGAGAGAAGGCGCTTAAGAAAAAAGAATACGATGAGGCTGTTACATTCTTTGAGCATGTGCGCAGCAAGTATCCCTATTCAAAGTATGCGGCGCTCAGTGATTTGCGTATCGCAGATACTTATGTGGCCAAAGATGAATGGATTGAGGCGGCTGACGCATATGACTTTTTCATCCGCTTTCATCCACGTCATGAGGACGTGGCCTATGCTTGGTTTCAAATAGCCAAATGTCATTATGAATCCGCGCCGAGCGATTTTTTCATCAAGCCGCCAAGTTATTCAAAAGATCAGACTCCTTCGAAAGAGGCGATCAAAGCTATCGATCACTTTATCGAGCAGTTTCCCAATGATGCACGTGTCGCTCAGGCAAAAGAGATGAAAGCAGTATTACTGAAGAAGCTTGCTGATCAAGATATGTATGTGGCGCGCTTTTATGCCAAACGTAAACAGTGGCGAGGCGCAAGTTTGCGTTATGGGCGTGTGGTGGAGCAATATCCGGATTCTGAGAGCGCGGTTGAGGCGTTGTATGAATCGGCAAAAATCGCGAGTCAGTATCTTGGTGATAAAGAGAAAGCGCGAACGTTGTTTCAACAGCTTGTGGAGCGTCACATGGATTCTAGCTATGTGAAGGATGCGAAGAAGCAGCTGGAGAAGATATCGGCGGAGATTGACACTGCTCCTGCTAGCGAACAAGAGAACTAGCCGTCGAGGACAAACTTTAATGCGTAAGGCACGGTGTCTTCGGCGAACTCACCTTGGTCGTTGATCGCGGGTGCGAATTGGATTTTTTGCACGTAGGCAAGGGCGGCTTCATCGCATCCGTAGCCGAGGCCTTTTTCGACGACGGCGCGTTTGACTTGGCCGTTTTTGCTGACAGCTACTTTGAGTAAGACGATGCCTTCGATTTGCATGTCTCTCGCGAGCGCGGGGTAGGCGGGGGCTTTTGGGTTGCCAATCGGAGACGCGTGACGCGAGGGATTAAGGGTGAGGGTAGCACGCTCGGCGAGGGAGCCGGAGGTTTTTGCAGACACGCCACCCTCACCCTTAGTCCCTCTCCCGCGTAGCGGGAGAGGGGATTTGTGGCTGAAGGCTGTTGCTGGTTGCTTTCTTGCCAGCGGTGATGGCATGTACGCGCGAATTATTGCCTGCTCCCGGTGGTTTTTCTGATTTGGTTGTTGCACAAGACAAAAGATCATAGCCACGTGGCAAAACGTGGATAGAGTGATGGCGAGCAAGTAACCAGGAAGCTTTGGCATATGGCGTTTAAACAATCAGTGTTGTTGGTGCGCAAGAAATCTCGCTTGCAGAATTATCAAGAAAAACGCGGGATGCCCAGAAAAAGCATTGAGCTGCAAGAAGCACATGATGCGCATGAAGCGTGTTTTACCGCAGTACAAAATGCGCTGAAAGCGCACCAAGAAAGTGTAGAAATTTGCGACCGTGCTGATCTCAGCGCACACAAAGTCAAGGATCGTCTTGTCGTCACCATTGGTGGTGATGGCACCATGCTTGATGCAAGCCATCACATTCACGATGGGATGTTACTTGGCGTCAACTCCGACCCAGCGCGCTCGGTAGGCGCGTTATGCGCGGCGACTGCTCAGACATTTCCATCGCTGTGGCAGCAAGTCTTGGAAGAGCAAGTCAAAGTTAGCCCGGTGACGCGTATTGGCGTTATGGTGAATGGCCATCCGCTGCCAACATATGCTCTCAACGAAATTTTAATCGCCCACAAAAATCCAGCAGCCACCAGTCGCTATCAAATTAGCTTCTGCGGCCGTGAAGCAGAACATAAAAGTTCTGGTATTTGGGTTTCGACGGCGGCCGGATCAACTGGTTCTATGCTCTCTGCGGGCGGCCACTTGCAGCTTTTACATGACAAGCGCTTGCAATATCTGGCGCGTGAACCCTATTTTTCGAATCACGCTGTCCCAGATCTCCTCGTCGGATTTTTGCCCGAGGGCGAATCTCTTGCCATTTTGAGTAGAATGGAAACTGGTGGCTATCTCTATTTTGATGGTGCCCATCACATGCAACGACTGCCAATCAACGCACGCGTCACAATACACAGCCAAGTGCCGCCTCTAAAATTGATCGTCGATGCGGAACTAGAGGAACGACGGTTTCAGATCAGCAAACTGCGCGAGCAATATCACCAACACCATTAAGAGGAGTAACCCATGTTAAAAGAGGGAGCGCTTGCGCCCAATTTTGAATTACCTGGCGACGATGGGCATGCGCACAAATTGCGCAGCTATCGGGGGCGCTATGTAATCTTATATTTTTACCCCAAGGACCTCACACCAGGGTGCACAACCGAAGCGTGTGAATTTAACGACGCGTTGGCTGGCATTGCGGACAAGAATGCGGTGATCTTTGGTGTGTCCAAAGACTCATTGGCAAGCCATGCACGCTTCAAAAGCAAGCATCATCTCAATTTTCCATTACTGAGCGATGCAGACCTAACCGTCCACGAAGCCTACGGCGCTCACGGTGAAAAAGTGATGTATGGTAAAAAAGTGAAAGGAACGATTCGCAGCACGTTTCTGATCGACGACAAGGGTCACGTTGCTAAAGTGTGGTCGAAAGTGCGCGTGAAAGGCCACGTGAAGTCCGTTCTCGAAGCTTTACAAAAGCAACAGGGCGAAATTCCCCTGTACCAAGGAAAGGTGACTTTGCGTAAATAAAAATATGCCGAGAGCGGGACTCGAACCCGCACGGGGGTTACCCGGGCGATTTTAAGTCGCCTGCGTCTACCTGTTCCGCCATCACGGCAAAGCCACTGGCTGCATACACCAACATTTTAGCGAGCGAAAGGACTTTTTTTGTGCCCTGAAAAAGCTTAAAGACTACGGATGGCAAACGGAACACTTTCGCGCAGCTCTGAAGCAAAGATGCAGGCTGCTGTTTTAGAAAAAAGTATTACCAACCCAAGGCAGAACCTCACTATCGCTGACGGCGCTGCGGCAAGTGGTTTGGCGTTGCGCAATGCCGAGATTGGTCTGCATTTTTTGATTGCCGAATATCGCGGGCATTTATCTGCCACCGAAAATGGGGAGCTGTTGTTTTGCTTTCCTTATGGTTTTGCCAAACCATGGGAGAAAATAGAAGCGCTGCAGGCGTTTTGGCAGAAAGTGAAGAAGGGTCTGCTTGGCGTTGCTAAATTTGTTGTGCGAGCCTGGATCACTGTCGTGATGGTGGCTTATGTCGCGGCTTTTGCGGCGATATTAATCGCATTGATGTTTGCCAAAAGCTCTGATCGGGATGACCGTGACAGGGGATCCTCATTTGGCGGCAATTTCATGTTCTACGCGTTGATGCGTGCGGTTATGGATTCGTTGTTTTGGACTTTTCACCCGTTCTCGCCTTACAACGTGAGCTATGATCCCTACTATCGTCGCAACATGCAGCCTAAAATTCCATTCTATGAACGGGTCAATCGTTTTTTCTTTGGGCCAGAAAAGCCGCCGGTGGATCCGCTTGAAATGCAGCGGCGTGTGCTTGCAGAGATCCGCGTGCAACGCGGGCGCGTGGGCCTTGCGGACGTGATGAAAGTGACTGGTCTACCACGTGATCGGGCGGACCCGCTGATGTCTCGGCTTATGCTCGACTATGACGGTGAAGTAAGCGTATCAGAGAGCGGTGGCGTGACGTATGCGTTTCCCGAGTTGCGCAAGACTGTTCAAAACGATCGTGAATATGCACCGGAACCGATTTGGGCGCGCAAAGAAACGGTGATGCCGCTTACCGGAAATCCGGCCGGCAGCAATGTTTTGATCGCCGCACTGAATGGTTTTAACTGGGTGATGAGTCTTGTTGCTATTTCTGGTGGATGGACGATAGCCAATCTCAAACTATTACTATTCTATGGCGTCGTTGTAAGAACTGGTGATCCAGCGATTTTGCTTGGATGGGTGCCCTTTATTTTCTCCAGCGCGCTGTTTGCATTGCCTATTTTTCGCGCGCTCAACAAGGATCGGGAGAAAACTCGTGTGGCGAGAGAGAATGGTCGACGTGGGTTGCTCTTTGCTGTGCTGAATCGCTTGACCCGCAGAGGAGTGCGAGAAGAGACACTCAAGACCGCCTGGACACAGGCTGCTGGAGTACAGCCTAAAGAGAAGGAGCTGGTAGCAGAGGTCGTGAAGTTGGGTGGAGAGCTGGAAGTCGATGAAAATGGTGGTACGCAGTATCGCTTTAAAGATCTCGAGCTTGAACTTTCGGCTTTACAGACTGAAAGAAGCCAGGCCAGGGAAAGCGAGAAAGACGTGGGGCAGGTGGTATTTTCGTCGGCGAAATAGCGTGCCTTTGCCTAGTTATTCTCAATATCCGGCACTGGTATCTTAAAGAACGGCACCCCTTCATCATCCAAAAATCGCTCTTCTTCGAGCGTGCTCTGTCCCATAATGGGCCTCTCCGGTTCAGCGCCTTTAGCCATGGCAATGGCTAGCTTTGCAAACTCCGGCCCAACATCCTCGTGTGATTTGCGTACGCGCTGCAAGATGCGCGCGATGGCTTTTTGTGCTTCTATCGGAATCTTGCTCTGCACCGTTGTTGTAATATGTTTTGCCGACGTTGGTTCTGTTGAGATTTGGTTGAGGTTACTCAAAAAGCCAACCTTAGACGGTGCCCGCTGGATATCAGTTGAGTTGCAAAACGGGCACTCGACCTCGCTGCCATTGAGTTTGTCAAAGTAATCTTTTTGTGTGTCATACCAGCCTTCGAAGGCATGGCCCTTATTGCACTGTAAATCGACTATAAACATTTGTTTCGCTTTCGCAGTTGAAATGGGTGAACGGTAGAGATACGAAATTGCTGGCTTTTTTATTCCGACGAAAACTCTCCCAGCGCCAAGTCAATCGCGTCTTCCAGACTCGAAATCGCCATTAGCTCCATGCCCTTCGGTACTGGTATACGCTCGAGTCCTGTTTTGGGCAAAAGCACGCGAGAAAATCCAAGCTGATGCGCTTCTTTTAAACGTGACTCAATTTTACTCACACCACGCAACTCGCCGGAAAGTCCAATCTCACCGAAACATGCAAGATGTCGTTGAATGGGTTTGTTGGTGAGGCTTGACGCAATGGCCAACGCCACTGGAAGATCTGCTGCTGGTTCTGTGAGATTTGCGCCACCAGCGACGTTCACAAACAAATCTTGCCCCGATAACACCAATCCAGCACGTCGCTCAAGCACGGCTGCAAGAAGTGCGCAGCGGGTGGAGTCAATGCCAAGTGTCGTGCGGCGTGGATTGCCAAATAGACTCGGCACGCACAACGCTTGTACTTCCACCAAGAGTGGCCTCGTCCCCTCGATGGCAATTGCAACAGCCGAGCCGGATTTCCCGACGGGGCGCTCCGCTAGAAAGAATGCAGAAGGGTTGGGCACTTCACAAAGACCGTCACCACGCATCTCAAACACGCCGATCTCATTCGTGGAACCAAAACGGTTTTTGTGTGCGCGTAGTATGCGATGGGAGCCTGTACGGGTGGCTTCGAAGTAGAGAACGGTGTCGACCATGTGCTCGAGTAAGCGTGGGCCTGCTATGTTGCCATCTTTTGTTACGTGGCCGACCAAAAATGCGCACATGTTGGTCGACTTGGCGAGCCTCACAACTTGACTAGTAACTTCACGCACCTGACTTACCGAGCCTGGAGCAGATTCAAGCTCCGGCGCCGATAAAGTTTGCACTGAATCGAGAATCAGAAGGCTGGGTTTGATGCGATCAGCCTCGGCTAACGCCACCGATAAATCTGTTTCAGCGAGCAGGTAGAGTCGCTCATGAACAGCTCCGAGCCTTTCTGCTGTCATCCGGGATTGCGTAATCGATTCTTCAGCCGACACGTACAAGACTGTCGCGCCATTTTGTGCAAGCTTCGATGCCATTGTAAGTAGCAACGTGCTTTTCCCGATGCCGGGATCACCACTCAGTAACGACACGCCATTTGGAACTAGTCCGCCACCTAAAACACGATCGAGTTCATCGACGCCGATTTTAATGCGGGCAACATGCTCAGTTTTGACATCGGTGATAGGCGTCGCTTTGTTATCGCTCCGATCGGCGCTACTAGAAGAAAAAGAGCCTTTGCTCTTCCCCGTCACGCGGGTTTCTTCAACCAGCGTGTTCCACTCCTGGCAGCCCGGACAGCGACCCATCCACCGCTGCTGAGAGTTACCACACGATGTGCAAAAAAAACCTGTTTCCTTTTTGGCTTTAGCCACCATGCGTGTGCTCATGGCCATGGTTACAATTGGGTCCATGTTCATGATGAGCATGTGTTGCTCCAACAACGCCTTGAACGAGTTCCTCGCGGGTGGCATTTCTGACTTCCAGCACTTCCACATCGAACGTGAGAGTCTGGCCAGCTAGCTCATGATTAAAATTCACCGTTAAAGCATCTTTGCCCACAGCTTTGACTCGCCCACGCATGGTGTTGCCATCGCGCATGCGCATCTCGATGGGATCGTCGACGCCAAATCGCGAATCTGCCGAGAAACGGGATTTTGGAATTTCCATCAAATAAGCTGCTTGGTATTCGCCGTACCCGTCTTTCGGAGCGAGCACAATGTGTTTTGTTTGACCAACTTCAAGTCCAGCCAACGCTTCTTCAAATTTTGGCAGCAATTGCCCACGCCCATGGAGATACCACAATGGATCTTCTTTGCTGTTGCTGTCTGCCACAATTCCGTTGTCGATGGTGAGCGTGTAAACAAGCGCAATGGCCCGATTTTCCTGAATATTCATGAGAATTCCTTCAAACTGTTTTGTACATTGCTGACACACTTTGAGCGGCATTGCAAAACCCGGCTTTTTCGCTCAATTTCTTGGGCATGAGGCAAGTGGATCGAAAAGCAAAAGGTGGCTATGAGCGGCACGACCCTTATTACCATGCAGCTAAGCAAAAAGGGTTTGTTGCGCGGTCGGTGTTTAAGCTCGAGGAAATCGACAACGATTTTAATTTAATTCGCCCGAGAGATAAAGTTCTCGATTTAGGATGCGCTCCGGGCTCATGGTTGCAATATGTAGAAGGCAAGCTCCGAGCTTCGGGTGGGCAAATCGTTGGCGTGGATCTGCTGCCCGTAAGACTTTCGTTTGGACAGAATGTGCATATTATCCAGGGCGACATCTATGATGTGCAGCTCGAGCAGCTTTTGCCTTTTGGGCGAGAGTTTGATGTGTTGCTCAGCGATATGGCGCCCAACACGTCGGGGATAAAGAGCCTCGATCAGGATCGCAGCCTGGTGCTGTGCGAGCGAGCGCTTGAGATTGCGCAAGTATTGCTGAGACCGGGTGGCAGGTTTTGCGTCAAGGTTCTTGAGGGCGGTGGGATGCAGAACTTTATTGCGGCATGTCGG
>JABDBI010000007.1 GCA_013288705.1 Methanobacteriota archaeon | reverse complement strand
CCCAATGATCAGCGCAACGTCATTTTAGAGATTCGAGGCGGTACGGGTGGCGACGAGGCCGCTCTTTTTGCCGGTGACTTGTTGCAGATGTACGCACGTTTTGCTGAGAAAATGCGCTGGAAGATGGAAGTGCTGAGCGCGTCGGAAGGCACAAAAGGTGGCTACAAAGAAGTGATCGCCATGATTACCGGCGATCAGGTGTTTGCATGGCTCAAATATGAGGGTGGTGTGCATCGCGTGCAGCGTGTGCCTGACACGGAGACGCAGGGGCGTATTCATACGTCAGCGGTGACAGTGGCGATATTGGCCGAGGCAGAAGAAGTCGATGTGCATATCGAAGACAAAGATATTCGCGTCGATGTATTTCGTTCTGGTGGTCCGGGTGGCCAGTCGGTGAATACGACCGATTCGGCGGTGCGCATTACGCACATACCGACGGGATTGGTGGTGCAATGTCAGGATGAAAAGAGTCAGACGAAGAATAAGGCCAAAGCGTTGAAAGTGCTTCGCGCGCGTTTGATGGATCGCATGCAGGAAGAGCAGAACAAAGAGCGGGCGGAAGAGCGTAAGGCGATGGTGAAGAGTGGCGATCGGTCGGAGAAGATCCGCACGTATAACTTTCCACAGGACCGGTGCACGGATCATCGGGTGGGGATTACGGTGCATAACTTGCCCAAGCTGTTTCAGGGTGAGTTGCAGGATTTGCTGAGCCAGGTACGGGCGCACTTTCAGGCGGAAGCACTTAGAGGTCAGTGAGCTGAACAGCTTGAATCAATTCAAGTACAGCGATACACCTGCATGCCTTGCGGCAGTCTTTAGATCCTTGTCGAGCGTGGCGATGGAAATGCCATGCCGCATTGCTAGCTCCAGGTAGACGGCATCGTAGGCTGTTAGTTTGTATTCGCCGGCTAAATCCACCAAATGAGGCATTTGTGTGAGCGGAACTGTCGGCTCTACCGCAATGGGCAGCGCGCAGAGTAAACCCAGAAATTTTGTGATCTGCGCCTTGCTCGCTCGTTCCTTTTTGTGCGCCTGATGAAGAACATTGCAAACCTCTGCTGTCCATAAGGCTGGCACCCAAGCTTCGGCGCTGGCCAAAGAGTCAAGCACAGCATTTGTGTAGGTGGTTGCCTCGTCCGTAAAACACCAGGTGATGCAGAGAGAGCAGTCCAAAACGAATGATTGTTTTTTGGGCGCGGTTGTCATCTGCGGCCCTCGTCGCGCATGGCTTTTATCTCCTTTAGAGTGAGGCCCGTTTTTCCGATTTCTTTTCCGAGTGCTTTAATTTTTGCGATTGTATCCAGGGTATCAACTGGGGCCTCTTCAGTCGCAGGGATTAATTTAGCGACGGGGTGACCGTGCTTGGTAATCGTAAATGCTTGATGTTTTTCGATCACATCTTTCACCAACCCTGAGAAATGGGTCTTCGCCTCAAAAACGCTGACGGATCTTTCCATAGCGCACTCCCACTTAAGACTAGTCTATGACTAGATTATACCGAGATCCCTGTGGAAGACAAGTTTTTTTCCCATTGGTTGGGGATGGGGTTCGTTTTTTCTATTTCTGCTGCGCATTCAGATGCGCAAATCGATCGAGTGCTGGAGCGTTTGTGACGTGTTCTGCAGGCGTGCTTTCGCCGAAACTTCTCGTGCCGCTACCAGCATTCTTTCACGAACCAGCGCAGCAGCAATCTGCAAGTGCTCTTTAGGGTCTTTGAGCCAAATTTGAAGTTGAACAATCATGTGATCGTCGCGGAAACCTGCCAGCAGCACTTTTGGCTCTGGAATTTTCAAGAAGCGATCGTCGTCTATCATGCACTTAAGAAAGGCTTCGCGGATTTTTGAAACATTTTCATTCAAATCCAGGGGAAATTCCACATCAACACGTACATGAGGTTGCATGGTTACCGCAGAGTTTAAAATAACCCGATTGGGAATCACCAGGATTCTTCCGTCCAGGGTGACGATACGCGTGCTGCGCAAATTAATTTCTTCCACGCTGCCACAGCGCCCATTGATCTCAACCAGATCTCCGATTCCAAACGGTCGATCCCAGAGTACCATGAGCCCGGAAAACACGTTCTCCAGAATTTCCTTCGAGGCGAATCCTAACGTGAGGCCAACAATTCCAAGGCCCGCAATGAGAGGATGCATGCTAATCCCAGCATACTCCAGTGCCGTCACTGCACCCGTTAACAAAATTGAGTAGCGGAGCCCAAGCTCAATAAAATGCGTGATGGTGCGGTCAAGTGTTGTCTGCGTGAGTGCAGTAACCAGGGTCTTGCGGACGAGGCGCCAAAACAGATAAAAAATCAGAAAAATTGCAAGCGCTACAAGAATTGTTGATAGCAACGTAATGTTAATGCGATGGATGTCCATGACATGCTATCTAGCACACATTTTATTTAAGAAAAGCCGAGCTCAGCGCATACAGCCCGAAGCCAACCAAAATAATCCCCGACACATGGCTAATCGCCCCCACATGCCTCGGGCGAATCTTGGCCTTGGTCAGCGCCACAAATCCACTCAACATCAGCCACCATGCCATCGATCCTGCAAAGATTGCGAGCGTGATAGCGATAGCTCCCCAATTGTTGGCGACGTTGATTGATGCGCCAGCAAAAATAGCAATGTATGTAAACACCGTCAGCGGATTTGTGAGCGTCAGTAAAAACGCCGTGCTGAATGCGCTGAAACCATGTTCCCGTGGCTGGAGCACGGCTGTCTCCTCAAGGGAAGGTTTGCTGAACAAGTTCTTGATGCCAATCCAAATAAGAAAAAGCCCGCCACCAAAACTCAGAACAGATTTGTGTGCAATCAGAAAGTCAGAAATCGCCGTCACGCCAAACGCCGCCATCATGCCATAGATGGCGTCCGCCAGCGCGATGCCTATGCCCGTGAGCATGCCGAGCACGAAGCCGCCGGCCAACGTTTTTTGGATGCACAAAAGACCCATCGGGCCCACTGGCGCCGCAAGCGATAGGCCAATCAAGAAACCTTCGGCAATCAAGAGAGGAGTGTGCATGCGCGAAGGAGCGTAACACGGAAATGGTGCTCCCAACAAGACTTGAACTTGTGACCCCTGGTTTAGGAAACCAGTGCTCTATCCGCTGAGCTATGGGAGCACGGTGCCAAAAATAATCTTGGCAAATGTGCGATTTAAACTCTTCGACTGGAAATCTGTGAGCACTGCCTGCTCTTCTACTTTAATTGTGTCGCCGACCTTAACATTGCTATGCACCAGCGCAACCCATTCTTCCCGGTCTTCGCTGACCTTGAGGCGCACGTAGCTGAAGCTCTCACGGAGGATCACTTCTTCCACCTTGCCGGAAATTATCGGCCGCGCTTTTTTGATGGCCTCTTGTCTGCGGCCATCGTCACCGAGATTGAGTGACCCAGCGAGACCTGCAGGCGGAACATCTTGCGTTTTCTTTTGGTAATACATAAAGCCGAGAACGCCAGCCAGTACAAGAAGAGCAGCGATGACAATTGCATAAATGCGATACATAATTGATCCCTAAAGCGTCCCACTCGATGTAACACGATCAATTTCAGCTGCCAACAAGCTTTGGATCTCTGCCATGGTGAGTGAGCGCAGTCCAGGCCTATCGGCGGTCAACACATCATCGGCGGCATCACGTTTGCGCTTCGACAGCGCCATGATTTGCTCTTCAATGCTGTTTTGGCATATCAACTTAATGAGATGCACCGCTTTGGTTTGACCAATGCGATGTGCGCGATCTGCAGCTTGATCCTCGACGGCGGGGTTCCACCATGGATCATAATAAATCACCGTGTCTGCGGCCGTCAGTGTGAGGCCTGTGCCACCAGCCTTGAGACTCACGACAATGACAGGTGGGCCATCTGGATCTTGGAACTGCCGCACCACCTCAGCCCGATCTTTGGTGCCGCCATGCAGCCAGAGCGCATTTTGCACACCGCTTTGCTTCAAGATATCGTGGATGATGTGCTGCATTTTCACAAATTGGCTGTAGATAATGATGCGCCGCCCCATGGAGAGGCACTCTTTAAGAACTTCTACCAGGAGCGCACCCTTGGCCGAGGGGATTTGTGAGCCCTCGTGTCCGGGTAACAGGCGCGGATCACAGCACGCTTGGCGCAGGCGCGTGAGTGCTGCGAGCAGAGGCAGTCTTGACTTGTTATCGACGTTACCGTGGAGCGATGTCGAGAGTTCGCGTCGGGTGGCTTCGAGTACCGCACGGTAGAGCGATGCTTGCTCGGGGAGCATCTCACATTTGAGGATGTTCTCGATCTTGGGTGGCAAGTCGCTTTCTACATCCGATTTCTTTCGGCGCAAAATGATCGGGCGTACACGCTGGCGCAGCTCGCCTACGCGTTCTGCATTACCCTTGGCAATCGGCGCAGCGTAGCGCTTTTGAAAGTTGCTCTCGCTACCAAGAACGCCGGGAGCAACAAGCTCCAGAATGCTCCACAGATCATCTACTCGATTCTCAATGGGTGTACCCGACAATGCGATGCGTTGCTCGGCGTGAATGAGCCGCGCTGCCTTCCAGCTCTCAGTGCGCGGGTTTTTGATGTTTTGTGCTTCATCAATGATGAGATAGCGAAATGGAATCGATGACAAGGTGTTGGTGACATCGAGGCGCAGCAAGGCATAACTGGTTACGACGATGTCGGCGCTTTTTAGCTCGGAGAGTTTATCTTGCCTGGTTAGGCCATGCCACTTCACGGCTGTTAAGCCCGGCACGTGCTTTTTCGTTTCATCTATCCAAACATCGATGACGCTGGTGGGCGCAACAACCAAAGTTGGTTTTTGCCCTTCTTGCTCTTTGAGTTTCGCCAATAGCGTGAGCACCATGACAGTTTTGCCAAGACCCATATCGTCGGCCAGAAGTCGCCCGAGACCAACACGGTGCAACTGTGACATCCAGGCCACTGCATCATGTTGGTAGGGGCGAAGCGCCGTTTGCAGACCAGCGGGCAGAAGTTGGTCTTCGGGGAGCACTTCGGGGATGAACTGCTGCAAACGCGTTCTTAACCCGTCGTCGCAATGCAGGGAAACTTGATTTTGGAACGCACGAAAGAGCAGTGCGGCTTCGGCAAAACTGACATGGCGACTTGACGATGCGAAGGGCAAATCTAGAATTTCTGCAAGTTGGGCAATGGTTTTACCCGTTCCTGGTGCAAACGATACAATGGTGTCGTCGCCAGCCAACATGGCGTAAGATCCCTGTTCGGCAGCTTTTGCCAAGTTCTCAAACGATAGCTTGAGGTCTTGTGCTTCCGGGCCGAGATCAATCTCCACGCTGAGCTGTTCAAAACCCATTGCTGTCAGGGGCACGAGTTTGAGAGTCGGTATTTCTGGCAATTTGACCGTATGTGGCAGCAAATCTTCGTCGACAATGAGCCAATCTGGAATGCCATCACGGTGGGCGATTTTAGCCAGCACATCAAGCGCCTTTTGCCCGCTGACATGAAATCCGCGATGGGCGCTCGCTGCGATAGCTCCGAGAGAAAACAGAATCTGTCTGGCTTTTTCTTCTTGTGCAGAAGGCCGCTTAATTAGCTGGAGCGTGTCACCGATGGTCAACGGGAAAACCGGAGGCAGTGCGCCACGAGATGGGATTTCGACTTCGTCAGTATGGCCGGAAAACGACAGCTCTGTCACGAGGTGAAGCCGCAGAGAAATCTGTTGCAGAAAAGGCCCCGGACTCAAAATCGCGCGCAGCATAATAGGTGGCGTCTGTTCTGGCTTGCTGGCAGCTTGGTTGAGGCAGCTTAAATCGATGCCGAGTGCAGCAATGTTTTGATAGGTTCCTTGCGCGTCTTCAGCCTGAAGTGCTTCTAGTGGTAAGGGCGGGCTGTGCATCAGCGTCTGAACTTCGAGTGGCAGCAGAGATGGTTCAAGCTTATGCAGCACAAGCTGGTGATCGAAAAACCACGCAGTCTCGTAGCCGAGAACCAGCGGTTCTTTAAGAACTTTGCCTGAACCGGAAACTGGCACAAAATGCATCGCCTCTTTGCCATCTTCCAGCCTCGAGAGCTCGCCCCGCAACTTTGCTGGCCTCGATGCTGGCGTGATGGCGCCCATGCTTTTGATCTCGATGGTGAGGTCTGCCACCAAAGACAAGAGCGTATCGATTTGCGCCGGAGAAAGCACAAAAAAACCTGGTTTTTGGGCAAACCCATCGGCTTTCTGGAATACCTGAATGCAGTTTCGCTCGCGAAAAGAAAAAGCCAGATTTGTTTCAAGCAGGCGATAAGGATCATTGATCGCTTGATCACCAGTACCAAAAAAAAGCTGAGCAATGCATTTTGTATTCGGCTTTGGGATATCATTGAGCACGACTTTCATGCGCCCGAGCGAGGGATGCAGATAGTCGGCGAGGCGGATCCAGGGGAGAGGCGTGTAATATTTCACAGTGAAAATTAAACTCCAAAGGGCTTCAAAGCGGTAAATTATAGGGGTTTCAAACACACATGACAAATCAATTGAGCGCGGCCGAAGCCAAGAGATTGGTAGCTGAGGCAAAGAAGGCAAGAGAGCAGGCATATACGCCATATTCCCACTTTCAGGTAGGGGCTGCGTTGCTCTTGCCTGATGGTTCTGTGGTGCGCGGATGCAATGTAGAAAACGTGAGCTATGGGCTGTGCATCTGTGCGGAACGGGTGGCCGTGGTCACCGCGGTAGCGTCAGGGCATCGCGAGTTTTCTGCACTTGGTGTGATCACAGCGTCGTCGCCACCTGCTGCACCTTGTGGCATGTGCCGCCAGATGCTTGCAGAGTTTGCTAGTGATTTGCCTATTGTGCTGGCCAATATGCAGGGTGAAGTGGAACAAATAAACCTACGTGATTTGTTGCCGCATGCATTTTCCGCGCGAGACTTGGTGTAATGTTTGAACCCACCCGCTTAGGTCGCTACGTTCTGCTCGAACGCATCGCCGTGGGCGGCATGGCAGAGCTTTTCTTTGCGCGCGACGCCGAGTCATCGTCGCGCGATCCAGTTTGCATCAAGCGCATTCGATCCCATCTCGATGGCCAACCAGAGTTCGTCAATATGTTCTTGAACGAGGCCAGACTCGCAGCTGAGCTTCAGCATCCCAACATCGTACGCATTTGCAATTTCGGCCAAGCAGATGGCGGTTACTTCATTGCCATGGAGTACGTGAACGGTTGTGACATGAATGGGGTGCTCAAAAAGGCCGAAAAGCGGCAAGTGCCATTTCATCCATTCTTGGCGCTACAGGTTGCCGCGCGTGTGTGTGACGCGCTGCATTATGCGCACACCTTTTGCGACGCCTATCAAAATCCGCTCGGCATAGTGCACCGCGACGTCAGCCCGCATAATATTTTGCTCGCCTTTGATGGGTCGGTGAAGCTGTCTGATTTTGGTATTGCCAAAGCGAGTTCTGCGTTGAGCGATACGCGTACGGGGCAAATCAAGGGCAAGCTGCGTTATATGAGTCCGGAGCAGTTAGCTGGTGGAACTTTGGATGGACGCTCCGATATCTTTTCCCTCGGAGTGGCGCTGCACGAGTGGATGACCTCATGTCCGCTTTTTACAGGCGACTCGGAAATGGCGGTGATGAAGTCCATTCGGGAAGATCGCATCTATGCGCCGAGCTATTATAACCCGAACATCGATAGCAATCTCGATGCAATTGTGATGCGTGCGCTCGAGCGCAATCGTGATCGACGTTATCCTTCTGCCTTGGCGATGCGTCATCATATTGAAGAATATTTGGCGAGCCAGGGATTCGAGATTTCCGATGGTACACTCGGGGAGTTGATGATCGAGGTGTTGCAAGAAGAATGGCTGCTTGTAAAAGCGAGACTAGCTTTAAACGCGCCAGCTTTGGAACAAGCGCACGAAGCAAAACCTGTGGCTGATGGTAAAGAAATAATCGCAGTGCATCTGAGTGATTCGGAACTGGTGCAACTGTCTACCTTGGCAAAGCGGCACCAGGTGGCGCCCGAGAACTTGATTGAACAATGGATACGTGACCGGTTGCGCTGGCTTTAGTGATTAGTTTATGATGTACATATTAAATCAATATTTTTGCGATTATGAAATATATTTATTTAATAATATCTTATGCTCCCTTGGTTTTGGCGGAGGGGGCGCTGGTGGGGACTCCGAGTTACAGTGGCAGCGGATGTCCGGCGGGCGCAGTATCATCGACGCTTAGCCCGGACGCCAGCGCGTTGAGCGTGTTGTTCGACGGTTATTCTGTGGCAGCTGGTGATGCTGCGAAGACTGATCAAAAGTGTTGCAATATTTCCATTCCAGTCACTGTGCCAGCAGGATATAGGGTATCGCTTATTGGCATGGATTATCGTGGGTTCAATAATCTACCCGATGGTGCGCAATCGACATTCTCCGTGACCTATTCTTTTGGAAGCAGCAACACGACGCCTTATGTGCAAACCACTTCAGGTCCAGTGCAGGGTGACTTTTTGCTTCACCATACGCTGGATTTAGGCGGTATGATTTTTTCGGATTGTGGGACGAATATCGTGTTTAAGATTAGCAATTCGATTTCCATCACCACCAACATTGCGGGGGATCCTGCGATGACCAGTATCGATTCTGCGGATGTTAGCGCGAATCATCCAGGCGGGACGCAGGGGCAGGTTTTTTATCTGCAATGGGATACATGTAATCCTGGCCAATTATGATATAGTTAATATCGAATTCTGAGCGTGTAGGAAGTAGCGCTAATAAGGGGTAGAAGATGAGCAAGAAAACTCGCGCGCAGCGCAAGCAGGAGCAACGTCAACTGGCGGATAAGTGGGAGAAGCTCTCGGAGGAGCAACTTGACGACGTGGCGGGTGGACAGTCGCCGGGGCTGGAGCGTACGATGGCGAGGTGGCATCCACTTTCCCATCTTCCCCGACCTGCCGAAGAGCAGTCCGCCAAGCACGCAGCAGCTTCAGCAGCTCATCCGGCGGGGGCGGCATCAGCGCCAGCGAGGGACTTCATTGAAGCAGATTCAAGTCGGCGGTTAAGCCTGCAGCCGGCGGCACATCATGACCGTGCTGAGTCCCCTGCGACGAGACCTGTGTCGATTCGGGAGCATAATGAGGCGATCAGGGTGGCAGAAAAGGAGCTGGAGTCCCTTACTCGACAACAAAATAGTATTGACGCCAGCGCTAATGACGCGCGCAACAATTTGAATGAGCTGGTCAGGTTAGATGGGCGAATCAAAGAAATAAACAACAAATTGGAGAGCTACGGGTTTTGGGGCAAGCTCTTTTTTGGGGGGGGATTGCGAAATGAACGCCAACGCTTGGTAGAGCAGTGTGAAGCACTTGTTGGCAAAATGGGAGGACGTGCACATGACGAAGCTGCAGTAGTGAAGATAGAAACGGCTGCAGCGGACGCAGGTGGCAGGATTCAACTTCGAATCGACGCGCTGACTGCTCGCATCTCAGACCTTAGGGGCGAGCGAGGCAACCTGGTGAATGGCGCTGTTGATCGCATTAACCGGCTGACGAACGCCCTTGGCAACGCGATCGGAGCCGCTCGAGAGTCCAGCGATCGTAACGTTGTCAATGCGCAATTAGTTGCTCTACAAGGCCATCAGCGACAGCTTGACGACGATGTTGCTCAACTGAGAGATGTGCATGCCGGTGAGGGCTCGGACGCTGCTGCTGCTCTGAGGACGGCAGAATCATTATCCAGAGACTTAAAGATCGCAATTGGCGATGTAGAGGCCAAGAATAAGCAATTATTGATTGCGACGGCATCTAAGAAGGTGGGGGCCCTCACTTTGGAGGTGGGGAGCTTTAATGAAATCATTGAGCCCAGACCGCAATCGCAGGAGCAGCGACTCGCCAATAGGCTTAAGGGGCTAGGAAAGGATGCTGGCGTTTTGGGCAGGGCCACCCTGCTTGAAGGAAGAGCGTTGCGCGATGAGGCGGCCAAGGTCCAACGTAATTTGCGAGCGCAAATCGACCGTGTGGAAGATGCGCTTTGGGGTGGCGCGGGTGCGTCCCAAGCACGCGCGCTTGATGGGAACATCACACAATTGGAGGCACTGCAGAGCGTGGCCCGGCAGCTTCCCAAGGATGTTAGCGCTCTGCGAAAACGTAGCGAACAGGAATCGCTTCTTCTTACACAAGAAATCACTGCACAGGAAGCTGCTATTCTCCAGCTTCAGACCGCTGCATCTCAAGGCACGGCTGGCGGCGGAAATGGTCAAAACCGTGGCGGCGATCAGCGCGATCGATTGGCAGTCATGGTTAAGGAACTCGAAGGAATGAGAGCTCGTCAAGCTCAGATCCGAGAGCAGCGCCAGTTGCAGGAGGATGCCGATGCGCTCGAGGGCAAAATCGCTGACCTTCTAGCAAGGTTGCGTAGGCCAGCGCCAAAAGTAGAATTTTGAGTAAAATTGTTGCCCATTCTTTGATAATTTTACAGCCTTCTGCTATTATTTTACATGTATATGTAAATACAGCACTAATTGCTTATTATACTGCTGTTTTATATGGGGGCGAAATATGCCAAAGAAATCCCGTGTGCAGCGCAAGCAAGGGCGACGTCAGCAAGCAGAAAAGTGGGAACAACTCTCAGAACAACAACTTTCTCAAGTGGCAGCAGGTGAAGGCGCTGTTTCAGGGCCGCATGTGAGGCATGAGATCGAGCCGCCTCGAGCGCCAGAGAGCGAACGCGCACCGCTTACGCCACGTCGAGCTCCACCGCCACCACCACCGCATCTGCAGCGCCCAGACAGAGTAACGTCACCTCCACCAAGCTTGCATATGCCGGAGTTGCCGCACGAGAATGCGGCTGAGTTCGCTATTCGCCACGAGCAGGCGCCGCGCACAGCTCCGCGATCGGGAGAGCATCCCGGGGTGGAACATCCTCGAGTAGAGCACCCACAAACGCATTTTGTTGAACCAACAATCTCGGAGCATCTAAGTGGGGCTGCGACTGCCCTGAGCGACTTCAGGCGTAGACTCGCTAATGGAGAAATAAAGCCGAAAGATATTCCGGCGGAGAGAGAACGACTCATCACACATTTAAGGCTCGTCATGACACACAGTTCCCCGGAAGCACGGGCCGCGAGAACTGATCTTGTGAACGGCTTAAAAGACCTCACGGCACTCGCAAGAACGAACGCTGCAGCGGAAGGCAGACCGGCGCAAGCCGCTAGGGATGCACAGGCTCCAGTCCTTGGTCGGACCGGAACGGACGCTGTCGCTCCGCGAGAAGCATTCGGCACACCTGCCGAAGCTGTCGCGGCTCGCTCGGCGGAGCTGCTAACAGTGAACAAACAAATTGCCGAGTCCGAGAAGGAGCTACGCAAGTACGACAGGCCTGGCCAAACGGTGGCGAACCTAGAGCTGTATCAAACTTTGGTAGAGCAGCATGCAAGCCTCGTCGAAAGACGTGACCAGTTGCTTCACGCACAAGAACGCGAACGAGACGATGCGTTATGGCGTAGCGCTGAGCCCGCCGCCGAGCGTCGCACCGAAACATCGCGTAGAGCTACATCTTCTCGCGCACGTGCCGTAGCAGATGATCGTGCTTTACGCGCCGATCTAGACACTGCGGATGGTGCCATTGATGATGCAAGAACTTCACTCTCGCATGGAAACGCTGCAGAAGGAAGACGGAGCATCAAGCGCTTAGAGGAATTACAAACGCGCATCGCTCAGCAAGTGCCCCGAGATGTTCTGACTTTAAGAGAACGCGCCGCACAAGAAGCGGTTCTCCTCGAACAGGAAATAGCTGCCAAAGAAGCAGCGATTCGGCAGCTTGATGTGCAAGCAACTCGACGCTCGGCAGACGGCGGAAGTGGCGGGGGTGGCGATAATCAACGAGGCCGCTTGGCAACCATGCGCGCGGAGCTCGATGGGCTGAAGGCACGCCAGGCGCAAGCGAGGGTGCGCGACGAAGTGCAAGAGAGAGCTGCGCGTCTTGAAAGCGCGATTGAGCAACTGCTGCAGACTTTGAGGGCTAAGTTTCTAAGGACTTTCTAATGGGGAAGAAGAATAAGTCACGTCGGTTGAGTGACGTTGAGCTCGACAATGTTGCTGGCGGCAACCCGGTGGAAACGCACTTTTTCAGACCAGAGCCAATGCCAACACTCGCACGCCCGCGAAGCCCAGAACCGTCACACGATACGACGCTGAGAAATCCGGACTTGTCGAACCATGATTTTTTTAAACCTGCCTTCCTCGCAGACCAGAAAAAAAAAGCCATTGAGTTGATGCCTCATGGGTACGACCCCGCCGTACACGATGCAATGATTGCGCGCATACGCAAGGGTGAAGTCGCGACCCCCGAGACGCCGAGGCACGCATTGCCACTCATACTCGATTTTTCGAAACCAGACGAGGTTCTCAAAAAAATGGGCGATGGTTCGCTCAGCCGCCTCACAGGCAGAAACGAGCCAACTGCGTGGCGACCCGATCTGTTAGTGGTTAGGGGCTTTGAACAAGACTCCTTCACAGCGCGCCCATTTGCGGAGCCCGAGAGTCATGAAGAGCATTATGAACAATGGCACAATTGGACTGCGATAGAGAAGGGCAACTGGGTTCTCAACAATGTGCATGAAAGGCTTATTGGGAGTGCTCACAGGCGTGGGAATCCCTTAGACGAGAAGGGACTCGTCGCATTGGGTAAGCAGGTCAACGAAGTTCACGCAGCGCTCAGCAAGGTTTATATGGATGGCAAGATCACCGCTGCTGAGTATCGGCGCGGTATCGACAATGTCGAAAGGGTTGGCCACCAAGTTGCCGAAATGATGATGCGAGCGCGAGAAGCCGAGGAAGCTGCCGATGCGAGGAGAAGCGGCCGCAGCACCGCACCGAGCGATCAAAGGCTGCTTGCGATTGTGCCAAGTCGAATGCGCTCTTACGCGGAAGTTGATGCAGCACTTGGTCAAATACCAGGTGCACTTAAAAGAAACAGTGACGAGATTGCAAACATCGATCGTAGAAGTCGAGCCGTCTCAGTTGCGATCGACGCCTATGCAGAATCGAGCGCATCGAATCCCATGCCTGCAAAACGCGCCGGAGATGTTGCACAGCGATTGGAACGCCTGGGTGTGGAAGGACCAGATGAGGATATGCCAGGCAGCCCGAAGCAAAGGGAGCAGAGCAGGCTCCAGCTACAAAATGCAGTAGGTTCGCAATGGCAAGCGCTCGAGAATGAAGCAAACCCGAGCGACACATCGAAAAGAAAAAAGGCAGAATTGGAACGCGTATTTAAGGAACTGGAGGCGGGCAACGAAGTATCTCGAGATACGCTGCGCCGGGCGCTTTTGTCCGAAAGAGCTTATAGGTTGTATGCTGACCGCGCCAGACTTTTACTTCTCACTGATGAACTCCGGGATCGACGAAGCATGGTTTTTTTGCAGAGATGAATAGCGAATAGACAGGGGGGATCATTCATGACAAGCAAGACAGCAGTTCAGCAGCAGCGCGGGGCGCACATCGCGCGCACGCCACCGAATAAACCAGCTAAAGAAAGTGCGCCGCCCAGTAAAACTGCCACGGCGGTAGCAGCGCCGGCTGTTTCAAAGCCAACGTCGACTGTTGCTGGAGAGGAGAAGCTTCAAGGTCTTCTGCTGCAACTTCGCACCGAGAAAAAATTCACCAAGGCAAGTGCCCAAGCCACGGCAAACATCAACCACGACTGGCATAAGAGCAGCACCTTCACCGTGGCAGGTCTTAGCAGCGTGCCGGGGTTAAATAAGATAGAGCAAAACAATTGGGAGCGATTGAAAAGTGCGGATATCAATTTGCAAACGGAAAATGGCGTCGCTGACCATCGGGAGCTGATGAGCATTTTAGCGAAGTCTGTCGCGAACACCCAAGTCACGCTCGGTGGTGAGCTGTTTTATGGCAAGCAAGCCGGGGCGTATTTGCAGCAGAGAGTGTTGACGGCGCATGGTGAGGCGAAGAAGCATCTCGAGGGAATCGATAAGCACTTGGCACAATTGGCGGGCAAGCCGGAGCTATCCGAGGCGGAGCAGCAGGAGCATGATGCGTTGACGGCAGAGCGGAAGCAGGTGCAGGCGAGTGTGACGCGGCTCACCCATTATGCGGGGGAGATTGGGGTGAATTTGCCAGGGCAGGTATCTAATGAAGCTAATTGATAGTGAAAACAACAGTGTCTACATAGAGTTCGACGATGGAAAATCGCCTTACTTTGCTGACGCATTTCTCGAAAAAGAAATGCAACTCTATGGCATCGAGATTCCGCCAAAGTATCGCGAGGAATTCGATGGCAAGCAGATCGTCATGCTCGAGGACGATGACTTTCCTCGGGCATTTCGGGACGTCTATTATCTCTATCACGTCGACCGCAATGTCTTTCGGTGGGAAGATTGATGAAAACGCGCGGTCCTGGCCAGCATGTCGAAGTGCCAGTTGCGTCGAAACATGCAGCACCTGCTGCACCCCCGCCGCATGCACCACACGACGCACGTGCACCTGAGCCAAGACCGGGTACTGCGCGCATGCTACACCCAAAAGACCCGCACATACTGGAGAGGGTGAGTCTTGATGCGACGACAATGAATGACCTCGTGAAACGATTTAACCAAATGCCAGCGAGGCTGCAGGAGAATGCAGAGGAGAGTCGAAGGACAACAGCGCAAATTCTGGAAAAGACCACCGAGCGAAATTCTTGGGGCACGATGAGCTGGATTTTCAACAACGCAGAATACCACAAGGAGAGAAATCGGCTGGAAGTCGAACTAGGAGCGCTGACCGCAACTGCGGCGAGGTTACCAGGGGAGCGCACCTCGCTGGAAGAGGAACAACGTGACTTGCGGAATCAAATCAATGCCGAGGAAGTGAGGTTGCGAACTGAGTTGGACGGTGTCAATGATGTGATGCGTCAGGTTGATCGTGCCGATGCGTTGCACGCGGAACAGGAGAGCGCGCGAGCTCATCTGCGCGAAGGAAAATCACCGCCTGGCGACCGGCAGCTCCTCGCCGTCGACAGCGGAGGTCCTTTGGCGCCACAAGCCAGGCAGGATCTGATGGCCGAAATGCGCAGGCTTGCTGCTGGCAGAATGAGGCTTGCTCTTCCCGAAAATGCCACGGACCGGCAGATTCTCAATGCTGTTCGCGTCGTGCGATCTCGGATTTATCCTGAGAGTGGAAGGCATCTCGATGGCGAGATGACTCCGCAACAAAAAGATAAGCTGTGGAAAGACTTCCAGAACTTGGTGGATGCTTACAACCGTGCTTCCAGCGCTGCGGTGGTTCAGGCATTGCCTGGGAGAGTCACGCAGCTTGCGATCGAGTTTGAACCTCCACCGGAGTCTGTTCCACGAAGTCCCGGAGCTCCAGACATCGCCGTGCGGAAATCCCCGCCTAAGGTGCCTCCTCGCCCAGATGCAGGCCTGGTCGCGAAGCATTTCCAGGCCAAAAAAGAAGAAGCGGCGCGCCTCGCTGAACAGGGCCAAGTTCGGGCTGCTTTGGAGCGTGCGCAAGCAGCGATGGGCAAATGGAGTTCTGCCGGATCTTTTGACGTGAACGGGGTGCGCGTGAATGCCTACACCTGCGACGCTGCCTTCGTAAAAGCATGGGCAGACGCGGTTGCACAAAAGCCAACGCGCCGGGTATTTCGCGGCGCAGGCAGCGACGTTCGCAACCAACTACGCGAGAAGGCAGTCGATGCATTTAGACAAAACGTCGCGCAGTACGAGGCTCGCCTCAGCGCATGGCGAACAGCAGCCCCAGAAGCTCGCGCGCAAATCGAGCTCGAGCTCGTCGATATTCGTGCAAATCTTACCCGGCTAGGTAGCCCACAAGTCTTGGGTCACGCTGAGATGAGAAAAACGTTAAAAGCGCAAGCGTTAGACCCCGCGAAGCTGCTCGACGGGCTTGACAGATCTACACCTGCTGATTTGCGTACGAGCAGAGAAATCACGCGAGCGCGGCTTGCGCTTGCCAACGGTGTGCGACCCACTCTCACCTCACAAGGTATCAACGGAGCGCAGTTCATGCGGGCCGAAGCAGATGGCGCTCCCACACTTGTCTTTAAGGCAAAGCCATTGGCTAATGACACCGACGCAAATCGTCAGTCGATTTCTCGCCAAGAAGAGCTTCGCAATTCTTTTATCGCCGCTCAATTAGGAGCAGGGCTCGGTCTTCCCGTCCCGAACGCCACAATGGCATCTATGGATGGAAGACTTGGGCTCGTGCAAGACTGTGTGCCCCGAGCGATGCCGTTTAACAACATCAGGGCAGAGGATCTCAGGATAGTTGATCACAGGGGGTCAAGCGATCCTCCGAACACAATTGTGCGACATGATCTCGAAAGAATGGTGTCTTTGAAACTCATCATTGGCGACACCGATGGTCACCCTGGCAATGGGATGCGAACTTCAACGGGACAAGTATTCGCAATCGACCACGACTTGAGCTTGCCCGGCGCGGCCGACATCTACATGCATCGCAACATGTTTGCCAACTGTCTGCCGCCACTCGAAAGGCCAATGACTGACGAGACACGTAAGCTCTTATCTGGAATCGATGTCGATCAGCAGATGACGGCACTGGATCAAGCTCAGACTCGTTATGCAGCGCAGGATCCAGCTTTGCTACCTCTGAGCCCCGACAAGCGCAATCTGCATCGCATGCGTCTCGAGCTCGCAAAAATTGCAGCGGAAGAAGGGCTGTCGCTGAATCAGTGGAACGCCATCATGACAGCACCGCACATTGAGCAGGCGATTGGGGCAAACACGGAGTGGACGCGAGTCAGCGATTCCAACCTTATGCTTATTTACAAGGAAGCTGTGCGAGATGGCGAGATAGATTGGGCTAGGATGAGGGAACAGCTTCGCATTGCCGCGCGAAAGGCAAAGGCTGTGCCAGGCGAGACCGAGTGGCAGAAATACGAGCGGGCACAAAGGTTACTGAACAAAGGAGCGGAGGCCGCAGCGCGCAAACGCGCCGCCGCACGTCGGCGCGAGCCACCAGCGGCTGAGACGGCAGAGCCGGCAAACGAAGAAAGCGTCAGCACCAGCGTCGAAAGCGGAACCAGCGTTGGAACAAGTGCCAGTACCAGCGTTAGCACAAGCACGCCTGATAAATCGCGAGACTTTGATTAAGAGAGGAATTTATGAAGCTAATGGACACGCGGGATAACAGTATTTACGTACAGTTTGATGACGGCGTTTTGCCACGTTTCGCTGACCCATTTCTTGAAAAAGAAATGCATCTCTATGGTATCGAAATACCACCGCGGCTTCGCAAAGATTTCAACGGCAAAGAATTTGTTGTGTTTCGCGATGAGGATTTTCCGAGAGCGTTTCGCGATGTTTACTATCTTTATAACATCGACCGCGATGTGTTTCAGTGGCGGGATTAGCCAAATGCCTGTCGATAATCGATGCCATCAGAATCATCTGGCGTACTGATGTCGCGGTCTACTTGCTTGCCAAAGAATTCATGAATCGCGTCTTCCACTGCGGCAATCCCATCGATGCGCATGATGCGCTCGCGGAAGTGACTCGCATCGACGAGCCCGCGCGAATACCATACGAGATGCGGGCGAAACGAGTGAATCGCCCGCATGATTGCCCTCTCCCGCTCAGCGGGAGAGGGATTAAGGGTGAGGGTGGTGCCTGAAATTTGCACGTGGAATTCAATGTGGGCGTGTAGATGTCGGAGTAAGACAGAAAGACGTTCTTCGGGCGTCGGGGAGTTGCCCACCCTCACCCTTAATCCCTCTCCCGCGGGGCGGGAGAGGGAGACTTCGGCGAGGGCTTGGAAGATCCAGGGGTTGCCTAGGGCGCCGCGGCCGATCATGACGCCGTCGCAGCCGGTTTGTGATTTCATATCGAGTGCGTCTTGTACGGTGACCACATCGCCATTGCCAATGATTGGCATGCGTACGGAATCTTTCACCATGCGAATCAGCGACCAATCTGCTTTGCCGCTATAGCCTTGTGCACGCGTACGTGCATGCATCGCCAGCGCTGCACAGCCAGCGTCTTCGAGTGCCTTTGCCATCTCAACGCAATTAATCGCATTGGCGTCCCAACCCGAACGAATCTTGGCAGTGATAGGCACCGCATCGCCAATGGCACTGCGCATCGCTCGTAGCAATGACGCCGCGCGTTGCGGGTCACACAATAAAGCCGAGCCTGCACCAGTCTTGGTGACTTTCTTCACCGGGCAACCCATGTTGATATCGATGATTTGCGCCCCAGCTTCCATCGCAGCAACCGCCGCTGCCGCCATTGCCGGCTCATCGCCACCAAAAAGTTGTAGCGAGTAAGGCTTCTCAACTTCCTTGTCGTACGTCAAATACTGCAGCGTACGCTGATTGCGATGAAAGAGCCCTTTGGCCGAAATAAGCTCAGTGGTGGCAAGCCCCGCGCCGAACTCAAACGCGAGCACACGGAAAGGCATTTCGCTGACCCCGGCCATGGGGGCGAGCAAATAAGGCGTATCAATGCGGTGGGGGCCAATGTAGAACATATAGATGAGCCGGTAGACTATTTGATGGATAGAAATAGTCAACTACCTCTAAATTAGGCAATAAGGAAAAAAATTCTAGACAGTGTCGACGAGAATCTATAAGAATGCGCTCCAGAACTCCTCAAAGAAGCGAGGCGAACATGAGTTTTAGACGCAAGCTTTGTTTTGGCGTTAGTACGGCCGCAATATTGATGTCGTTTGGGGGCCTGCTCAATTTGCTCGCTCCGCCTCCTTGCCCTTTGCGTTTCTCGGCTGACGCCGGTCTTCTGCCGCCACGTTCATCCTTGGCAACCGCAGGCCAAGCCAACGCCATCCCAGCGTTTGCTCGCAAGTTTAATGTGAACTGCATGACATGCCACATAGCGCCACCGTACCTCAATAAGACAGGGCGGCTCTTTAAAGAACGTGGCTATCTGTTTCCCAATGAAGATGGGCAGATCGAAGAATCCATGCAGCAGCATCAAAAAATAACGGGCAGCCTCATTCTCGAAAAATATTTGCCTCTCGCATTTCGCGTTCAAAGCTTGCCCGCAGACGTGGTTCCGGCGAACGCCGATGGATCGGGCGCGCAATATGAGTTTAGCCCTGTGAACTACGTGGCTTTGATGGGGATGGGCAATACCTTTGACTATGGGTCGTTCAATATTATCGCCGAGGCCACTGCCCCGAGCGTGGTTAACTTGACGGACCTTACGCAGAATGGATTCAGTTTTGATATAAACGCCAAAATTGGGTTTCACCCGCTTTCCTATATCAATGTTGTGGCCGGCTATGCGCCGGTGATGTCGACAGATCCTTATCCTTCGCTCACCAGCGCAGATACACCACTCACGATTCATCCGAGGATATTGCTTGCCTCCGGATTTGATAGCGGTGTGACGATGTCTGATGCGGCACCTTTTTTGAGTATTTATGGTCGTGCCGGAATTGTTTATTACAGGGCTGGTCTTTCTGCTCCACCTGGTGGAATGGTCGCTGTGAATCCGAGTCTAGCGCAAGCGCGTGTGGCAGTTGATGTGACTGAGATCGTCGAGATCGGGGCTTTTGGCTTAGGCGGGAAGGCGACTGTACCTGCAGTTAATCCTGCAGCTGGCGCTAGCACGACAACAAATTTTTCTCTATGGCGTACCGGATTGGATATGAACGTCACTTCTAGTAATTACGCTTTGACGTTGCTGGGGTTGGTTGCCGGCGATGCACCGCAGGGATCGGGCGCAGATGTGAACTGTGGTGCTTCGGGCGAGTTCATGTACGTCACCTATTTGAAGGGGCGCCCATTTTTGCTTCCCGTCGGAAGATTGGAGTGGGTCCAGGCGAACAACGGCTCGTCTAATCGAGTCACTGGTTTTGCCGGGCTCTCAGGGTTTGTGCGTGACAATATTCGCATTGGCCTCGATGGCAGTGTAGATCTTCGGCCTGCTGCTGGCAGTTCACGCATCTGGAGAGGCACACTATATGGTGATCTTGTCTTTTAGTGCGCGGTTGGTTTCTCCGATTTCGCAAAAGTGCGAATGTGGAGAATGATGTCCTTGATGTTCTGCTCAGTGAGCACGTTCTTATAGGACGCCATCTGGGAAGAGAGTCCATTCTTTTCGCCACCATCCGTGATGACGCGGAAAAGGCGCCAGTCTGAGCGCTCTTGCATGTCCTTTGCATTGGTAAAATTGCGTGGTGGTGGATTGAGATCTCTTCCACCGAGGCCTTTGCCATCGCCGCGGCTACCGTGGCACAGGGCACAGTTGGCGTCGAATAGTTCTTTGCCTTTGCTGGCATCACCTTTTACAACAAAGTCTTTAGGAGCAGGTGGTGTTTTAGTTTTGGACACTGCGGCCATAGAACAAATAAGGCCGCTGCCGATGACGAGCATGACAAGAAGTTGTTTGTACCAAGAATTAGCCATCGCCTTAACCTCCTTTCTCCTTTTTCGCCAAGGTGCGAATATGGAGAATGATGTCCTTGATGTTTTGCTCGGTGAGCACGCTCTTATAGGAAGCCATCTGGGAAGAGAGACCAGTTTTCTCGCCACCATCCGTGATGACGCGGAACATGCGCCAGTCGGAGCGCTCTCGCATGTCTTTCGCATTGGTAAAGTCGGTGGGTGGTGGATTGAGATCTCTTCCGCCGAGGCCTTTTCCATCGCCGTGGGAACCGTGGCATAAAGTGCAGTTGGCAGTGAATAGTTCTTTGCCTTGGCTGGCATCGCCTTTTACGGTAAAGCCTTTAGGGGCCGGTGGGATTTTAATTTTTTTTGCTGCGGCCATGGAAAAAATGAGGCTACCGCCAATTAGTAGTGCGATGAAGAACTTTTTATACCAGGGTTTGGCCATGCTATTCACCTGCTAGACATTTAGTGCATGTGCTGATAAGAACAGTTCATTGTGCTTACCAATCGAATAACTATTATCGTTGTTATGTCTTACCTATTTGCACTACTCGCTAACGCTGGTCGCATCGACGACGGATTATTTGACGGCCTTGTCACCCGTAGAGACGGGCGTAGCGCACTTGAAGAAGCTGCCCGTAGAGCTAACGTCGTGAACCCCGTTCTAGCTGCTCTTGCTGGGCAATCAGATGGCGGTCTCGCCCAACAAGAAATTCTTCTGAGGGCGATTCGCGGCGAGTCCTCACCGCCTCCGATTACGGGCGTTCTTCGCTACCCCCACTTTTTGCTTCACCTGATGGAAACCGAGGAGTTAGTGCCTGCTGTGCAGAGGCGCGGAAGAAGCATCTATGTACTAGGGTCGGCGTTGATGTGGCACGCTAGAAATTGGGTCTCTATCCCGGAACTTCATCAGCTCGCGGGCATTTTTCCTGACGATAGCATCACATCTATCGATCAACTGCCAATTGTTGGTGGCGCATTTAGGTACAGCCGGTACGACTACATGACAGCATGGAGGGTCATCCTTCACCGTCCCAATTTTGATATGAGTAGCTTGCCGGCAGGCGCTATCATGGCAAGAAGAGATCCCAATGGCCTCGGCGCCTATCATCTCGCAATGCGCAGCGCAGATGATCTTCAACGTGGCATGACGACGTTGATGGCTCGTATTCCTAATCAGTTATCTCTGGCATCGATTACGGTACGCACGGACACTTTTGAACGGGCTGATATCCCAGTCAATAGTGTCGATATCATGGTTGCTATCATGTCCCTGTCCTATCCACTCAGGAGTGCTAGAACAGTTGAAGAACGAGATAGACTGGTTAGAAAAGTTCTGAGATCTTTGACTGTCAACGGTGTTATCTATGTGGAGGTTACAGCGCTGCCCTTGCTGATGAGTGTATTTAGCAATCCAAGCGAGGTATCTCGCGCTATTCAAAATGCCAGCCATCCAATGGTTCTCGCGATCATTCTCGGCAGGAATTGTGCAAATGATATTCCACTTCATATGGACGGAAATATTTATCGAATTGCTTACTTGTTACCAAATCCATCTACAAACCCAGGTGACCGTTTACATCTGAGTGACCATGAGCCCTATGTTCCATCTGTCGGAGTGATTGGAATTAAGCGTATTCGGTAGAGGGGCGCGTCGTCAGTGCGATGCCTGCAATTACCTAAGTGTCTGAGCGTACTACGCAGGATGCCATGGTCGTGCGCAAGAGTTGCTTTCAACAGCTCTGGAAGAGCTCTAATTGCCGAAGCGCAGGCTTTCCCTGGGCTGCTGGCAATTAAGACTCCTCCGGAGCCTGCCTCTTCTTCTATGTGCGTGCTTGTTGTTTTATCCATGTTGATTTCCCAGCGCCTCTTGGTCCAAGTAACGGTATAGAATCATGTAGTTTTTTTATTGATCCGTGCAACATCGCCGGCGAATTGCCGGCGAATTTGCCGGAATAGCAACAGTTTTGGCCAATTAATAGCCCGCTTGACGCGCATGCGTTAGGGCGCAATAGCACGCTATGCAAGTGAAGGCTGTCGCAGTCGTTTTTATAGCCGTCCTCTGAAGATACACGGAATGCTCTATGTCGCTGACGTTGCCTACGAGGATTTTTTGAGTGTCTTTCCCCTTCAGTTTTTGGTGGATGGGTTTCAAACGGCAGAGAGTGCCGATGTAGCGATTGTCGTTTTGACGCGGCTGCGATGAATGGCGAAACCTCGGAAGATTGCGTCGTCGAAGATGGTTTGTTGTCGTGAATGAAGGTTCTGCGATACACTGCATTCTTCGTCGCAATTGCGCTCGCAACGCCGACAACTGCGATGCTTTCTCAGCCTTCGGGCGGAGCTCGCATACGGTTTCCTTTTGAAGAGGTGCTTTATAGCGCGCTGCGCCTATTGCCCCTCATAGATTTGATCTATCGCTATATGGGCGCTGCGATTCATCATTTTCAAAACCCTCGGCATGTTGCGCTTGATCAAGGCACGCATGGGAGGATTGATGGACGCCCATATGCAGTGCGCATCCTGCAAGATGCTCCGCCTCGAACACTCTACTTTGAACGGGTGGATGACATACATGCAACACCACCACCCGTCATCGAAGCTCGAAACGGCGTGAATGCATTGCTGCATCCCGTTGGTGGAGGTGGATATGCTCTTTTGGAGCGCGCCCAGGGTTCGGCAACGCTACGTTGGTGGCGGAACTTTCAGCGATTTGCGTCCGCAATGCGGGGAGCCACTGATGCTTATTCGCACGGCAACATATTGGATCGGGTGCCAATTGATCCAGCGATGGATGCTGACTCCGAACGAATCGCATCGCTGGATCCATCGGAGAGCATTTACCTATTTTACAGCACTCAAACTGCCAGCGTGCTGATTCGTGTGTATGCACCCTACTTCAATGCAGCCACCTATCGGCTGACTGAGCTTGCCAGATTACCGAGAACGGCCGGAGATCTGTTTCTTTATAGAAACCAACTTCTTCTCGTCAACATGGGCGAAATACATGTCTTCAGTCACGTGACCGGTGCTGGGCCAGTTGTCCATCAATTGATCGCCATCGATGGTCTTAGCGACACCAGAGTTATCCCCATTCTTGCTGGCAGCAGCTTGCGGGCATTGTCGCTCGATCGCGATGGTCTCGCTGTGACTGACACACGTGTTGCACTTGATAATGTCGGTGACAGGCCAGAGCGTTGGCGACATTATGTGGGCCGCGAATATAGCAATGGCTTTGAAAGAGTGTGGGCACAATTTCCGGCTATCTTGGCAGACGCCGACCACAGAGTGATCGGCATATTAGAAGGCTACTTTTATCCCCAGGTAGAGGCCATTTTATCTGAAGAATATGTACGTTTACAGATGGGCATTCAACATCTGACGATTCACGAAAATGGCTTAACAACAGGGGCTCTTCGCTATCCGCATTTATGGCGCCATATCACGTCACGAGAAGGCAATCGTGCTCCTGAAGAGAGGCGAAATCGGCGCATCTATCTTCTTGGCGCTGGCTTGAACTTTCTACCCTCCGGGGTTTCGATCCCTATGGCGCACGAGGCTGCGGGTATTTTTACGCAGGATCAACTGGTTATCGTCGATCGGGAAGCATTCGTAGGCGATGCGATGGCAGTCAGTGAATATAACTTCGACGACGCAAATGGTGTTATCCGGCACCAAAGAAACTTCAATCGTATTCCGTACGAGGTGGAATCCTATGTACAGGCACTTGGCAGATTGTTGACCAGCATTCCCAGCCGTTTGCCAGGTAATACGTTGGCGATTACGTCGTCATTTGAAATGCTGCCTCTTGTGGAACAATCCGCCGACATGATCATTGCTACAAACTCACTTTATTATGCGATCGATAGTATAACGGACGCCAGAGAAAAGCATCGATTTGTGCGGAAACTTCTAAAAGCTCTCAAGAGATATGGAACAATGTATGTGGATAGACGAACTTACGAGCGTTTCGAAGAGTTTTATCCTGGAATCACAATGTCTGCTTATCGTGTAGAGGATGTCCTGTGCAGCTCCTCGGAGCGCACGGACCAGCCAGAAATCTTGAGAGTGGGAGAAAATGGCGCTTGCGGTCGGGTGTCGACGTCAGACATTGTTGAGATCATGCGGATACACTAATGGCTATTTTCCCAGGTAAAACCGCATGCCCAAGAAGAGCACCGCCACGCTAAAAGCCGCACACACACCACCCCAAAACCAGTAGGGCAAAAACAGCGCATGCGCCATTTGCGCGACGTCGGACGGCATCATCCCCTGCGAAGTCTGCGCGCTTTTGGTAAACAGGTAATCCATGCGTGAAAACACACTCAATGCAAGTTGCATCGCCAAAAATACCAGCGTCGTTTGCGCAAGCCACGGGCTATTTTGTTGCGCGACGTATAGAAAAATCGCCGCCAATATACCGACAAAGATCCATCCAAAGCTATTTCGTATGACTAAAAACTCGGCGACAATTAACAGCACACCAAGAATGGTCAGCGCCAAGCGCGCAAGCTCTGCTTTTTTTGCCAAAGCAAAAAAGCACGCACTCGCCACAGCAGGCCCGACGAGCCCACCGGCTGCAACCAGTGCAAGCGACAAGCGAGATACGTTTCCCGACCACGCAGCAACGCCAGAGCCATTCGACCACATTTGAAACGAATTAAAATGCGCACCGACCAAAATCGCTGTCAGCCCATGTCCCATCTCATGGGCGAGGGTCGAGAGCAAGAGCAGTGGATATGCCACCATATGCAAGCCGGGCACTGCATAGAGAACTGCAGTTCCAACGACGCTGCCGACTAGAACTTTATCGGTTGTTTTGCCTAGAGTTTTTGCCATGGCTAAAGAAATGAGCCTTCGTCAGAAATCACGCCATCCTTGCGCGCATGCTTAATGGCGTCAATCGCCTTTGCTTGCGATTGCACCGGTACAGCAATGATGTGGCGTGTATCTCCCGGGGAGGGTAGCTGTGGCAAGTTCGTCTGGTATTTATCTGCGACAATCCCGATATCTTGTAAGAAAGCGACAATGCACTCTGCTTCAATCTCGCCCGCAGCAGCATAAATGTCAGTGGCTGATGCTTCAAGCTTTTTGCGCACAGGATGGGCGGATAGCTTGCCGCCATCGTCAGGGCAAACAGATATAGAGTTTTGATACTCGGACTCGCAGATTGGGCAATATTTGGTCATGATGTAAAGTTATCAGGAAGTACCTTGATTTTGCAACCGGCTTTTGACACTCTATTGGCCTATGATACAAGCCATCACATCGCCAGAGCTGGCCAACCGTTTGGCACGTGCCATTGCTTCGGATATTGCGCTTTACAATGAAGAGAAAATCGTGCGTGGCATTCAAGAAGATACGTTGTTTGAGGAAATCGCCGAGCCCATCGCGCAAGGGAAAAAACTTTACCAGACGCGCGTCGCACCTGCACTCTATGAACGCTCCAATTTTTTTGAGCGGGCCCTGGTGGATTTGATTTTTAAAGCCAAAGGCGACGAAATCCCCTCAGCTATTTGGTCATGAAGACGGAAATGCGTCTCGATCTTTTTATAGCGCAGAAGCATCCCGAGGTATCGCGTGCGCGGGTGCAAGCGCTGATCGAGAGCGGACACATTCGGGTGAATGGGCGGCAGGTCAAGACTTCCTATAAATATCATGGCGATGAACGCATCGACATCGACATTCCCGAACCGAAGGCGTCACATTTGACGGCCGAGGATATGCCGCTCGATGTGCTCTATGAAGATCGCGATATTGTTGTGATCAATAAGCCCGCGGGGTTGGTGGTGCATCCGGGAGCGGGGCATCGCGAAGGCACTTTGGTAAACGCGCTGCTTCACCATTTCCCCGATATGCATGTGGGTGATACCGAGCGTCCGGGCTTGGTGCATCGGCTCGACAAAGAAACATCGGGGGTCATGGTTTGCGCACGAAACGATCGGGCATTTCAAGCGCTGGTGCGCAGCTTCAAGGCCCGCGAGGTGGAGAAATCGTATCGGGCGTTTTGCGTAGGTATTTTCAAGGATGAAACCTTCGAACTCAAAACCGGCCACAACCGCCATCCAAAAGATCGAAAACGCTTCACAACCAAAATTTCCCACTTTCAAAAAGGGGGACTCAGGGAGATTTCCGACCTTCGCCTGGCTCATTCGCAGTTCACCGTCCTACTATCCTCCGGCGGAATCACCGAACTACAAGTCAATCTATTGACCGGGCGTACGCACCAAATCCGTGCGCACCTCGCCGACATTGGACGCCCGCTTGTGCATGACACGCTTTATGGTGGCACACGCGCACTTGAGTATCTGAAAGCGACACCTGTGCGGGCGAGCGCGATGTTGCTGGAGCGCCACGCGCTTCACGCCGAGCGCCTGGCTTTTATACACCCTACGAACGGACAACCAGTCGTCTTCACTGCACCACTACCTGAGGACTTGCTACAACTGCATCACGCACTCGCAGCATGTTAGAGAAATAGCCACCGTGTAACATGCGCAAGGTATCCCATTGGCCGCACTCCACGACATTCCCATGATCCATCACCACGATTTGATCTGCATAGGCAGCAGATTGGAGCCGATGGGAGATAATCACCAGCGTCACTGTTCCATGTAGCTTGGCAATGGTTTGTTCGATGTGGCTACTATGATGCGGATCGAGTGCACTGAGTGTCTCGTCGAGAATGAGCACTTGCGGATTGCGTAGCAAGACGCGCGCGAGCGCCAAGCGCTGCCGTTCGCCGCCAGACAGACTCACGCCCCGATCGCCGACAATCGTCTCGAGACCCTCTGGGCAATGGGTGACGAAGCTATCGATTGAGGCCATTCGAAGTGCCTGCCACAGCTCATCTTCCGAAGCGTCTGATTTTGCCCATAGCAAATTCGCCCGAATCGTATCATGAAAAAAGAATGGCTCTTGCGTGACGTAGCCAACTTGCTTGCGCCACGCATGGAGATTGGTCGAATTGAGCACCACGCCACCGACATGAATTTGTCCAGCAAGAGGGCTATCAATCCCCGCGAGAAGGTCTGCGACGGTGCTTTTACCAGAACCCGACTTTCCGACGATTACGGTGGTTTTCTTCGACGGAAACACAAGCGTAATGTCATGGATGGCAAAACGCTTGCCATCTGCATCATCATACCGAAATGAGATGTTATCGAGCGTGATATCACCGATAGGCGCAACGCCAATTTCCTGCATCGATCCATCTCGATGTGCGCTGCTTTGGCAAAGCAAACTATCGAAGGCACCATATGCCGGCAGAAGGTTTTGTATGATCTGATAACATTGCTGAACCGTAGAAATTTTAGGCAAGAGCCGCGCAAGAATAAGCAGCAAGATAGCAAAGCTTGCAATCGATAGATGGTAATAGACAAACGAGATATAAAACGCTGCCGCAATGGTGATTGCGGAGCAGAGATTAAAAACGAGACGCCCAAAACCTGCAATATCGTCGGCACCAATCTGTCTGCTGGCAAGATGCGCGCTGATGGATAAAAACTGTTCCGTCTGCGCTTGTTCGAGCGAAAAGCTCCTGATGGTTTTTAAACCAGAAAGTTGCTCCATCACAGCGCCATAAAATAAACGCAAGCCTTCCACAGCCTTGGTGCCATTCGTATGGGCCACTCGGTTTTGCCATTTCAGTGCAAATACGATGCTAAGGCCACAAACAACAGCAATTGCAGAAAGACTCGGAAACGCGAGGAAGAGGCTGACGGCGTAAATTGCGGCCAAAATGCCAGAACTGAGCATTTGCATGAGTTGGTTTGTCATTGCGGTGGTGCGCTGGATCTCCGCCGTCATGACACGGGTGATATCGGAGAGTTTGTTTTTGCGAAAAAATGCCCAAGAAGACGCAATGAGGGAGCGGTAGAGCTGGTCCCGCTGCCATTGTGCGAATCCTTGTTGCAGGCGGCTGCATTGCATTTCTTGGAGCAGTTTCAACATCGAAACGACACCGATGGCAAGCACGTAAATTGTGATCACGAGCGGGAGACTTGGTGTCAATCCAACTAAAGACATCCAATGTTGCAATTGCACGCTGGTTCCACCGCCAGCTCCGATATCGACGCCCGCGACATGCAAAAGAGGGATAAGCAACATGAGACCGGCGTTTTCAAAGAGTCCTTGCAGGACCATGAAGCCAGTTGCGAGCAGAAGTCTTGGGCTCGAGAATTTGCTTAAAGCTGCCACGAAATCAGGAAGCGAGGAGTCCAATGTCGCCGCCAGCAGACACGGCGTTTTCTGTTTCTTGGTTAACATTGCATTCCGGATACAAGACCGGCTCTTCCCAGCGCGCCTTGTTTGTCTGTTTTTCTTCCATGAATGCTCCTCGCAAAATGTCCAACAAAAATGCTGCGCTGCAGCAAGTAGCGATAAACCAGCTCATCTTTGAACGATGCAACTTCAGGATGCGGGCAGTTTTTAAGAATCCTGCCCAGTTTACCGATGTCAAGATAGTGTTTCAAGGACGAATGAGAAAAATCCTCAAGCTGCTCACCCATTTGATCACGCGTTGCAAAAAGCCGATGCATCCAGTCAGCTGCTTGCCCGCCATTATCCCATCGCCACTGAACATCTCTGGGCAATATGTTCTCCATGGCACGACGGATGAGCAGGCGTGTTTGTTTGCCATCGCAAAATCGATTTTGTGGCAAGGACAAGCAGAATTCTACAATGCGTTTGTCATGTGACGGGTCGCGGTATTCCACCCCGAAAATCGCGCGCTGTGCATTATAGGCGCTCATGGTGTCGTGAATAGCGCCACGACATAACTGCCACTCCCGTGGGTCTTCACACGAAAGAAAGCTGTGTGTGGTGAAGCGGCTTTGCAATTTCATCTGACGTGCGAAGATTGGGTGAATGCCCGAATAGTGAGACCAAGGAGATTGACCGAGCACGCGCCTTCGCCACCACGTGCGTGCTTTTTTCGCGGCCGAGCGCACACTCGTGCCTATGGTCGGCGAAGCAATGCCGCGCCACGAGATGGTCATATTGCCCATTGCCCCAGTTAGCATGGTGCGAATATTTTTATGCTGCGCATTCTCTAAAATCGTTTCCACCCAAGTGCGATTGCAGGGATTCAAAAATGGGACGTCGGTGAAGGCATGGAAGCGGTCAATATCAGAAAAAGTGGTCTTATGGTGATCTTGTACGAGTGCTAAATCGATATTCGGATGCTGGCGCTGCACGCTATACATGTAGTCGCTATCGTTATTGCGCCACCCGGGCCTGTTTTGCCAGACCAAATTTTGCGGTGGTACTGAGCCAAACGATGTGAGAACTTGCCCCTGTTGTTTGAGAATTGTGGCTGCCATTGCAGTGGTCGACGACGAATCGAGGCCGCCGCTCAGATGGGAGCCCAGCGGATAGCTGCTGCGCAGGCGACATCTGACCGCCTCCGCGAAGAGCGCGCGAAATTCCTCGAGACACTCGGCCTCCGATCGGTGATGGATTTCCGTCCTGGAATAAGACCAGTAGCGCTCTACATGAACGCCCGCAGACGTGACCTCCATGAGATGTGCAGCTGGTAAGCGCTTGACGCTCAAGAAAAAAGTCTCTTCGGGATCGGGAGCCATGAGCACCAGAAAATCGGCTAGTTTTTGCTCGTTGAGCTCTCGCTTCAACATCGGTAGCGTGGTGATGCCCTTGGCGACGCTGGCGAAGTAAAATCCGCCGTTGCATTGGGTGTAATACAGAACCCGCTGTCCGAAATGGTCACGCGCGCAGAACAACTTTCGCATGCGTTTGTCCCAAATCGCAAAGATAAAATCGCCGAGCAAATGTGATGGGCAAAGCTTGCCCCACTTTTGATAGGCGAGCAGAATCAGTTTGCTGTCTGGCATTGTGCGGTGCTCGGATGTTGGGATCCCTAACGCAGCAAATAGTTCCTCACGATTGTCTAGTCGCACGTCCGCAACAATCACCGGGCCGGCAATTTCGTCCTCGAGTGGCAACACTTCAGACAAAGACTCAGGTGTGTTGAAGCGTTGTACTTGACCAAGCTGGATGCTATCGCCAGCGAAGAACCCGATACGATCTGGGGCATAGGCCACCAAGTTGCTGAGCATATGTCGGATTTCATCGTGAGCGAGGGGCTCGTGTATGCCAACGATGCCACATATTGCACTCATAGAGTCATCCAATAAACGCTGATAGGACCGTATACGTATCGAGTTGGTAGTTACCCGTGAGAATAATATCGCCACTCCGAAGCCATGCATGTGCAGCAAGACTGCGATCTGCTTCTTTTCGAACACCCAAGTAAAGCGCACTTGGAATATATCTGCGCTTCAACATGATTTTCCCCGCAATGGCCTGCGCCAAACACTTCGGCTTCCAAGGCAGCCGCCTCGCCATTGATCCGATCGCCGTGCCAATCCCCAAAACGATGGGATCCACATTTCCCCCTTTGGAAAAGGGGGCAGGGGGATTTCCCGGCAAGGTTTTCCCAAAATATCCTGCAATAACCCGAAATGGCACCACATAAAGTGCCAGTTGCGCCACTGCCAAGCTCATCACAGCCTCAAGTTGAAGCCATCGACGCATCATCATGATACTTCACCAGGTTATGTGTAAAGAGCTGTGCCACAAAACCAGCTGTTTCTTCCGTGCAACGCTTAGCATCGACGTCAAATTCCGATGACAACGCCTCGCATAATTGCGGTAGATTCATAGGCCTTTCTAAGAGTTGCCAAATGCGTTTCCCCACTGCATTTATGGCATGATATTTTCCACTATTGATACTCAGCATGACCAACTCATCGTCCATGTCGCTGGTGATCAAATCACTGGACCTGATAATCTGCTTCATGCATCACGCTCCTAGGCTGTATTTGGATATCCTGCAGTAAGAACTGTGTCAGTTCCCTAATTAAAAAGGGTTCTTTTGGCCTGCTGATTCTCTTCACCGTCACACTTTTTGCCACGAGGGCACATTGCGCCAAATGCTCTTCTTTTTGCCTGCTGGTGCATAGAAATTGCGGACGATAGGTATTGCCATGAAGCGCGATAAACTTGTGATGTCCCATCAGGGTCTCAACAGAGAACCCTGGTTTGTCGCAGGGATTGAGCACATACACCCGGGACAATGGCAGAGGCAGCGGTGCAAAATGCGAGAGCGAGGGGAAAGCAAATTTGTTGAATCGATTGTGGATGCGCTGCTTTGTCAATGTACTTTCCCCGAGCGCCTGCGCGGAGTCTTCCCAAAGCTTTATCTGTGCGAAGCTTGGCACCACCCTTGGGTGCAATGGGTCTGTCAATGAAACAGCGCAGACATCGTCGGCCAGAATGCGAAATCCTTGGCTCTGAAAGGCAAACGCCAAAGTGCTTTTACCACTGCCAGACGGACCCACAAACGTCACACATTGTTGATCAATCTCGACAGCATTGCCATGTAAAACCAATTGGCCACGTTGTTGCAAAATGGCTCCCATCGCAGAGCCGAGCACAAAAAGGCGAATATCTGCTTCACTTGCTTTGTCGTCCGCCTCAATGATGACTTCAGTGCCATTTCTGATAAGAAACCGAGCAATCCCTGGAATGGACAAAAAGACTTGAGCGAGGCCACTATGTCTGTCTTCGTCTGCAATCATTGCAAACCCAATGCGAACGTCTGGCTTTCGTTCAGAGCATGCTGCAAGCTCTGGGAGTGGCAGCGCTGATGCGATAGTCAGTGCAAACGCCTCGTAATGATTCACTGGGTGCCCTTTCTAAAATCCTAACGGTTTAGTAGCGTCTGCCGTGAAACTGTTCAAGCAAGGTTTTTATGATGACCAATCTGCCGCAATTACGAGATGATGCCGTTTATCTGATCGACGGCTCAGGCTACATTTTCCGCGCGTATTATGCCATCCGGCCTTTGACCTCGAGTAAAGGTGTTCCCACCAACGCAGTTTATGGCTTCACCACCATGCTGCTCAAGCTGCTGCGCGCGCATCAGCCTCGGTATGTGGCCATCGCGTTCGATACCAAAGAGCGTACTTTTCGGCATGAAATGTACAGCGCGTACAAAGCGAATCGCCCACCACCGCCGGAAGATTTGGTGCCGCAGTTTGCGTTGATTCATCGCATGTCGGAAGCGTTTGGTATGCAGACGCTGATCAAGCCTGGATTTGAAGCCGATGATTTGATTGGGACCTTGGCACGCAAAGCCCATGCTGCAGGTCGGCAGGTCGTGATTGTGACGGGCGATAAAGATTTTATGCAATTGGTGAATGGCGACATTTGGTTGCTCGATGAGTTGCGTGCGGAAAAGAATGGGACTGAGTTGTTTGTGGATTCGCAGCAAGTGATTGCCAAATTTGGCGTGCCTCCTGATCGCGTGGTGGATGTGTTGGCGTTGGCGGGGGATACGTCGGATAATGTTCCCGGGGTGCGCGGAATTGGGGAGAAGACGGCGGCGGAGTTGGTGAAGGAATATGGGTCGCTCGAGTCGATTTTGAATGCGGCGCCGCTCATGAAGCAGAAGTCGCGGCGGGAGAAATTGCTGAATGATTCGGATTTGGCGAGATTGAGTAAGAAGTTGGTGACGATTGATTGCAACGCACCGGTTGGGGTGGAGATTGAGGATTTGCGCTATTCGGGGCCAAGGGAACAGGAGCTGCAGGCGCTGTTTCACGAGCTTGATTTTAAGCGGCTGCTGCAGAACCCTCTCCCGCAGGGCGGGAGAGGGCAGGGTGAGGGTGGAGGAAGTACCGCGACGTCCACCCTCACCCTTAATCCCTCTCCCGCTGGGCGGGAGAGGGAGATCGACCGGAGCAAATATGTTGCGGTGATCAATTCCTCTCAGCTTAGTGACGTCATCGCTGCAGTCGCCAAATCAACTCAACTTGCCATCGACACCGAAACTGATTCCATCGATGCCATTCGCGCCAACCTGGTCGGCATCTCTTTGAGCTGGGCCATCGGCGAATCCGCCTACATCCCCCTCGGGCACACCAAAGAAGCAGTGCCAGAGCAGCTCACTGTCGACGAGGTGCGAGCCGCTTTAAACCCGCTACTTCTCGATCCACATCGCCAAATCATCGCCCAAAATGCCAAATTCGATCGCGAGGTACTCATGCGCGCAGGTTTTGCTCCGTTTCACATCGGTGGCGACCCAATGCTCGCAAGCTACCTACTCGAGGCAGACACCGCGCGTCACAATCTCGACGAACTCTCCCGCCAATATTTGTATCACGACAATATCACCTACGCTGATGTATGTGGATCCGGTCGCGACAAGATTCTGTTCTCTGCCGTTCCACTCGCACAAGCCGTGGCTTACTCAGCTGAAGACTCCGATGTAGCCTTTCGCTTAGCAAACATTCTCGAGCCTCGTCTGAAGGAAGAGAAGCTCGAATCGCTCTATCACGATCTCGAACTCCCCCTCGAAGAAGTGCTTTGTCGAATGGAACAAGTAGGTGTCAAAATTGACACGCAACAACTTGGGCTCATGAGCACCGAGTTCGAAGCCAAATTGCGTCATCTTGAGAAGGAAGCGCAAGAGATGGCTGGCATGCAATTTAATTTAGCCAGCCCGAAGCAAGTTGGGGATGTGCTGTTTGGCAAGCTCGGGCTCGACCCGGTCAGAAAGACCAAGACAGGGCAGTCTACTGACGCAGACGTGCTCGAAGAGCTTGCCTTGTTGCATCCGCTGCCCAAGCTGTTACTCGAGCACCGTTTGTTGTCGAAGCTCAAGGGCACTTACGTGGATGCGTTGCCCAAGCTGGTAAACCCCGAAACCGGGCGCGTGCATACCAGTTTCAATCAAGCTGTTGCTGCGACAGGCAGACTCTCATCGAGTGATCCTAATTTGCAAAACATTCCCATTCGCAGCCCAGAGGGGCGCCGTATTCGCGAGGCGTTTGTGGCCGAGGAGGGCAATGTACTAGTGTCGCTTGACTACTCGCAAATCGAGTTGCGCATTCTAGCGCATGTGGCACAAGATCAGGTCATGCTCGATGCATTTACGCGCGGCGAGGATGTGCACCAGCGCACCGCGAGCGAGATTTTCTCTGTTCTACTCGACAAAGTGACCAAAGAGCAGCGCAATCAGGCGAAGACCATTAACTTTGGCCTCATCTATGGCATGGGCGTGCACAAACTCAGTCAGACGATGGGGATTTCTCGTAAGCAAGCAACCGATTATTTGCATCGCTACTATGAGCGCTATGCGGGGGTTTATAACTGGCAGAAGACGATGTTAGAAACTGCGCGCGCAGAGAAGGAAGTGCGAACGATATTTGGTCGGAGACGAAAACTTGTTGAGCTCTCGTCGCAGAATCGGATGTTGGTGCAGCGCGCTGAACGCATGGCGATCAATACGCCGATTCAAGGGACGGCGGCAGACATTATTAAGTTCGCGATGATTGAGGTCGATAAGAGATTGCAGCAAGACATGCCGCGCGTGCGCATGTTGCTACAGGTGCACGATGAGCTTTTGCTCGAAGCGCCGCGCGCTGAGGGCGTCGAGGCGCAAAAGTTGGTGGAGCACATCATGTGTCACACCACCAAGCTTTCGGTGCCCATCGCCGTTGAGGGAGGCATCGGCCATTCGTGGGCCGAGGCGCATTGAGAATCAATAGCGCGGGTTCTTGCTATCGGTAAACGCTCTGTAACGATGATTATGCAAAGCTCTCGCGATGCGTGCAGCTTCCTCGTCAGAGACACGCGGTGTTTGTGTTTGATTCGTTGGCGAGGCCAGATTTGCTGGCGAGTTGGGAGCTATGTAATACGCCTAATATCAGCAGGATTCCTCAAGTGGTGTTATGCATCTAGATTTGCGCTCCAGCCCATCTCTGATAGATCGCGCCTGGTACGCTCATCAGCGCTTCTACGGCAGGCAAATACCCCGCAAGCCAAAATCCCACAGCTGCATCGCCAGGATTTCGGATGGGAAGCTTCTGTATCAATGGCCATGCCCATGGCGTCGATGACGCTAACGCCAAGCCGCCTTGCAAGAGTGGCATTAATGGCGTTCCCTTTAGATCAGTTGTGTTAAGCGATGCATAGACAGCATTTGCTGCATGATAGGCAGCCATTTCTGTGAGAATCTCGGAAGTGGTGTTCCAGACTGCCTTGCCAGCGGGCAGGTTGTAGCAAAGGCCTGCAAGCACGGTGGCGGTAAATAGATGCGTTGCCGGTGTCAGCCATTTCGAATCACCATGTGTCGCTCGAACGGTATCTTCTAAAGATGCTTCAATGCCGTCGACAGCAGCATAGACAGATTTTTTTCCAATCGCTCGGAAGAGCTGATGATCCGATTTTCCCGTCGCCAAATAATAGGCAGCGAATGTCGCAAACTCAAGTACTGGAGCGACCGAATGTACCGCAGCGTTGTGAAAGCTCTTCGGAACAAAATCTGGAACATTTGGCCGAAGTTTTTCTTTCAAAGCTCCTTGTAGCTTGCTTAGGCCCACAGATACAAAGGTGCTTGGATTGGTCCCATTAGCCAGACTAATCGCAGTTGCGCCTGCCAAGAGGGCACCACCTGTTAGATTGTCCCCCGGCGTAAGGAGGTAAGCGAGAACCCAATCAAGGGTCGGTTGCAAATATTCATGCCGTTGAGCTGTCCCTAGTATTGCCGCAGGTTTTGGAATCATCCAATTGGATAACGCTCGCGCCGTAAGGCCGACGGGTGCCTTGCTTCCTTCGAGGGCAATTTTTGCGTAGTCATACGCGGGTGACTTTTCTGTCGCTGGGACAGATTGCGCCTCTGGCTGAAACGGCGCTTGCGCCTGCTGCTCATTCGCGCAACTCCCACAACCATCAGCTGCCATGAGTATCAACAAACTCAAGCTGAACATCACTAATTGAACGTGCTTTCCCATTTTCAACTCCAAAAACAAAAAAGCCCCGCTTCCTTTCAGGGGATGCGAGGCTTCTTGGTGCTAACGAAATTACTTTAGCTATGCGCCTGCCTCCCTCCCGGGGACAATACGTTTGCTAATTAGACGAACCATGATAGCTGACAAAAACATTTTCAATCCAAAAGTTGAGCAAGCCATTTTGCCTGAGCCATCGCTTTTGTCAATGGATTTTGTTATCAACACAAAAAAGGAGTGCCGATGCAACGTAAGCGCGCGAAATCGCAGCCAGAGTTTGAACAGGCGCTGGAACTCTATGACGAAGCAACACTCGAGCGCCTAAGTGGTTTGCAGCATAATAACCTACGCACAGTCGCCGAGTGCTTGCATATTCGTGTCGGTGCTCGCGGTCGCACGTTGCATATGGGCGGACCAAAAAAGGGGGTTGAGATCGCCCTCAAGCTCTTTCAGCAGCTCAATAAACTTGCTGCAAAAGGCAGAGAGTTTACCGGACCAGACTTGGTCGTTGCCCTGGATGTATTGAAAGAAAACGAAAATGCGAATCTCTATGATTTATTTTCCGACACGATTTTTCGCACCAAGAGCGGTCGCCATGTGAGTCCCAAAGGGCCCGGGCAACGCGCGTTTGTGCAGAGCATTCGTGATCACGATGTGGTGTTCGGCATTGGCCCAGCAGGGACAGGCAAGACTTACCTCGCCATGACGCTCGCTATCGCCGACCTGCTCGCGGAGAAAGTCTCACGGCTGATTTTAACACGCCCTGCCGTCGAGGCTGGGGAGCATCTTGGTTTTCTACCGGGTAACATGGAAGAGAAAGTTCTGCCTTACTTGCGTCCGCTTTACGACGCCATGTTTGATCTGCTCGGGAGCGAGCGTGCCGAAGAGCTTGTCGCCCACGGTGTGATCGAGGTGGCACCACTCGCGTTTATGCGCGGGCGTACGTTAAATGACGCGTTTATCATTCTCGATGAAGCGCAAAACACCACGCCGGAGCAAATCAAAATGTTTCTCACACGCCTTGGTTTTGGTAGCAAGATGGTGGTGATTGGCGACGTGACGCAAATTGATTTACCACCCCGAGCAAGCTCCGGACTTATGCAAGCGGTTCGCATCTTGCGCGACGTGGAGGGTGTGGCATTGTGCGAGCTGTCACAACATGATGTTGTGCGTCATCCTTTGGTGCAGAGCATGGTGAGGGCCTATGAAAAAGCACAAGGTTAATTTGCAGATTTGTGGTGCAGAAGAAGTCGGTGAAAAGAAGCGAGAAGGTGTTTTAAAGGCGGTTAAGCGTGTGACTAAGGCAGCTGCTCTCGGAGACGCTTATCTTTCGGTTGCGTTGGTTTCTCCTCGAGAAATGCAACTGCTGAATCACAAATGGCGCGGCAAAGATGCTGTGACCGATGTGCTTTCTTTTGCAGTCCAAGATGGAGACGTCTTTCCCGGCGCAGAAAATGTTCTCGGTGACGTCGTGATTTGCGTCGAAAAAGCAAAGGCGCAAGCGAAAGAGCTTGGCCATTCTCTCAAAGAGGAGATCGCTGTATTAACTGCGCACGGGATATTGCATCTTCTCGGATTGGACCACGAACGAGGTGAAGACGATGCCCGTATGCAAGCGGAGTGCGAGATGTCGATCCTCGACTGTGCTGGATTTAAGCCCGAGATTGCGTTGACAATGCGCTCGATTTGAATAAGTGCGACGGCTAAGTGGTTGAGGTTGAAAAGCCTCTTTGGAGCAGTTTATGCGTTTCGTCATGCTTGCTGCCATATTGATTTCGCTTCCGAGCTTTGCTGATGAACCTCAGCGAATTGATTTGCCCGAAGGGCGTGTGCGAGAGGTGATCAAGAAGCAATACAAAATTCATCTCCGGGATATTCAGAGAGAGGCAAATATGGAAGTCGAGAGGATGCAGAGCCGTGACGATGATGCGGGCGATCGCCGACTCAATTTGCCCATCTGTGACCCGAAAATTCAACCTGCAGGGTGGCGATACCAAGCAAGTGGTGATGGCTATGCATTTCTTCAGCACTTGAGCAAGTCGAGGGAACAAGCGACGCGATTGGATTTTGGTGAAGGCAACTTTATTCGATTATCAAAACCTATAGCTGAGCTGCGCGAGGGGATGAGTTGTTTTTTCGATGATAGCTTAGACTTGAACAGGGCGCGACGTGTGGAAGTTGCACTTACCGAGGAGTTGGTGTCATCGACACAGCCAATTTTGCAGGTGTCTTCTCAGCAATTTTTCCAGGAAGGAAACTTGGTCAAGGGCGAAATTGTGTTGTCTTCAGCGCCGAGACTGGCTGCCAACGTCGTCGTGGTTGAGCTTTGGGAGAAGCTGGGTGGTATGTCGAGAATATTGGCAAGCGCTACCAAGAGAATAGGCGATGGACATGACGACATGACCCGAATTCGGGTCGAGGGAAGGCCTGCGCGCGGGGCTAAGGTGAGGCTTATTGTGACGGAGGGTGGCAAGTCACAAGAAGTGCTGACGGATTTGCAGCGCGAAGGAACAGTCGCGAGACTGCATTTCTACGACGCGCGACTGTGGATTGAGAGATAGGCCATTACTGACATATCGCTGTGTTTGGTCCAAAACCAACCCGGTTGTTGGTTTTGTCAAACTGCACGGAGAAATTCTCCATAAACACCTGGCCAAGAATGTTCAGACCCTGTGCATGGGCAAATCCGAATATGCGGTTTCCGCTTCCAAAACCGAGCTCCTTAAAATAGGTACTTGGCGCCATGCTAAGAGGTAAAGGGTTGCCTGCCACGTCGGATAACACAATTTGAATAATCGGAAACGCAGCTATTTGATCGGCCGACAACGACAATAACATGTGATTTTTGCCGGGCTCATCTATCCAGTAGCTATCCGGAATGAGAAGGCCCTTAGCGTCATTGACAGCTCTCATGATAGCCGCCGCGCTTTCAAAAATGGAGTAAGGCAAAATGTTCAGAGTTGTCCCACTGTCGACGATGGTCACCAAACCCGATCCCGCGCCGGCGTCGCTGGGAAATTCTCCGATATTGGTGGTTGTTCCCGGGCTAGATACCCAACTACTTCCTTGCAGTGCCCAGCCAACGACCTGTGCATTCATCGCCTTTACCACGTAATAGCCTTGTTTGATGACGGGAACATAATTGATTTGGCCGGTTACTCTGGCGTCGGTGCTTCCTAAAAGCACCGTGCTACCACTTTTGGCGCCGCATAGCGTCATGGTGAAAATGTTACCGATGCCAGTGCGCTCTTTTACGATCTGATCAAAAAATGGCACGAGCGGTGCATCTGGTGGCGAAGCCAGGCTGGCATAGCCGAGGCCCAAAATATTGGGCAAGTTGTTGTTTTGTGTGAGCACACCAAAAGTGGCAGAGGATGGGATGGTATCGCAGCTAATTTTTGTTTGGTCAGAATATTCAGTGGCAATGCCGTTACCAGAGCCGTAAGCGACAGGGAAAGAGCGCCCAACATTTGTCGCCGTTGCTCCAGGTGAATAGCCTTCAGTAAGAATAAGATTGGAGCTTCCGGTATCAGCCACAACGGATACATTCTGACCGCCAATGGAGAGCCCGATGAAATATTCTGCGGCATGTTGGTCGGGGATGATGTTGAAATATTCTCTACCTACCGGCGCCGTCGCTGTGGTGCCAGTTGCTGCGCCGGGAGTTGCCTGAGGAGTCGCCACTGGTGTGGCGTTTGAGACCTTCTGGCATGCCGCGAGATTGCTGGCGCTGCTGCTGCTGCCAGAACATTGCAAAAGGGACGCGCAGGAGAATAGAAAAACACAAAACTTAGTGTAGTTGAATGATGTTTTCATGGCACCATGTTATCCGGATGTCCTACTGAATTGAAAGCTGTTGCTAAAAAAAATACTTGCTACTTCTGCACATCTAAAATTGAGACCGGTGTATGATGTCATAAGTCATGTACTTCTTGGGGGTATCTGAAATGAGAAAAGTGATGGCCTTATGTGGTTTAGCGTTGGTTTTTTCTTGCAGTCAATCTGGTCAGCCAAGTCAATCGAGCCAAACCAATGGCATCTCTGGTCTAACCAATGCGCAGGTTGTTCCCGCGGCAAATCCGACTGGTTTAACGATCGGGGCGCTTTTTTCCCTCAAACAGAGCCCTTCTCTGCAGACGGCGATCCAGTTTGCGGTGCAAGATGTGAACGCGCAGTTTACGAAAGCCGGGGTGACTTTCACGGTCTCTGTAAAGTTCCAAGACACGCAGGGCAACCCTGCGCTTGCCTATGCTGGCATCCAGACCCTTCATGACGCTGGTATTCGGTTAATCATAGGTCCTGAGGGCAATGACGCTACCGCCGCAGTGCTAGATTATGCGAAGACAAATGGCATGGTTGTTATCACTCCCGCCGCAGCGACTTCACAACTCACAACGGCAGGCAGTAATCTCTTTTTGATGTCGCCAGTTGATACTCAGCAGGCGGCTCTTCTTGCGTTCAAGCAAACTGCGGCAGGTTGTCTCAACCTGCTCACGTTCAGTCGCGCCGATATCTATGGGCAAGACCTGTATCGTGATCTACAGAATCAGTTACCTGCTGGGTCATTTTTTCAACAGAGCTACGATATCAACGCAACAACGGTTGATAGCTTTATTGACTACTCGGTGGAGATCGCGACTGCCTTTGCGTATGAGGTGCTGACATCCAATTTCACCCCAAATGATCAAGCAGCAATAGCAAAGGCGATAGCGGGCGTCTGCTTGCAGACGATTTCCAACACTGAGGGCGCTGCCATTTTGGATGTGGCTTCGCAGTGGGTGATGCTTGCGGAGCAAGCGAGTGCCTTGTATCCAATGGATACAACCCTCGCGCTTTCCGGACTTAATTCGATTAATCTGAATCAAGTCAAATGGTATGGTTCGGATGGCATCGTATTGGCCCCGCAAGTCACTGGTGATGCGACGGCTGCGCAGTTTGCCGTCGATATTGGCTTTCGAGCCCCCCAGTTTTCGGTGTCACCCGCGTCTTTCGCTTCATTTGGAGCGTTCCTCACGCGCATAGGAGGTGGCGTGACCACACAAAGCATCTATGCTGGTAACGCGTATGATGCGGTTCAGCTTGCAGCAGCGACATCGTTTCAGCTTGGTGGCAGCCTCGATTCAACCAAGTGGATGCCGCAATTGCCCATCACCTCGGCGCTCTTTACTGGTGGCAACGTGACTATTCAAAGTGTGCCATTCACGAGCGTGACTGGTAATCTGGCGATTGCTGCAAACGGCAGCCGTGCTGAGGCAAACTACGCCATGTGGGGCATTAAGAAAAATGGAAATAGCTATTCTTGGTTCATCGAGGAAATTTGCAGCGAGGGTTTAGCGACGATGCAATGGACTTGTATTCCGTATAGCCCCTGCGGAATACCTGGATATGCGTGCTAAAGGATTTACCCACCAGCGCACATATATTCCTGGTTCATCTCCACAATCACCCGTGTGCTAATCCCTTTCGGGCACACGGCCTCGCACTCGAGCGTGTTGGTGCAGCTGCCAAAACCCTCTTGATCCATCTGCATCACCATCGCCTTCGCACGGCGCTTTCGCTCCGGAGCGCCCTGCGGCAAGTGGCGCAAATGCGAAATTTTTGCGCCCACAAACAAACTCGCCGAAGCATTCTTACACGCCGCCACACACGCACCACAGCCAATGCATGCCGCTGCATCAAATGCCCAATCCGCATCGTCTTTGGGCACAGGCAACGTGTTGCCATCCGGTGCAGACCCGGTATTCACCGATACATACCCGCCCACATGCATGATACGATCGAACGCGCTCCTATCGACAACCAAATCCTTGATGAGCGGAAACGCTTTGGCACGCCACGGTTCAACCGTAATGGTATCGCCATTCTTAAAATGACGCATATGCAATTGGCAAGCTGTTGTTCCACGCTCCGGACCATGAGCAACGCCGTTAATGACGAGCGAGCACGCACCGCAAATACCTTCGCGACAATCCGATTCGAACGCAATGGGCGCCTCGTTTTTCTGCAAAAGCTCTTCGTTCACGACGTCGAGCATTTCCAAAAACGACATGTCGGGTGAGACAGCCTTGGCATGATAAGTCACAAACTGCCCAGAAGACTTGGACGAAGATTGCCGCCACACTTTGAGAGTCAAATTCATATCCGAAGTCACTTGTAACTCCTCGTCGCCAGAGCAATGGATTCAAAATGCAAAGGCTCTTTGTGTAGCACCGGCTTTTGCCCCAAACCTTTAAACTCCCAAGCGCTGACATGGCAGAAGTTAGCATCGTCGCGCTTTGCTTCGCCATCATCAGTCTGGAATTCTTCGCGAAAGTGCCCGCCGCAAGATTCTTTTCTTTCGAGCGCGTCGAGGCAAAGCAACTCGGCGAATTCCAAAAAGTCTGCGACACGGCCAGCTTTTTCCAGCACTGGGTTAAACTCATCTTGCTTGCCAGTCACACGCACATCGCGCCAAAATTCTTCGCGCAGCACCGGGATATCACGCAGCGCGCGTTGCAGGCTCGCCTCAGTACGTGCCATGCCGCAATCATCCCACATGATTTTACCGAGCTTGCGATGAAAGGAATCTGGCGATTGTTTGCCTTGCACCGACATGAGTCGGTTTAGATTGTCTGCCACGCCTTCTCTTGCGTGCACAAACGCTGGCTGGTCATTCCTTGCTGAACCCGGCTTCACACCATTCAGATAACTGCCGATGGTGTAGGGCAGTACAAAGTAGCCGTCGGCGAGACCTTGCATCAGCGCACTCGCGCCAAGACGATTGGCGCCGTGATCAGAGAAGTTTGCTTCCCCGAGCACGAAAAGCCCCGGAACATTGCTCATTAAGCCATAGTCTACCCAAAGACCACCCATGGTGTAATGCACCGCAGGATAAATGCGCATCGGCGCTTGGTAGGGATTTTCTCCAGTAATCTTGGCATACATGTCGAAGAGATTGCCATAACGTGCTTTAATCACGTCAACGCCAAGACGCTTGATAGCCTCAGCAAAGTCGAGGTAAACACCAAGGCCACCCGGACCCACACCACGCCCATCGTCGCAAACTTGCTTTGCAGCACGAGAAGCAATATCTCGCGGCGCCAAATTGCCGTAGCTTGGGTACTTGCGCTCGAGATAATAATCGCGCTCACCCTCGGCGATTTGCTCTGGGGCACGTTGATCGCCTTTTTGTTTAGGCACCCAAACACGACCGTCATTGCGCAAAGACTCCGACATCAGTGTGAGCTTCGATTGGTGCTCGCCGTGTTGCGGAATGCAGGTGGGGTGGATTTGCGTGTAACATGGGTTCGCAAATAACGCACCCTGCTTATAGGCTTTATACGTCGCGGTGACGTTACAACCAATAGCGTTGGTGGAAAGATAAAACACTGGGCCATAGCCGCCCGTTGCAAGCACTACGGCATCCGCAGCATGCGCGGTGAGCTCGCCAGTCACTAAGTCGCGCACGACAATTCCTTTGGCATGGCCGTCGACCATCACCAAATCTTGCATCTCGGTGCGTGGATACACTTTGACTGTGCCAGCTTGTATCTGGCGATTCAGTGCACCATAAGCGCCAAGCAACAGCTGCTGACCGGTTTGCCCGCGCGCATAAAACGTACGCGACACGAGCGAGCCACCGAAGGACCGATTATCGAGCAGGCCACCATACTCACGGGCAAAGGGAACACCTTGCGCCACACATTGGTCGATGATGTGCACGCTCATTTGTGCAAGGCGATGCACATTGGCTTCGCGAGAACGAAAGTCGCCACCCTTAATGGTGTCATGAAACAAACGCTCGACACTATCGCCATCGTTTCGATAATTTTTAGCAGCGTTAATACCACCTTGTGCGGCAATGCTATGAGCGCGTCGTGGACTATCTTGGAAACAAAACGATGAAACACGAAAGCCCAACTCTCCGAGAGACGCTGCCGCGGAGGCGCCCGCCAAACCCGTGCCTACCACGATGACATGGTACTTACGCTTATTGGCCGGGTTAATAGGCTTTTGTTCGTTCTTATATGTGTCCCACTTCTCGGCCAGCGACCCAGAGGGAATCTTGGAATCCAATTGCATGACGAGATCCTCAATTCGTAGAAGCGTAAGTCACAATGCCAAGCCACACCGAGAGGGGAATGGATATATAGGCGGCAGCAATGAGAACTGCGAGCGCGCGGCCACTCCTTCGCACGCATGCGGCCCAGGTGCCGTTCATCATCCCCAGGGTTTGTGGTGCGCTAGAAAAGCCGTGGCTGAGATGCATGCAGAGCAAAATTTGCGCGAGCACATAGAAGGCGGAGACATAGGTGCTTTGGAAGCCAAGGACCATCATGCCATAGACATCATGTCGGCCGGTGCTGTCGTGAAAATCGGCAAACTCAGGGTGGGTGATGGTGAAAGTAAAATGCGCCAAGTGATAAAGAACGAACGCTAATACCACAAGACCACTCAGCATCATGGTGCGTGAAGAAAGTGTTGCGCTGACGGGGTGGTTCTGCGCATAGGCGACTGGTCGCGCGGCACGGTTATGTAGAGTGAGGCGAATGGATGTCCACACGTGCAACACCAGCGATAGAATTAGGCCGATACGCACAGTCCACAAAAGCTTGGGCATGCTTTTTAGCAAAGCGGCGTAAGCATTCACAGCCTCGCGCCCTTCAAAAATCTGCAAGTTGCCCAGCAAATGCCCCATTAGGAAACCAATAAAAATGATCCCGGTGAGGGCCATGATAATCTTGTTGCCGATCGACGACGCAAAAAAACGCAACACTTACAAACTCCTGCTCATCTCTTCCACAACGCTCTGCACCGACGCAATTGATTTAGCAAGCTGCGCCTTTTCATCCGCGCTTAGCTTGAGCTCGATGACGCGCTCCACGCCCTTCGCACCAATCACAGTTGGAACACCAACAAAGAGCCCATTCACGCCATATTCTCCTTCGAGCAATGCTGCGCAGGGGAGCAGACGCTTTTTGTCAAAGAGATAGCTTGCTGCCATTTCTATCGCAGACAAAGCAGGTGCATAAAAAGCAGATCCATTCCCGAGCAGTTCCACGATCTCGCCACCGCCTTTACGGGTGCGACTGATAATCGCGTCGAGCTTATCTTGTTTAAGTAACCCCATTTCAATCAGCGTCGGCAATGGAATTCCACCTGCGCTGGAAAATCGCGGCATAGGGACCATATCATCACCGTGACCGCCGAGCACAAACGCATGCACATCTTCGCGGCTGAGGCCAAGTTCCCACGCTAAAAATGTGCGAAAGCGCGCGGAATCAAGAACGCCTGCCATGCCCACGACGCGGTTTTTGGGGAAACCTGAATATTTGTGAAACGCGTAAACCATCACGTCGAGCGGATTAGTCACCACAATGACAAACGCGTTTGGCGCATGCTCTTTGATGCCGACTGCCACTTGCTTGATCACCTCGAGATTCTTTTGCAAGAGATCATCGCGGCTCATACCGGGCTTACGTGGAAATCCGGCAGTGATGATGCAGACGTCGGCACCAGCAATATCTTTGTACTGATCTGTGCCGGTGAGTTGCCCATCGAGGTCAAGCAATGCGGCGGTTTGATTGAGATCGAGCGCCTTGCCCTTCGCTGTGCCACCAAAGACGTCAAATAAAACCACGTCTCCCAGTTGTTGTTGTGTCGCAAGCAGCGCCAACGTACCACCGATCTGTCCGGCGCCAATCATAGCAATTTTTCGTCGCGTCATGTGCTGTCCCTATGCGAAGAATTGAACGGATGAGTGGCGCAAAACAACCATAATTAGTGGGTATTGGCAAGGAGGTTTTTGACATGGTGCAAAGTGCAGAAGAGTTGGTCCCAGTCGAGCTCGAAGGCCAGGCGCTAAGAGTGGATGCGGCCGCGCGGGAGGTTCTTGGCAAAACCTACATGACCTTGCGCATTGATCATTTTCATCTGAACGAAGATTTTACCTTGGGTAAGGCTGTTGTTGGGGCAGAGCTTTTACAGTTCATGGATGAGGGCAACAAGTCGATGGCCATCAAAGGTGAAGGCGTTGGTTTGGTCGATGCCTTTTTTGAGGGCATGATGCGGGCATTTGCGCCGGAGTATGCGTCGCTTTCGCGTGTCGCAATCGTAGATTTCAACATTCATATCAAACTGCGCGATACCTATGGTCGCAAGACTGATGCTTTTGCCATTGCGGTGTTGCGGGTGAAAAATTCGGAGGGCTATGAGTATGTTTTCTCCAGTCGCACGCCCTCTATTAGTCAGTCGAGTGCTGGCGCGGTGCTTGAGGTGGTGAAGTTTTTTGTGAACAGCGAGCGTGCCTATGTGCAGGCGTTTTTGGCGTTGGAAGATGCGAAGAAGCGCGCTCGATCGGATTTGGTGGAACGTTATCGCAACCAGTTGGCAACGTTGGTGACCGCGACCTCTTACAAGGAAATTGCTACTCGGCTGATGGGGAAGGGCACTTGAATTGTGCGCTTTAAAAGGCCATAGTAGGCCACCAATTCTGAGGGGCTCCTATGAAAACTATCGCCGATTTGCCGCTAGGTTTGACGTTCGATGACGTTTCGCTCGTTCCATGTTATTCGGAGGTGTTGCCTTCGGGCGTCGACGTGCAGGTTTCTTTGACGCAAAAGCTGACATTGTCAGTACCATTTTTTTCCGCGGCCATGGATACGGTCACGCAAAGTGAAATGGCTATCGAGTTGGCAGGACTTGGTGGCATCGGAATTATCCACAAGAATCTGAGCATAGAGCGCCAGGCTGAAGAAGTAGCGAAGGTGAAGCGGGCCGGGCAGTTGCTCTGTGGTGCTGCGGTAGGACCCGGAGAGGATCTCGAAAAGCGTGCCCATGCATTGGTGGAAGTGGGTGCTGACTTGCTTGCAATGGATACCGCTCATGGCCATTCCAAGTCGGTGGTGGATGGTGTGAAGCGGCTGCGCGGTTTTTTCCCAAATCTTGCCATTATGGCGGGCAACATTGTGACAGGCGAGGCCGCAAAGGCGTTGGCAGATGCGGGTGCTAATATCGTAAAGGTGGGCATCGGGCCTGGTTCCATTTGCACCACGCGCGTGGTGGCAGGCGTAGGTGTTCCACAGGTGAGCGCCATTATGGACGTTGCGCAGGTTGCCAGAGGTTTGGGGCTAAAAGTCGTGGCAGACGGTGGTATCAAATCATCTGGCGACGTCGTCAAAGCGATTGCCGCTGGTGCCGATGCGGTGATGATTGGCTCTTTGTTTGCCGGCACAGACGAAGCGCCCGGTGAGCGAGTGATGGTGCAGGGTCGTACATTTAAGGTGTATCGGGGCATGGGTAGCCTAGGGGCGATGGCGCAGGGTAGCAGCGATCGCTATGGGCAAGGTGATGTGCGCGATGCTGAGAAATTTGTGCCAGAGGGCATTGAAGGGCGCATCCCCTATCGCGGATCGCTGGCGAGTGTGCTTTATCATCTGGTTGGAGGATTGCGCTCGGGTATGGGTTATGTGGGAGCCCAGAATGTGCAGATGTTACAAGAAAAGGCACGTTTTGTCCGCATCACAGTGGCGGGTTTGCGTGAAAGCCATGTGCACGACGTGATGATTACCAACGAAGCGCCGAATTACGATGGTCGAGCAGATTGATTCCGAGCATTCTTCGCGGATTCCCAAGTTTTATGAGAAGTCGATGCCGGAGCGTCGATGTGTCTTGTCTGAAAGACTCTCTCTGCGTTCGCACGACATCGATACCTTCTCTCCTCCCTTTGGGTTAGGTGAGCAAACAGCCGACATCATGGTAGAGAATGCAATCGGCGTATTTGGCTTGCCGATTGGCGTTGCAGGAAATTTTCTTGTCGATGGTCTTCCGGTAATTGTTCCGATGGCGATTGAAGAGCCGAGCGTGATTGCTGGTTGTAACAACATTGCACGGACTGTGATGTATGCGGGCGGTTTTTGCACCCATGTCGACGCACCAGTCATGAGAGGACAAATACAAATCTGGGGCTGTTCCGACCATGAGCGAGCTGTCTCCGAGATAGCGGCATATGAAGCTGAGCTCATTGCACAAGCCAATCGTTTTTGCACAAGCATGCAGGCGCGCGGTGGAGGTTGCACGGGTGTGAGTGCGCGGGTGCTCGCCCAGGATGACGCAAAAGACGATTTTGGCCCGATGTTGAGTGTCGATGTCACAATTGATTGTCGAGATGCTATGGGAGCCAATGTCATCAACAAAGTGATGGAGGGATTAGCACCTACTCTCGCAAACCTTGTTCAAGGCACGGTGGGGATAAAAATTCTATCCAATCTTTCAGATAACAGGTTGGCGAGAGCGTCTTGCGAGATTCCTTACGCATTGCTTGCTTGTGACGATGCTTTAGATACCGGACGAGACGTTGCGTTTCGCATCGTGCAAGCGTTTCGCTTTGCCTCTCGCGATGTTTATCGCGCTTGTACGCACAACAAGGGTGTCATGAATGGCATCGATGCTGTGGCAATCGCTACCGGTAATGACTGGCGGGCTCTCGAGGCTGGCGCGCACGCCTATGCCGCGCGATCGGGTAAGTATAAACCGTTGTCTACATTTCATCTCGATGATGAGAGAAGTGTCTTGCAATGCTCCGTCGAACTCCCCTTGGCTGTAGGTGTGGTGGGTGGCAGTACGCAGATTCACCCGACGGTACAGACGTGTCTCAAAATGCTCGGTCCATTTGGCCAGAGTGCGCAGAAGTTGGCAGGTTTAATGGCCGCAGTGGGTCTTGCGGAGAATCTTGGCTCGTTGAAAGCGCTTTGTACCGAGGGAATAATGCGCGGTCACATGGCATTGCATACCCGTAAGCGCAGCGTCGAGGAGTCTGCATGACAGACCAAGAGGGAGCGAGCGTAGCGTTTAGTTATGCTCCCGGCAAAGTGATTCTCGCGGGTGAACATGCGGTTGTATATGGCTGCCCGGCGATTGCTACGACGCTTGATCGGGGCGTGCGCATTGCTGTGCACGCGCGTCCGCAGGCGCAAGTGAATGGCGATGGTCCGATGCTGAAAGCGACGGGTCTTGGCTTTGTCGGGCAGGTATGTGCGGGGCCAAACGGCCAAGGGCCGGCAATCTTGCGACTTGCGCTCGAGCGTTTGGTGACGCTGTGCGGTGAGCGGGTGCGTGGGTTGGAATTGGTTGTCGATAGCAGCATCCCTGGTGGTCGGGGGCTGGGTTCGTCGGCGGCGTTGTCGGTGGCGATGGTCCGTGCGGTATATCGCTATTTCGAGGAAGCACTATCTGAGGAGCAGACACTGCGAATTGTGACGGAGTTGGAGCGTATTTTTCACGGCAATCCGTCGGGTATTGATCATGCGGTGGTGACCCATGGTGGTGTGTTGTGGTTTGAGCGGGCGGGTGAAGAGCCACGCATGGAGCGTTTAGTTTTGAAGCGGCCGTTGTGCTTTGCTGTTGGGCTTTCTCATCCCCACGGGGGCACAGCGCGCGCGGTCGAGGCGTTGCGTGAGCGTTCGCGTCGACATGAAGAAGCTTACACGCATCTATTTTCTGGCATTCGGCGTCTTGTGCATGAGATGCGTGATGCGCTTGCCGAAGGACATCTGGCTGCGGCCGGTGAGTTGATGAACGTGAATCAGGGCTATCTGAATGCGCTTGGTGTGTCGACGCCGGAGCTGGAGTCGCTTTGTGCATTGGCACGTCAGCTGGGGGCGCTTGGGGCGAAGCTCACGGGTGCTGGTGGCGGTGGGGCGGTGATTGCGCTCGTGGATGGCGATCCGGAACCGATTGTGAAGGCGTTTTTGGGGCAGGGGTGTTTGGCGTTTTCGTCGGGGACGAAGGGTTTGGATGATCAGGAACCTAATTGAATTCGCTTAATTTCATAACATGTTTACTACCTGCTTTATGGACAGCGTCGACATCTGCCGTAATCCAGCGTGCATGAATGTCTTCTGCCAAAGCCAGATAGGTCGCATCGTAGCCGCTCAGTCCGTGACAAGCGTGATAGATAGCCCGACTCATTCCTTTGTCACTCAACGCTAAGCCACGAATCCCAAGTTTAAGAAGCAGGTCCATTGCGTTCTCGACAAACCCATGATTGAAGCCAGATTTGCGTGCAAGAACGTGCAGCATTTCAGAGAAAAAAAGTGATGGGACAAAGAACTGGTCCGGGCGATCCGCTAACAGGCTTCGTACTTTGAGTGCTTCCTTTCGATGCGGCTCATCGGTGAAAAACCACTTCGTTGCGACGGATGCATCCAGCACCCACATGTTAGCTATCACCGCGACGAAGGTCTCGCAAAATTGCCTCTGCTGGTTTTTTGTCTTGCGAGACAATTGCCATTTCGTCGATTTGCGCAAACAACTTGAGGCGGGCTTCGGTGGCAGCCTTCACAACAAAACGCTCTTCAAAATCCTTTAAAGAGATGATCACTCCCACAGGCCGGTGTCGTTGCTCAAGCAGGATGGGCTCGCCACTCTTTTCTAATGCGCGAACGACCTTTCCCATGGAAGATCGAAGCTCTAATGCGCTTACGTGTTTCATGTCTTTCATTATGACACTTGGGTGGACACTTGTCTAGTGCGTTGTTTAAAATGTGACAATAGTAGATCTGGGAAGTGGAGCGCATGACTCAATGGTTCTTTCCTATGCGCCCGTCATAGGAGCCACACCATGCGAACAACCACCCAAACCCCACAGCCACAACAGCCTGTTGCTTGGAACCAACCCACACAAACAAACCCCAATCAACCAGCGCGGGTCAATCCAAACCCAGATCAATTTGTTCCGGCGGGCGTCCGAAGAATGCACGACAGGATGCGGGCACGCATGAACCAGCCCGTCACAATTGACGGCATTCACGCGCGCTCTCTGCGGCGCGAGGGCGAATTTCATCTGGAAGCGGCTCCATCTGGCAACCAAGTGCAGCGGATCTTGTGGACCGTCGCGACGATGGCATGCGCTGCTCATACCTATCACATCAACAAAAACTGCGAGGCGGATCCTGAACGACCCGGAGCGCTGCGGATCAAGGAGGATCGAAAAAATAACATAACCCGTCTCGTCTCCGACGAATTCGAATTCTATACGCAACACAATCAACCACTATCCACCGACGATTTTCAGAAAATCATCGAATACATCGAAGAGATGGCCAAGAATCTGCAGCCCAATCTGGTGCTCATCTTGGCCTCGTTCCCAGTTCTCGGCGATGACGGCCTGGTGCATAACACCATCGTCCATGTGCAAACAGGACCTTCGCCAGCAATCAATATCTTTGCCAAAACGACGAAGGCTATGTGCGATCCAGTTTATGAAGGACACGATACAGCCGATCTCTATACGGGGCAATATTACGACCAGCAGGATCCAGAATCGGCTCCACCGACGTTGTTGTCCGACCAACACGGGTTTACGATTCCGAGAAACTCGGTGACCAAAGTAAGGACAGTGGGCGGGGCGGAATACTACAGCTTGGTAGATGTATGCCTCGATCATAGCATCGGCATTGCAAAGAAAAATCTCCAGCATGAGATTTCCGAGCGTGTGAGGAATTCACCGTTGGATCTCATTCCCAACCAAGTGTCGCATGTGCTTACTTCATCGTCATTCACACCGATCCTCGAGCAGACAGTTGGTCGTATGATGATGCATGCAGATCCTGACGTTGAGGATTTCTCGAAGCCAGCATTCCAAGTCAGGCAAGATCTCTCCGATGATCAAATGGCCCAAATTAACTCTGCATTCGGATCCTTCTTTGTTGCGGATCCTGCGCGGCCGCAAGCAGCCTTCGCCGGAGATCGTTCCACGCTTGTCGTGTCACATCCAGACTTTGGCAACGACTTGGAATTTGCATTTCTAGCGCCCTACGGATTAGATCGTCTGCCTGGCGCGTTTATCGACAACGCTGAAAGAGAGCTGCAGCCAGCGTAGGGCACAACTATGCGATTCGTCGGACTCCAGGGATACCTGCTTGCTTTTATTCTGCTGCCCGCAGCAGTGCTGGGGAGGAGCCTCACTCTCAAAGAGATTTTTGATGTTGCGACGCAGCAGATTGAGTCTGTTGCGATACAAAAGAACCAAGTCAAAATCGCGCGAGAGAAATTGGTCCAGGTGCAGAGCAATTTCTATCCTAGGCTCTCATTTTTACTCTCTTATACAAGACAGGATACGCCCACACTCGACAACGATCCCAATAGGACAATTTCCCGTCTCTATGATCCGAACCAAGCGGTTTCGCGGATCAATGCGTCGCTCATCGGCATTCAGGGATTTCGGGAAGTCGCAGCTTACAAGGGAGCAAAACTTGATATCCAGGCGCAAGAGCAAGCGCTCGGTCAAGTGAAGCTCATGCTTTATACGGAAGTAGCGCAAGCCTATTACAATGTTCTTGCGGCGCGTCGGGATTTAACCCATGCCCAGTCGTTGGCGAAATACTCCGGGCAGCGTGTTGCAGAAATTCGACGATTTGTTGGGCTTGGACGCAGCCGTGAGGGGGATTTGCTTGCCCAGGAAACGCAAACGACGCTGCTCGAGTCTGAAGTGCGCAATGCGCAAGAAGTGTTGAAAATCGCCGAAGATACACTGCATGTTATCGCAGGACTTGAACAAGATGATTTTGCTGCAGATGATTTGAGCGAACTTCCGGCTGAACTTCCACCGGTGGAAACTTTTCTCGAGACCATCGACACGCGCCCAGACATGAAGAGTCTGCAGGCGCAAATCGCATCAGCCAAACAGACTGTGGTGATTGTGCGATCGCAGCATTTTCCGACTCTCGATCTGACGGCCAACGTTTACCCATGGCGAACGGGTCTTCTTGCTTCATCCCACTGGGATGTCGGATTCACTTTTAACCTTCCTCTTTTTCAAGGCTTTGCTGTCGTGTCGGAAGAGCGTGCTGCGAGGCTTGCAGTGCAATCAACGCAATACGCATTGGAAGCCACCAGACGCAGTGCCGAGAAAGATATTCGTACTGCATACGATAGTTTAAAGGGCAGCATCGAGACTATCTTGGTGCTGAAAAAAGCGGTTAAAGTAGCGAATCGCGCATACGACCTCCAGCTGCGGGATTATCGAACGCAGCTTGTGAGTAATCTCGACGTCAACCAAGCGTTGATACAGCTCTATGACACCAAGCGAATCTACGACAAAAGTGCCTATTCCGGTAAAACAGCTCTGGAATCCCTCAACGCTGCGACGGGAAAAATACCATGAACATCTCTGAGATCTCGATTCGAAATCCAGTTTTCGCTTGGATGTTGATGGCCTTTCTCATCCTCTTCGGAGCGATTTCATTCCATCGCATGGGTGTGAGCCAACTTCCAAATGTGGATTTCCCTGTTGTGACGGTCAACATGACTTTGGTAGGCGCGTCACCAGAAGTCATGGAGGTGGAGGTTGCTGATCTTGTAGAAGATGCGTTCACCTCGATCGAGGGGGTAAAAAGTATATCGTCATCTTCAAAGACTGGCATCACCACCATCACCGTTGAATTCGAGTTAGACAAAGACATCAACTTCGGCGTGCAGGAAATTCAAAATGCGCTTGGCCAGGTCGCGCAGAAATTGCCTAAGGGAATGGATCCGCCTGTTGTCACCAAAGCCAATTCGGATGCCAATCCCATTATTTGGTTAGTGGTTTCTTCGGCGACACTGCCCTTAAGAGACCTGATGACGCTGGTCAAAGATAAGATCAAGGATCGATTCACCACCATTAATGGTGTCGGCGAGCTGGTTTTGGGCGGCTACATTGATCCCAATTTGCGGGTTTGGGTGCATCCCGAGAAGCTCGTTGAGCATGAACTATCTCCAATCGATGTAGTGAACGCGATTCAAGCAGAGCATCTGGAATTACCATCTGGTCAGATTACCATGCAAAAGCGCGAGATTGACGTTCGCACACTCGGGGAAGCGCAGTCACCGGAAGCCTTCGGGGAGCTTGCCATTGAACGTCGGGGTGGCGCGCCTAACTTTCGGCCAATTCGCATGAAGGATGTGGCGACCATTGAAGATGGTTTAAGTGATATTCGGAGATTGAGCAGGTCCGGGGGGCTTCCCGCTGTGGGGCTTGGCATTAAAAAGCAGCCGGGAGCAAATGCTGTCGACGTGGCGCACGCTGTGAAAAAGCGTTTGGAGCAAATTAAAAGCGAAGTTCCGAAGGGTGTGAATATTGGCATTCGTTTCGATTCTACGAAGTTCATTGAAGACTCCATCCGAGAGCTGAATTTCACTCTGGTGCTGTCAGCTTTGCTCACGGCGGTCGTCTGTCTTCTTTTTCTTGGTTCGTTGTCGGCGACGTTTAACGTGATTTTGGCGATTCCAACTTCGATCATAGGCGCTTTTATTGTGTTAAATGCGCTTGGTTTTACGTTGAATTTTTTCACGCTGCTTGGCTTATCGTTGGCAATCGGGATTGTGGTCGATGATGCCATCATGGTTCTCGAGAACATTGTTCGGCATCGCGAGCTGGGTGGTGCGCGCGTGCAGGCGGCAATTACTGGTTCAAAGGAAATCACACTGGCTGCACTTGCAGCAACCACGGCGATTATTGCGATTTATCTGCCGGTCGCGTTCATGCAGGGTATCATTGGCAAGTTTTTCTTTCAGTTTGGTGTGACGCTATCGGTTGCCGTTGCCATATCCTTACTCGAAGCCTTGACGCTTGCTCCGATGCGTTGCGCACAGTTTCTGGATGTGGGCGAGCGCACAACTTTTATTGGTCGAGCAATCGATATGGCATTTCATAAAAGCGCGGCGTGGTACGGGCGGGCAGTAGGCTTCTCGCTTCGATACCCGTGGGCAGTTTTGTTTGCCGGTACTGCGTTTTTTGTTGGCAGCCTCTACCTCGTGAAATTGGTCAAAAAAGAATTTGTCCCGCCACAAGATCAAAGCATGCTGATCGTGCGCTTCGAAACACCAGTTGGGTCTTCACTCGACTACACATATCAGAAGTTTAACCAGGTGGAGAAGTACATTTCTGCAAGACAAGAATACTTGGGATACTACGGGCTCGTAGGTGGATTCGGGGGTGGTGACCTGAATACTGGGTTTGTTTTCATCACGATGAAAGATCCATCGGAGCGGCCAATTGACCCTGCGACAAAGCGCCCTTACACGCAGCAGGAGTTGGGCAATCTCTACCGACGAGAGCTGTCGAAAATAGCAGACCTGAAGGTGGTGATTCAGGATCCATCTCTGAGTGGATTCACATCGAAGCGAGGATTTCCCATCGAGTTCACTGTGCAGGGGGCGGACTACGAAACACTGGCGATGCTTTCAAAAAGAGTCACAGATGGCATGCAAGCCAGTGGCAAGATGGCAGACATCGATACGGATTATCGAACGGGGCTGCCTGAAATTCAAATTTTCCCCGATCGCAAAAAAGCGATTGAGCATGCTGTGAGTGTCGGGGATGTCGCACAATCCATCCAAATTATGATGGGCGGTGTTGTTGTCGGGCAATTTACCAAGGGTGGCCATCGCTATGACGTGCGTGTACGGGTAAGCGATATGGATCGTTCGGAGCGAGAAGATTTGCAAAGGCTTTTTGTGCGCAACACACGTGATGAGCTCATCCCCATTAAAGACTTGGTAACGATCAAAGAACACAAGACGCTTTTGGCTATTACGCGTCAGGATCGCGAGCGCGCTATTACGATTTATGCAAATCCTGCAAAGGGAAGTTCTCAGGCCGAGGCTCTCGATGTTGTGCAAGCCTTGGGTCGCGATTTGCCGGAGGGTTATCATATTGTGCTGACAGGAAGCGCGCAGACTTTTCAGGACTCGTTTCAAAGTCTGATGATTGCATTGCTTCTTGGGATCGTTGTGTCCTACATGGTGCTTGCGTCTCAGTTTAATAGCTTTATACATCCGCTGACCGTGCTGGTTGCGCTGCCCTTTAGTGTGTCGGGGGCGTTTATTGCCTTGTATTTGTCGAACCAGACGCTGAACATCTTCAGTATGATTGGTCTGTTGCTGTTGATGGGAATCGTGAAAAAGAACTCGATTTTGCTGGTTGATTTTACCAACACCCTGCGCGAGCGCGGCAAGAGTGCACGCGAAGCGTTGCAAGAGGCGTGCCCCATGCGCTTGCGGGCGATTTTGATGACGTCGATTGCAACAATTGCTGCAGCGATTCCACCTGCCATTGCGATTGGACCTGGTGCAGAGAGTCGGGTGCCCATGGCTATCGCGGTGCTTGGTGGCGTCATTGTATCGACGGTGCTAACACTCTTTGTGGTGCCGAGTGTCTATATGCTGTTGGCACCACTAGAGCGCAAGAAATACGGAGAGCAGGAAGAAGAGCCCACCCTCGAGACTCTTGTAGACGCCCCCCTCCCCATCCCAGAAGCCGGTTAGGGGTCGCTGTCGAAGGGAAAGAAAGTGAATGCGCTCATCATGAGCGCCGAGGCAGACGCAAGAACTTGGCCGCGGGTAATTTGATAAATCCCCAAGCCAGCAAAGGCGCCAAATGCCAAAGTCTTCATATCGATCATTCCATTGGTGGATTCCTTCAACCTGTTATCGGCTTTCTTAACCCCCCTGGCCACCCGCGAAAGAATGTTCCCGGTGATAGGGTCCTGCGCGATTTTCTCTTCCAATTTTTCAAACAGCTGATGGCGCTTTGCATAAGCAAAAATGTCCTCCGCACACAGGCTGGTGACGAGAAGAACACTCCCTAGAAGCGGATTTGTCTCAACCGCGCGGACCTCTGCCATTTTCTCAAGGCAAGCGTGCAAAAATGCAAAATAAGTCGCATCCCGTCGCTTACGCGGAATGCGCATACGAATGCGGCCTCGGGATTGGTGGGATAGAAAAGCGTGAGGAATCATAAAAGCCCCTTTTATTGAACCGACGTGGCACCATTAGACTTCACCTTCGGTGTGCCGTTGACTTTGGCTGCTGCTGCCGGAGTCTCGACAGGAGAAACATCCTCCGCCTTCATTTCGGATTTGACCTCTGCTGCAAGATCTTCAATGTTTTCTTTTAAGTAGCCGACGCTTTCTTTCAATTTCTGCACAGTTGCAATGACGCCTTTGATCGCTCCCTTCAGCGCGTTTCGGAATGCCGGCTTTTCACCGCTAAAAGACCGAAATGCCACGCCAGCCCCAAAGCCAACAATTGTTCCACCAATAAAATCTCTGTTAAATCGAATCATAACCTAATGCTCCTTTTTGTTTCATTGAATAAAAAGTTGAATCCAGCTCCGGCTGCGCAAACTAGCAAATCTACGCCGCCAAGTGGTGCTATACCTAAGACTCTCCTAACGTGAGGGTGGGCGACGGCTAGAAATTGCAGTCCAAAGCCAAGCCCAACGGAAAGCGGAATATATTTGTTTCTCTTTAACGGTGTGCCTCCAAAGATCGTGTGTTTCTCCGAACGCGAACTTAGCGTGTGCAGGAGTTGTGACCCCACCAGCGAGGTAAATGCAATAGCCTGTGCATGCGGGCCTAGCCCATAGCGCGAGATGCCGTAGCCGTAGGCAGCCAGCGTTGTTCCAGTCATGAGCGCAGACTCGCGTGCAATGCGTTGGCAGTCGCCTCCTGAGAGAAGCGATTCATCGGGACGACGTGGGGCACGGTTCAACACATCAGATTCGGGTGGCTCAAGGCCAAGTGCCAACGCGGGGAAAACATCGGAGACGAGGTTGATCCAAAGAAGCTGAATGGGATTGAGTGGCTGCCCAAGCCCACTAATCACTGCGCCGGACATCAACAACGTTTCGCTCAAATTTGTTGTGAGCAGATAGGTGACAGACTTACGAATGGCATCGTTGGTTGCGCGCCCCAGCTCAATCGCAGGTACCAAGCTTTCTAGTCTATCATCGAGCAGTACGACACTGGCAACTTCCCGCGCAACATCCGTCCCTTTTTTGCCCATCGCAATTCCGACATCAGCTCCTCGGAGAGCAGGGGCGTCGTTGACGCCATCTCCGACCATCGCTACTGTTTTGCCGCCGGCCTTTAACGCTTGCACGATCTGGAGCTTGTCCGACGGACTTACGCGCGCAAAAACATGGGTCTTTTCAGCGATTTTTGTCACATCGCCGGAAGTAAGACTGGCCAATTGCGTCGCATCAAACACCTCGAGGGGTTCCTGGCCAGAAATGCCGAGCGCTCTTGCCATGGCGTAAGCGGTTGCAGCTTGATCGCCTGTAATCATCACCGTCTTGATGCCACAGCGTTGGAGCGCGGCGATAAAATCCGCAATGCCTTCTCGAGCAACATCAGCGAGTCCAACGAGTCCAAGAAACACGGTGCTCTGCTTTTTTGCGCGCGACTGCTCGGAGTATGCGACCCCCAGCACGCGCAGCGCATCTCCTGCCATGCGGGTATTTTCATCCTCGATTTTCTTTCGGGCTGCTGCGGTTAAACGCACCTCTTTGCCATTTACCAGATGTGAATTGCAAAGTGCCAACACTTCGCTTGGGTTGCCTTTAATCGCCTCGAGAACTGACCCGTTCTCCATCGAATGTTCGGTGACCATGAAGTTTCGGCCGTTCGCTCTATGCCGCGTCTTTTGCAAAGGAAACGCGCGCTGCAAAGCACAAACATCGAGACCAGATTGGAGTGCGAGCTCAATTAATGCGACTTCGGTTGAACTGCCGTTTAAGTGAGGCTCGTTTTTTCCATTCGTTTTGATTTCAGTGTCGTTGCAAAGGGACATGGTTTCCAAGAATCGTGAGAGTTCAGGAATCTTAGCCGGAGCAAGCGGCGCGCTGTGCCTTTGCATCCCAGAAAAAATCGCTACCGCGGTCATATGGTTCATTGTCAGTGTGCCGGTTTTATCGAGGCAAACGATTTCAGCGCTTCCGAGAGTTTCGATCGCATCAAGTTTGCGCACGACGACATTGCGTTTGCGCATGCGGCGCGCGCACTGCGTGAGTGTGGTTGTGGCGACCGTTGGAAGTCCCTCGGGTACTGCAGCGATGACAAGCGAGATGGAGATATTAAGCATCTCCCAGAATTTGTACCCGCGAAGCAATCCGGCAACGAGAAGACCACCGCCAACCAAACCGCTCAGCGAGATGAGTTGCTCGCTAAGTCGCTCCATTTGCTTTTGCAGGGGTGTCTCTGATGGCCTTGTGTCCGCGACTAAACTCTGTATCTTGCCTATTTCTGTTTGCTTTCCGGTAGCGACAACGATAGCAATGCCTTTCCCTCCTGTAATAACCGTGCCTCGATAAAGCATGTTCACGCGATCGCCAAGCGCAATAGATGCGCTATCGAGTGCATCTGCTTTTTTAACGATGAGTGCACTCTCTCCCGTCAGTGTAGATTCATCCACGGTGAGATCTTCCACATGCACCAGCCTTGCGTCGGCTGGAACATACATTCCGGGCGTCAGAATGATCAAATCTCCCGGAACAATTTTCTCGATGCCTATTTTTTTAGGTTTTCCACCACGAATGACCAGCGCATCGGTCGGGCCGATTGTCGCCAATGAACGAATGGTATTTTCGGAGCTCATCTCCATGGCGTAGCCGATGTAGGCGTTGGCGAATACAACGGCGAGAATAACCGCTGCCTCCGTTAAACCGCCCGTGAAAAGGGAGAGTGCAGCGGATGCAGACAACAATGCGACTGGAAGAGTTTTGAACTGAGCCCCCAGAATTTCCGCTTTGCCGCGCCTCGCAACTTCCAATAAAATGTTGGGGCCATGCAAACGAAATCGCACGTCAGACTGCCGTACACTGAGTCCTTTTTCTATGGAAGTCCCCAGTCTGAGCGCAGTATCTTCGATGGTGCGTGCGTGCCACCGCTCGGACTCAGAAATGAGCTGATCGGAGTTCGGCGGTAAGGTGCGAAAGAGAAAGACGAGTTCAGCAATGGCATTTTTGATGTGTCCGGATGATGTATCGGACGAAAAATAGACAAGAAGAGTCCCGGTAATCGTGCTGGCGCTTGTGTGCGCAATTTCACCGCAGCATTTTAGTTGGCTCTCTAGAAATTGTTTGAGCGCCTGATCGTATTTTAAGCCATCGACTTTGTAGCGCGCCCGGCCGGAAACTGCCGTATGTATGGGAAATACCAGAGGCGCAACATCAGATTCGGCGATGTTCATCAATAGAGCACCCTCTCCTCGTCAATGCACATACACCTTCGGTAAAAAAAGGCAAAAGGAAGTTTCCAGGATCGGGCGAGTAGATTTAATTTGATCCCAAAACGGGATCATGCTAAAATCTTTAAATGAGAATCATTGCGCTGCGAACTTTGCGAGATTTTTGGCATCAAAGCGGGCGATTAGATGCTGAGCAACCACTGAAGGCTTGGTATGCAGAAGCAAAAAAGGCAAAATGGAAAGAGCCGCAGAATATTAAAGATAGATATCGCAGCGCGAGTTTCGTAGGAAAAAATCGAGTGGTGTTTAATGTCGCGGGCAATAAATACAGATTGGTGGTTTTTGTCAAATATGAAACACTCACTGTGTATATACGTTTTATCGGAACGCATGTTGAATACGACAAGATTGATGTGAAGGAGGTGTGATGTGCTTAAACCAATTCGAACTAAAAAAGACTATGAAAGTGCTTTGGCTGAGATAGACAAATATCTCGAAGCGAAGAAGGGTACGCGGGAGTTCGATACGCTGGAAGTTCTTTCCGTACTTGTTGAAGACTACGAACGGAAACATTATCCAATCCTGCCGCCAGATCCGATTGAGGCAATTAAGTTTCGCATGGAACAAATGGGCCTCACCAGAAAAGATTTGGAGCCTTATATTGGGCCAAGGTCACGCGTATCTGAGGTGCTTAATCATAAGCGTGAACTTAGCTTAGCAATGATTCGTAGACTTCATGAGAAACTCGACATTCCTACGGAGGTTCTGGTCGGCTAGGATTACCGATGGCAATCGTGGGTTAATTGTGGCAAATACGGCGAACGGAGAAGCAACATGACGCAACAACTGCAACCAAGGCGCGCGATTGCGGAAGATTTGCCCGAGATGCTTTCATTTGAGCTGCCCCCCAATCTCATGGCCGCAGCATGCCTGATCTTGCGTTTTGAAAAGCTAGCAGATGACACGTTCGGTGCTTTCGTGCCGGAGGGATCGTTGTTTTTGGAACACGCCCGCATGAGCCCCAATGTCGAATTTTGGAGCGTAGATGCAGATGGAGACTTTTTTTCAGGCAATGCCGACGTTGTAATTCTGGGCCCAGGGAAAAAAGAGGCAGATCGCAATTTGGTCAAAGTCCATGTGCACGTGCGCATGTTTGAGCGCGAGCCTCTGCGGCTCCATGAAGGTCCTCGATTTGCGACCTGAGCGCCTATTGAGCGATTGACAGGAGCATCTTTGTTTGCTTTGTTGGCCCACGTAACTTTTAGGCGCGTAGCTCAGTTGGTTAGAGCGCTACCTTGACATGGTAGAGGTCGCCGGTTCGAGCCCGGCCGTGCCTACCAAAAAGATTATGAACAACATCAAAATCAAGTTGCCCGATGGGGCAGTGCGAGAGCTGCCGGCGGGCAGCTCTGCTATGGATTTGGCGAAGGCCATCTCTCCACGCTTGGCCGACGTGATAGTCGTTTCCCGCGTGAATGGCCTTGTCCAAGATGTGCGCGACCCGTTACCAGATGGCAGCAGCGTGGAGCTTTTTAAAGCAGATTCTCCTGAGGGTATCGATACGCTGCGCCACAGCTGCGAGCACGTATTGGCGACCGCGGTCTGTCGCCTTTTCCCAGGTGCACAGGTGACCATGGGCCCTAAGAGTCATGATGGCGAATTCTACTATGACTTTGACGTTGGCCGTGCTTTTACCCCAGATGATCTGCTTGCCATCGAAAAAGAAATGGCCAAGATCATCGAGGCCAAGGTGCCCTTTGAAAAGCGCCTGGTGAGCAAAGAAGAAGCGTTGCATGTTTTTGAGGGTCTAAAGCAGCGCTATAAACCAGAAATTCTGGCGTGGATTCCCGATGACCAAGTGAGCATTTATCAGAATGCGGACTTTGTTGATTTGTGCCGCGGGCCACATTTGCCTCACGCGGGATTTATCAAAGCGTTTAGGCTACTCGGTGTCTCAGGATCGTATTGGCGTGCTGATGCGAATCGCGAGATGTTGCAGCGTATCAACGGAATTGCTTTTGCTTCGAAGGCGGATCTCGATGCGTATCTATATCGCATTGAAGAAGCTAAAAAGCGCGATCACCGCAAGCTAGGCACCCATCTCGATCTATTTTCTGTATCAGACCGATACGACTCGCATGAGTACTCTCCCGATCAGGCTGTAGAGTTGTTGGTCACGGGTACCACGCGCGAGAATGTTGCTGCATTGCTAGACGATGATTTTATGTCGCAGGTTGCGGCCGTATTTGCCCCCCGTGAAGTGCGCATCAGTGGCTATTCGCTTTCCCCTCATGTGCGTGGAGAAACTTTGGCATGGGACGTCGAGGTTCGGCTTTTTTCATCGCCCATCGATAAAGACAAGAAGCAAACACTGAAGAACCTTGAAGATAGCGTGAACAAGCGCCACCCGACTGGGCGTTTGCGTGTGGTTGTTGAAACCAAGTATGTAGAAGAGGTGGGTCCGGGTTTGGTGACGTGGCTACCCAAAGGCGGGCGTTTGCGCACCACTATCGAGGATCTCTCGCGTAAGCTGCACTATCAAGGTGGCTACGAGATGGTTTTCTCGCCACATATTGCGAAGAGTGATCTGTGGAAGGTGTCTGGCCATTGGCGGTTCTATCGCGACAGCATGTTTTCACCCATGGCCATCGATGGGCAAGAATATGTGATGAAGCCGATGAATTGTCCGTTCCATATTCTCGCGTACAAGAATCGGCCTCGCAGTTATCGGGATTTGCCGATTCGCATCGCTGAGCTTGGCACGGTGTATCGTTACGAGTTAGCCGGCGTGATGCACGGGCTCATGCGGGTGCGTGGATTTACGCAAGACGATGCACACTTGTTTTGCCGTTGGGATCAAGTGGATCATGAAATCGACAATGTGATTGGCTTTATTTTGCGCATGTTCAAAACGTTTGGCTTTAGCAAGTTTGAGGTTAATCTGTCGACGCGACCTGCTGAATTTGTGGGTGAAGTCTCCGAGTGGGACAAGGCGGAAGCGGCGCTTTTGGCTGCGGTGAAACGCCATGATTTGCCCTATGCCGTCGATGCGGGTGGCGGTGCGTTTTACGGACCGAAGATCGATATTAAGTTGCGGGATTGCCTCGATAGAAGTTGGCAATGTTCGACGGTGCAGTTGGACTTCAATAACCCGGAGCGGTTTAATCTTCAGTTCACGAACTCCGAAGGAAAGCCGGAGCGCGCGGTGATGATTCATCGAGCGTTGCTGGGATCGCTGGAGCGCTTCGTCGGCATTTTAATCGAAGAATATGCTGGTGCATTTCCGATGTGGTTGTCGCCGGAACAAGTCCGCGTGCTGTCGATTGCAGATCGGCATCAAGAGCACGCACAGAAGATCGCTGCTGCATTGCGCGCGCAAGATTTGCGTGTGCAGGCGCCGACTAACAGCGAAAAGCTCGGGGCAAAAATCCGCGAAGCGCAAATGGATAAGATTCCAGTGATGCTCGTGGTAGGCGATCAAGAAGTCGAAAAGGGCGGGGCAAGTGTGCGCCTGCGCTCGGGCGAAGACTTAGGCTTCATGAATGAAGCGCAGCTGATTGAATATTGCAAAACCGCGTCACAAATACCTGTGGTTAATTGAGTCAAGCATTGACAGTTGTGGCCCAAATCGGCTACAATTGCTTTGTGAGGTAATGAAATGGTTAAGTCGGCTACGGTGAGAGCGCGCATCGAACCTGGGGTTGAAGGCTAGGGTTGAAGAAATTTTCGAGGAACTCGGATTGTCGACCACCGAAGCAATTACGCTTTTTTTTAGACGCGTATCATCTGAACATGGGATTCCTTTTTCGCTTAACGTGCCCAATAAAACGACGCGCAAGGTTTTCGAGGAAACCGACAGCGGCGTCGGGTTGGTTGGCAGTACGAACGTCGACGAGATGTTTAAAAAGATTGGCATCTGATGCTTTAGACCTAAACCAAATTTCGCGCTCAGATTTATTTGAATGACATAACTGCTTAATTCTATGTATCTTACTTTGCACCGCTTGGTCAAAGACATAGACTCGATTGTTGAGGACGGGTATATGAATATCGCCATTCGCGAAGAGATTCTGAAACGCGACACCCAACGTTTCGGAACCGCAAAATAAATCCCCGTTCTCTTGCATAGTTTGATCCCCCTGCCGTACATTGTTATTCAACAACAACTCAGGGGGTCAAACTCGTGCAACCATTTCATATCAGCTTTCTCGCCGTCCTCATCGCCGCCGTCGTTCGGTCTGCCATCGGCGCCGCCTGGTTTGCACCAATGGCGTTCGGCAAATCTTGGATGCAGCTATCCGGCGTCAAACCATCCTCGAGCAAGCATATGATGCGCGCCGCGGGGCTCAATTTCATTGGCAACTTTGTGATGGCCTTCGTGCTCGCCCATGCGATTCAATATGCCAGCGCCACGACGTGGGGACACGGCGCGATGGTGGGATTCTTCAATTGGCTTGGCTTCATCGCTACGGTTAGCGCTTCCGGTGTGATTTTTGAAAAGAGGTCTCTCAAGTTGACCCTCATGCAAAACGGCTACCAGCTGGTGTCGTTGCTGGTGATGGGCGCGATTATTGCTAGCTGGTCTTGAAAGTACGTCAGGCCCTGGCAGCCCTTACTGGTATCAGATCGACGAAGAATGTCGGCTCCGGCAACGCCGATGGAAAGGCGACTGCCGTTGCCAACTCTTTTGTCGAAGGCCGTAAGCGAGCCGGTGTCCGGGCCACGAGCGTGAGATATCGAAGCCAAGCCCGAATGAGCAGGTCATCCGGATTTTTCTTCTGGCTTGCCTCGAGCATGGCGATTGCATCAGTACGTCTGCCACCTTGCATCAGTTCACTGATCTGATCCATTAGCTTTGGATTAGGGTTCCCAAGGTTGGCGACATAAATCGCGTGAAATGAGCGCAGGAGCGCCGTGCGGTAATTACCTTGTCGCTCGCGATCGTCAGCAAGCTTGACGAGTGCGCGCACAGTATCGAAATCTCCCAGACCAAGTGCTGTTGCGTCAATCGTGCCAGTCGCTTCGGGATGGCGTACAAACCAATTGGCGACATGAAGACTCATGGCTGCGCAGACGCCGCTTTCCAAAGATAAATCACGACGGAAGAAGTGATCGATAGGCGCTACCAGGTGGCTGTCCATGGTGGACTCGACAGATGGACGATATCGGCCCGTTCCATCATAGTGCCTGTGGATATAGGCAACAACCTGCTCATTAAACTCTGCTGCGTTGTGAAATGTGAATAGGCCCCGGTTGGGATCAAAGAACTGGTAGGTGTTGGTCTTTGGATCGCTGTTTATGACGAGGGCATGCTCAGGCACACGCACATAGGTTGTGCCCTTGGCGCTGATGGCGCTTCCAAGGGCCTTCGGCAATAGAGCGATCCTTGTATCATCAAACGTTTCTCGTGAAAGAGGCTCTACACCCGAGGATCGCATCATCGCGATATGCGATTTTGCTTCCCGTGCAGCTGGTTCGGCAAACATAAAGGGATAGTTTGCTTTAGCCGCTTTCTCTTCCTCTTGCTGTTTTGCACTCACTTTTTTAGACGACTGCAAGGCTGCATAGCCCTCCCAGAGACTATCTTTAGGTGAGCGCAAGTGAAGCACATTGGATGCTGCTTCTTTTAATTTGCCAAAAGCTGCCTGCTTCATTTTTTTTGCCACCATCGCCGGCAATGTAGCGTCTAGCTGATAGCGCGCCTGTTCAAATGCGACGCGGTGGCTGCCTTGTGCTGCACCTACTGGAGCACCGCCAGCGACGTCATTGAGATCTTCATCTCTAAGTTTTTTCTGCTTGGACATTCTCGATTCCCTCTTTTATGGATTTCTGGGTGTGAGTCTCAAGGGAACCACATCAATGGAAAACGATGCTCCATCTTGCGCTTCGGAGACTCCCGCTATTCGGCTTTTCAGAATTTCCTGCGCGGATGGTCGCTGACCTTGCGGCGCACTTTGATGTAGACTGACATATCGAAAAAGTGCGGTCATAAATGCGTCATTTGGATTATCTTTTTGCCTCGCCTGTATCAGTGCAAGAGCTTCCTTTCCACGCCCACCGTGCAGAAGTTTTGTGGCCTCATTTGCCAGTTTTTGGTGTTCTTCAGTTCGGAGTGTGAGTTCCATCGCCCGAAAAGCTTGGATGATTGCCTTCTTGTATTCACCACGCTTGGCATGTTGTTCGGCTATATCTCCAACCGTTCTCGCAAGATCAAATCCAGGTAGACCAATGGTTGCTGCGTCAAGGTGCTCTGGCATTCTTCCCTGGTGCTCAAGAAACCACCTCCCTGTATGCGCGCTCATAGCCGCACACACGCCACTGTCGAGTGATGCACTACGGCTTGTGCCTTGTTCAAGGGCAACTTCTAAGTGTGCTCTCATTGTTGCCTGCGGGCGTGGCAGCCCGGCTTGCGCAAAAGGATGATGAGAGCTGTTGTTATAAGTGCGATCGATATGGTCTGTCACTTGCGCCGCAAATTCAGCGGGGTCGTCGAAGCGATAGATGCCGGAGTTTGGATCAAAAAAGCGGTATGTATTGGTTTTTGGATCGGCTGCTATCATCATCGCATGTCCCGGCGTCGTCACAAAACTGACGCCCCCTCTTCGTGCCGTTTGCTCCAATCCTGCAATAGACTGATGAAGGGAAGCATCTTGAAAAGACTGTCTTCCGGTAGGCTCGACTCCTGTCGACCGCAGCATCGGTACTGTATCAACCACGTTGCTTCTGCTGCCGGTAAATAAAAACGGATATTGCGCTTGCGTCGCTTTTTCATCCGCTTGCTGGTGACTTCTAACTTTACCCCACAAACTATATGCAGCTTTTGCATCGGCAAGATTTTTTCGTGGCGAGCGAAGGCGAAGCACATCACCGGCCGCGGCAGCAAGTTTGCTTTTTGTTTCTGAGTAAAGTTTTTGGCTGACCAGATCAGGATACTGCGCACCGATTTTATATCGCGCATGTTCAAAGCGCACGCGCCGGTCAGCCCCTTCAGCCGGCGCACTTCCTTCAAAGGTATCTCTAGACTGAGGCCTGCCTGTCCCTTGCGGCTTAGGCGGCGCCACACTTGGTTCTTGTGGGTGAGGTCTTACAGCGTGTTCTGTGACGTTGGGGGGCATGCCTCCCGCGACGTCTTCAAGATCCGCATCTGGAATGGCAATCTTATGCTTCTGACTCTTCTTTGTGGGCGACATTTGAGCTGCCTCCTCCATCACAGATGATAACAGAAGCGCTGCGTGCAAAGCAAAAACACCCGTTGCATGTTTGATGGTTTTCATGCATGACTTTCCAGTAATTATCGAGATTTCTACATCTAAGGAGTCGGCCATCGTTTACGTTCAACCTTCACGATTTCCCCCAAGTGGGGGCCAGGGTGAGGCACCAGCTCAATCAGGCGACAGATTTGATGATCGAGCCGCGCGCCAACGGGTGCAGGAACCACGGATCAATCGCCGCATTCGCGTGCCGGAAGTTCGTGTCATTGCCGACGATGGCGAGCAGCTCGGCATCATGAATACCCACGATGCGCTCCGCCAAGCAGAGTCGCTTGGACTCGACTTGGTAGAAGTCTCGCCGATGGCCAAGCCGCCTGTCTGCAAGATCATGGATTACGGCAAGTTCAAGTACCAGCAAAAGCGAAAGACTGCCGAAGCCAAAAAGAAACAGCAGGTGATCGAGCTCAAAGAAGTGAAGTTTAGACCGAAGACAGACGTGCATGACTTCGACGTCAAAGTGAACCGTTTGAAACGCTTTTTGGCCGAGGGTAACAAAGGTAAAGTTACCGTGATGTTTCGCGGTCGAGAGATTGTGCACCAGGAGATTGGCTTTGATGTCTTGAAGCGCGTCTCTGATGTGCTCAAAGAAGATGCGCTCGTCGAATCGCCTCCGCGTATGGAAGGGCGTCAGCTGGTGATGATTTTGGGGCCGCAAAAGGCTGGCGTAAAGAAAAAAGCCGATTAAAGGCCGTGCCCTCTTGCGATCTTGGCGGGGGGCAGGTAGTGAACTGTGGCACTTTTTGTGTCTTGGAAGGGTTAAGACGATGGCAGGTTGCAACAAAGCAAGAGGGCTCAATAAGCCAAAAATGAAGACCAAGCGTTCCACCGCGAAGCGTTTTACGGTGACCGCAAGTGGCTTGATTAAGCACGGTGCAAAAGGGAAAAGGCACTGCTTGAGCAATAAAGGCCGTAAGCGTAAGAGGCAGCTTTTGCGAGCCGGTTATTTGACCCATGGAAATGCGGGGCTTTTGGAGCGCGCAATTCCCTATTTGGGCTAGTTTAGATTGATTTAAAGAGAGGGTGCTATGGCACGTGTAAAAAGAGGGTGTACCGCGCGGGCGCGTAGAAAACGCGTACTGAAGATGGCAGAGGGTTACTACGGCACCCGCAGCCGATTGTTCCGTACTGCAACAGAAGCTGTTGATCGCGGTTTGCGTTATGCTTATCGGGATCGCAAAGTAAATAAGCGCGCATTTCGCAACCTATGGATCACCCGTTTGAATGCAGCAGCGCATGCACATGGACTTAGCTACAGCGTGCTTATGCACAAGCTGAAGACCAGTATGGTCAAACTCGATCGGCGCGTGTTGGCAGAACTCGCCATCTCGGATCCGGCTGGGTTTGCGCATGTCGTTCAATCTGTGAACGTTTAGTAGAGGTGTTGCATGCACGGTGATGGTTTGCCTGAAGCGTCCCGTGTGCAGCAAGAGTTAAAGGAACTCGCGAAGGTCGCCGAAGGCGATCTCAAAGACGCGGGTTCTCGAGAAAAAATCGAGGCCACGCGCGTTCATTTTCTCGGAAAGAAGGGTCTTGTCTCCAAGATCCTGCGGCAGATGGGTGATTTGCCCGCAGCCGAGCGGCCTAGTATAGGTCTTGTTGCCAACGAAGTGCGTGATCGCATCGAAGCTTTGATTGATGAAGGCATTGCCCGACTCGAGAACGCACAGCGCGATCTGGTACTTCTCGAATCTATCGATGTGACTTTGCCTGGCCGACGCCAGCGCATGGGTGCGAAACATCCGCTCACCCAAACAATTGAGAAAATCCAGGATGTGCTCAAAGGCCTCGGTTTTGACTTAGCGTTTGGCCCAGAGATCGAGCACGACTTCTATAATTTTGAAGCGCTCAACGTCCCCGCGCATCATCCCGCGCGTGAAATGCAAGATACGTTTTATGTGGATCGCGACGTGATGTTGCGCACCCATACCAGCCCCGTCCAGATCCGTGGGATGCTGGCGCTTAAGGAGCCTCCAATGCGGATCGCGTCCGTGGGGCGTGTATACAGGCGCGATCAGGATGTCACCCATTCGCCCGTATTTCATCAAGTGGAAGGCTTATTTGTCGACGATAAGGTCACGTTTGCTGATCTCAAGGGGACGCTTGCGTCGTTTGTCTCTCAGGTTTTTTCTCCTACAGCGCGCATTCGTTTGCGGCCCAGCTATTTTCCCTTTACCGAGCCATCAGCCGAAGTAGACATGAGCTGCTTTGCTTGTGACGGGCAAGGTTGCAGGTTGTGCAAAAACACTGGCTTTATAGAGATTCTGGGCGCTGGAATGATTGATCCGGAAGTATTTAAGGCGGTCAATCTCGATCCAGAAAAGGTTTCCGGTTTTGCTTTTGGCATTGGTGTAGAACGCGTTGCCATGCTCAAATATGGCATTTCGGATATCCGTTTGTTTTACGAAAATGACCTCAGATTCTTAGAGCAGTTTTAGCTCCTTTCCCATTTGGTGCCGTTATGCGCATTAGCTTAGATTGGCTACGCGACTTCGTCGAGTTGCCTGAAGGTTTCACTGCTCAGCAAGTTGCCGATTCGCTCACCATGGCCGGACTCGAAGTCGAGGCCTTAGAGCAAGTCGAAGGTGCGCTCGATAAGACAGTGCTCGAAGTGAAGATCACGCCAAATCGGCCGGATGCGTTGAGTCATATGGGTATCGCGCGCGAGCTTGCGGCGATCTTACAGGTGCGCACGCGTTTCTCGGTGCCGACTTGCAAGGAAAATGGCGGTCTTGTCCACGAAATTGTGCACGTAAATATTTCGGCTAAGGAAGCTTGTCCGAGATATGCGTGTCGCGTGATCGAGGGTGTGAAGGTCGGTGAGAGCCCAGACTGGCTAAAGCAAAGGCTTGTGGCTTGCGGCATGCGCCCAGTTAGTAACGTGGTCGACGTCACCAACTTGATTCTGCTCGAACGTGGTCATCCACTTCATGCGTTTGACTGTGACAAACTTGGGAAAGATCGTGGCAGAATATTGATCGATGTGCGCAAAGCTAAAAAGGGTGAAACGATGGTCACTCTCGATGGCCAAGAGCGCAAACTCCACGTCGACGACTTGGTGATCACGGATTCTCTAGTGCCAGTGGCGCTAGCAGGCATTATGGGTGGGCAGGACAGTGAGGTCAGTGAGACAACGCAAAATGTGTTGCTTGAGTCAGCATATTTTGAGCCCGCTGCTATCCGAAAAACAGCGCGGCGTTTAGGATTGCACACCGAGGGAAGCTATCGCTTTGAGCGGGGCTGCGATCCAAATGGTGTGTTGGCCGCTCTTGATCGTGCGGCCGAAATGATTGCAGAGCTTGCGAAGGGCAAAGTGCGGCGTGAAGCAGTGGACGTGTACCCGCGCGCGATCGCGCCGCTGGAAATTTCTTTGCGCAAACAGAAGCTAGCCAGCATCTCTGGTTTTAGCGAGAAGCTATTAGATGAAGCCAAAATCCGCGCGCGCTTTTTATCGCTTGGCATTGAAACTGCCGGGCGCCGAGGAGATGCGCTGAGTTTTCGCGTGCCGACATTTCGGGCAGATTTAACGCGCGAGATTGATCTGATTGAAGAAGCCATGCGATTGATTGGCTATGATCAGGTTCCGCAAAAAGTATCTTTTAGCAAATCTTCTGCGCGGGGACTTTTTGATGCAGAGCTGGAGAATGCCAAGGGGCATCTGCGAACTGTGTTGGTGGGCCTTGGCTTTTTTGAAGCACAGAATTTTTCTTTTGGCGCAAAAGCGAAATATGCGCATTTCGCGAACTCTGCCCAGGACTTTATTCTCGTCGAAAACCCCTTGGGTGAAGAGCTTGGCTGCATGCGCGCGAGCCTTGTTCCAGGCCTGATGGATAATCTAGATCTGAACTTACGCAAAGGCGCCAAAGACGTTCGCTTGTTTGAGATCGGAACTATATTCTCTGGCAAAAACCCCAATGGCAAAAAGCCTGATATCAAGGCGCTCAGTGGTCTGGCTAATCAAGACGCTTTCGCCAACGAAGAGCATCATGTGGCTGGTGTCATGCTCGGGGAGACGGGCCCCGAGAGCTTTGATACGAAACGACGTGCCATCGACATTTATGACCTAAAAGGTGTGCTCGAGGAACTTTGCCACAACATGAAGATTAGCCCAGAGCTGGCAGATCCAAGCGTGGAATTTCTGCCACCGAAAGATCCACCTCCCTTTCTTCATCCGCGTATGTGCGGCGATGTTGCGATCGCTGGTGACATTGTAGGCGCTTTTGGCGTTTTGCACCCCGACATTCAAGCGCTTTACGATATCAAGCGACCCGTTTTGGTGTTTAGCCTGTCCTTGGACAAGCTTTCTCGATTTGCTAAGGAGCAAGCTGAGATTCGTCCTGCGCCTAAGTTTCCACAAGTGGAGCGAGATTTGGCCCTGCTTCTAGATGAGCAAATCGAGGCCCAACGTGTGCTTTCACAAATTCGAGAGCAACAAGCTTTGAAGCCAATTTTGCAAGGGTTGCGCGTGTTTGACGTATACCGGGGAGAGAAAATTCCGGAAGGAAAGAAATCGATGGCATTGACCTTTGTTTTAGGTGCTGATGATCGTACCTTGACGGATGAGGAAGTTCAGCTAGCCATGCATTCCGTGAACGAACAATTACAAAATGTGCTCGGTGCAATTGTTCGCTAGCGTTTTATGGTAGATTGAATAGAAATCGCAAGGGCAGGATGCAAAATATGGTTGAGCAAGAAAAGCACGAGCCGCATACCCTAACGAAAGCAGAGATTGTGGAGCACGTCCATCGTAAGATTGGTTTTTCTAAGAAAGATTCGTATGAGATGGTGGAACGGGTATTTGAGGAAATTAAACGTCGTCTCGAGCGTGAAGAGGCTGTGAAAGTCTCGGGCTTTGGGAAATTTGATGTGCGGCGCAAAAGGCCACGTCGCGGGCGTAATCCACAAACGGGCGAAGAGATTGAAATTTCTGCCAGGCGCGTGTTATCTTTTAAGCCGAGTCAGATTTTGCGTAGTGTTTTGCTGGATGATAATTTTCGAGGTTAACGGGCATGGAAGACATCGTTGTCCCCGATAAGAAGTATTTTAAGATTGGCGAGACATCGTCGATGCTCGGTGTCAAACCACATGTATTACGTTATTGGGAAACAGAGTTTCCGCAAATTCGCCCGACAAAGTCGAAGACTGGTCAGCGCATGTACCGAAGGCGTGACGTCGAGGCATTGATTCGCATCCAGAAACTATTATATCGCGAACGTTTTACCATTGCTGGTGCACGCAAAGCGCTTCGGCTCCCTGCCGAGCTCGAAGAGAATATGGAAAATGAGAATGTGCGCCCATCTGCCCATGTGGCGTTGATATCGGCCAAAAAAGAGCTCGAGGAATTATTACGAATCCTGGAAGGCTGATGAAGTTCAGACAACTTTTTTCCCTCGCGCTTTTAGTGCTTGCTCTACTTGCGATGGGATGTGCCCACAGTACCGCGTTTTCTGATGCAAGGCTCAGGCCTCTTTGGGGCGGCCATCCGCTGAGTGATGACGAGATTACCAAGGCTGCACAAGAATGGCACAATGACACGACGCTTATTCACATGCAGGAAGGCGTGAATCTTCTGCGTCACGGTAATCTAGCTGGCGGTGACTTGAAGCGTGCGCAAAGCTATTTAGAAAAAGCTTTCGGTACGTTTGAAGACTTGCGTGATCCAGAAAATTTCAGCGTTGCGTTTACCTCCGATAACCAAACGCCCTATCGCGGGCGCCCCTATGAGCGCGTGCTCGTGGCGACGTTGCTTGGTTTGCTTGATGCCGCTGATGGGCGCTGCGACATGGCGATTCCGGCTTTTCGCGCGGCAGAATTTCTCGATGCGCGGTGGCAGCCTTTCACTTTTGGCACGGATGCGCCGATCGTATATGCTGTAATGCTGCGTTGTTTGCATGCGATTGGCGCAGGGCAGGGCGATGTCGATCGTGCACGCGAGGGTCTGTATCGTTCAGTGCGTTTGCAACTTCTACTCGAGCCGATGCTGGGTCAGCTTCCCATCTTAGCACAATCCGCACACAATAATCCTGCACGGCAGATCGCATTAGCGTTGCTGGAAGTGGGTGTCCCAAGTGCTCTTATTAGCGCGCCGGCAAATGCGAGCGTGAGCGATATTTTTGACGCTGCTGCGGGCGAGTCCCTGCGTTTTTTGCTGCACGTGCTCAAACAAAAGGAGCAGCCCTACGAGGACATTGTGCGACCTTTGCTGTCTCAGCTTGACAGCAAATCGGATGGCAAGGAGCTTACGGCTTATGCAACCATCCAGCTCGAGGCGGCCTTCAAGTCTATGCGGACGACCATGTTAAACCGAAACGATTTTGAACAATATGCAACGTCATTTCTTGCGCGCGCGCAAGCGATCGTGAATCGCATGGAAGAGGCCGCTCGAGGGCCCGTCGTCGCATTCTATTTTATGGGATTCGGCCCCGACGTTGTGCAGGAAGGCAACTACGGCGAAATCGCTCGTGTTGCGCCGCGATCCCCAGCGGATGCGCGTGCGGGCGTGCAGGAAAAGACTTTTGAAGTGCCTCTTGGTTGCGGGGTGTCGAACCAGGGTGGCCGTCTCGCTATTGTTCTTTGCGATTCGCCTTCTGGGCAAAGAGTTGCGCTGTCGAAAGGGTATCAGCTTTGGTCTTCTAGCTTTCATGCGACGACGATGGTGGGTAGGAGATTTGATCGCATTCTCAAGGGCCGCGCGCAGTTTCGCATGGGCACGGAAGTTGCTGCGGTTGTGGGCGGAGTGGTGGCGTTGTCATTGCTCGATGCCGGTATTCAGTCACGGTCGCCGCAGTTAGAAGCCGCTGCGGCGGTGGTTGGCATTGC
>JABDBI010000006.1 GCA_013288705.1 Methanobacteriota archaeon | reverse complement strand
GAATGTGTTTCTCGTTGGCATGGGGCTCATTGGCAAAACTCTGTTGTCACAAATGAAGAAGCAGCTTCCAGTTTTGCGACAAGAACTTTCACTGGATGTGAAAATCGTTGGCCTCGCGAATAGCCAAAAGATGTGTTTCTCTTCGCAAGGGATACCAATAGACGATTTGCCTAGCGCATTAAGCAATGCTGCGGAGACCATGCACATCGCATCTTTCGTCGATCGCATGCGGCGCCTGAATCTCATGAATAGCGTCTTCGTCGATTGCACAGCCAACGAGGATGTTGCTAGTTGTTATCAGTCGGTATTAGAATCCAGCATCTCTATTGTAACGCCAAACAAGAAGGCCAATTCTGGTCGATATGCAACTTACAAAATCTTGCGAGATACAAATCAGCAAAAGGGAACAAAGTTTCTCTATGAAACCAATGTTGGAGCTGGGTTGCCCATCATCAGCACCCTTACAGATTTGCGTAGGAGCGGAGATAAAATTCTGAAAATCGAAGCGATTCTGTCGGGAACACTGAGCTATCTCTTCAATACCTTTGCTGGTGGCAAACGATTTAGCGAAGCGTTGCGCGAGGCGCAAGAGAAAGGCTTCACGGAACCTGATCCTCGAGAGGATCTCAATGGCAAGGATGTCTCGCGCAAGCTCCTCATTCTCGCACGGGAGAGCGGCTATACCCTTGAGATGGAAGACATTGCCATCGAGCCCCTCCTGCCCCAAGACTGTTTCGATGTGGAGACCGTGCAAGACTTTTATGCAAAGCTTGAAAGCCATGACACCATGTTTGCACAAAAGAGAAATATCGCCTCATCAGAAGGAAAGGTGTTGCGCTACATTGCCATGCTCAACAACGGCAAAGCTTCGATCACCCTGCAGGCCGTTGCACCACAGCATCCATTCTTTCACATGGCAGGAAGTGACAACATTGTCGCACTCACGACGGAACGGTACTCAGAGACACCATTGGTTATCAAAGGCCAAGGGGCTGGCGCTGAGGTCACCGCTGGCGAGGTTTTTGCAGACATTATTCGTGTGGCATCTCACTAAAAGGCGATACGCAAGATGACAAAAAAAGACATTCGCGTCTTTGCCCCAGCGACAGTCGCTAACGTGGCATGTGGTTTTGATATTTTTGGCTTTGCTCTCGAAGCTCCGGGCGACGAACTGTTGGTCAAACTTGTGTCCTCGCCCGGTGTGCGATTAACCAAAATCACCGGAGATGGTGGTGCGCTGCCCCTCGAGGCACAGAAAAACACTGCGGGAGTCTCTGCTAGCCGACTCCTCACTCATCTGCATAGTCAGCAAGGCGTCGAGATTGAAGTGCACAAAAAGATGCCACTCGGCAGTGGACTTGGTTCGAGTGCTGCAAGCGCTGTAGGCAGCCTGTTCGCAGTGAATCACCTTCTTGGCCGCCCTCTTTCCCCAGCAGAGCTTCTACCTTTTGCCATGGAGGGGGAACGTGTTGCCTGCGGCGCGGCACATGCAGACAACGTGGCGCCCGCACTGCTCGGTGGGTTTGTCTTAATCAGGAGCTATGCTCCTCTCGACGTGATGCCAATTCCCTACGCTCTCGATCTCTATTGCTCCATTCTCCACCCACACATCGAAGTGAGCACCGAGGTTGCACGGAAATTGTTAAAACCAGAAATCTCCCTACAGCAACATGTTGTGCAATCTGGCAATGCAGCCGGTCTCGTGCTTGCGCTCATGCAGGGAGATGCCAACTTGATTCGTCGCTGTCTGCAGGATGTCATTGCTGAGCCCATCCGATCTGCATTAATTCCCGGGTTTAACGAGATGAAAGCAGCTGCTCTTAGTGAAGACGCTTTAGGTTGCAGTATTTCCGGATCGGGCCCGTCTCTCTTTGCATTATCGCTCACAAAATCTCACGCAGAAAAAATCGGTGAAGCGATGGCCAAGGCATGCCGCGCGCAAAATCTTGCTTGTGATATCTACATCTCACCTATCAACAGCCAAGGACCGCGGGTGCTCTCATGATGCGTTTTTTTTCCACCAACGCGCACAACGCAAAGACTTCACTCAGAGATGCTGTTCTCGATGGGCTTGCTCCGGATGGCGGTCTTTTCATGCCAGAACAGATCGGCAAAATGGAGGCCACGTTTTTTAATCGACTGGAAACACTGACACTTCCAGAGATCTCTTTCGAAGTTGCCAAGCACCTACTCCAAAATGCCATCCCCGAGAGCGACTTAAAAGACATCGTCGAGAAGTCAATCACGTTTGATGCGCCACTCGTGCGACTATCCGAACAAATTTCTGCTCTCGAATTGTTTCACGGCCCCACACTTTCCTTCAAGGACTTCGGCGCACGCTTCATGGCGCGCCTCACTGCCTATCTGATTCGCGAACAACAAGCCAGCCTCAACATTCTCGTCGCGACTTCCGGTGATACTGGCAGTGCTGTGGCACATGGATTTCTCGACGTGCCTAAAATCAAAGTATGGATCCTATACCCGAAGGGACAGGTGAGTCTGGTTCAAGAAAAACAGCTTACTACGATGGGGCACAACGTCACCGCACTGGCAGTGGAGGGAACATTTGATGACTGCCAATCGCTCGTAAAACAGGCTTTTAACGACAAAGAACTGCGAAAGAAAACACAGTTGAGCTCCGCCAACTCCATCAACATTGCTCGCCTCATTCCACAATCGTTTTACTATTTTTATGCATATGCGCAGCTCAAAGCCTCTGGCCAGCCCGTGGTATTTTCTGTTCCGTCTGGAAATTTCGGAAACCTAACAGCCGGGCTTTTAGCCAAGAAAATGGGGCTGCCCGTTGAGCGATTTGTGGCTGCAACAAACATCAACGATAGCGTGCCCACATATCTTCGGACTGGGAATTTTCAACCACACCCGTCCAAACAAACGCTTTCCAACGCCATGGACGTGGGGAACCCAAGTAACTTTGCGCGCATACTCGACCTGTATGGCTCAGATCTCGCGCACATCCGCGATGACATATTTGGCATCAGCTTTACAGATGCGCAAACCAAAAGCGCCATCCGCGAAATTCATGAGAAATACGATTACATTGCGGATCCTCATGGAGCGGTCGCCTATCTCGGTCTCATCGCATACCAGAAGCAAGTGAGGCAAGCGCCCGGCATTTTTCTAGAAACTGCGCATCCAGCCAAGTTTGGAGACACGGTTGAGCCCCTGCTTGGCGAGAAGGTCGCCATTCCTGCAAGGCTTCAGGAGGCGCTCAATAAGGCTTGCCAAGGCAGACCCTTGCCCAACCACTATGAGAAGCTCAGAGAACTGCTTGCCGCCTCAGGTAAAGTTTTGTTATGATGATACTCTGGGGGCAGGAATATGGCCAACGCAGCAGAGTTATTAGCACAGGGCAAAGATATTATTCGCTATGGCAAGCTCGCGGAAGGCAGGGGCCTCTTTGAACAAGCACTTGCGTTAGACCCTGCCAATTTCGACACAAGGCTTGAGTTGATTCGCGTTGCTTTGCTCGACAGAGATATGGATAGAGCCCATGGTCACATCATGGAGGCACGTAAAATCGATCCAGACAATCCTCGCTTGGTGGCCCTACAAGGTGTGTGGTTTCTAGAAAATCTACAATTTGCGAACGCCAAGCAAGCGTTGGAATGGGCAGCTACCAAGCTGGAAAAAGACAGCGATGTGCACTGCAACCTGTCAATTGTTTATCGCGCAATGGGAGATGTCGGCAAAGCGGAGATTGAGGCCAGAAAATCGGTGGAGCTCAATCCGAAATCCGACGTCGCGCACTTCGAGTTGAGCAAAGTGCTCACAATGAAAGGTGAGCTGGGCAATGCCATGCTAGAGGTCTCAGAATCAATCGCTGTGAACCCTTTCTTTTTAAATGCCTATGTGACACTTGCGCAATTTTTCGTGGCTGTGAAACAAATCGATGAGGCCATTCGCGTCTATCAGCTCGGCTTGCAAGCTTTTCCCGAGCTTGAGTTTTTCCACAGTCAGTTGGCACTTCTGTATGAGCAAAAACAAGATTTTAAGGGGGCGCTTGCGTCCATGGAGCACGCGGCCAAAATACACAAGACCTATCCCATTCTATTGCGTGTCGGCGTGTATGCCATGCTTAACAAAGACGTCAAACGTTCTGAAGAAGCATTTCTCGAGTCGATTCGCCTCGATCCCAATGCTTGGGATGCGTACTACGATCTTGGTGAGCTGTATCACGTGAACGGCAACCTCGACGGTGCTGAAAAATACTATCGAGAAGCGATCACGCGCGTCAAGGATCAAGACTATAGACCTTACAATGGCCTTGGCCTGCTGCTCATCAACAAAAGACGTGCTCTCGAAGCTGGCGAATTTTTAAACCATTCCCTTGCCATACAACCAGGCGCTATCGAGCCTACGATCAACATGGCGGTGATGTATGTAAGCCTGCAAGACTCGCAAAAAGCCCGAGATTGGGCACTTAGGGGTCGAGAACTGGCGCAGGGAAATAAGCACTATGTTGATAAGGCAGATATGATATTGGCTCAGGTCAAATGACAGAATACAAAAGCTGGCTTGCTGAAAAAACATCTGCTTATCTCTACCGTGCATTGGCACAGAAAGAACCCGCGCCGAGGGAAAAAGAGCTATTTGGGCGGCTCGCGGAAGAAGCAGAAAAACAAGCGATTATCTGGGAAGAGAAAGTTCGGGCGCAAGGCAAAACGGTTCCCAAAACACTCCCGCTCGACATGCGTACACGCGTGGTTGCTTTGCTTATTCGATGGCTAAAGCCCAAGCAAATTAAGGCGGTGCTTGCGGCCATGAAGATCCGTGGCCTGTCCATCTATATCCGGGCATTGCCACATCACTCCCTTCCCACCTCTATCGATGAGGTTGGTCAGAGACACACCACCTCTGGACAAGGAAATAATTTGCGAGCGGCGGTCTTCGGAGCAAACGACGGGCTCGTTTCCAACGCTTCGCTGATTTTCGGCATGGCGGGCGCTGTATCTGCTGGAGCATCCGAAAGTCATATCGTACTTCTCGCCGGTACAGCGGGACTTCTTGCTGGTGCCTTTTCGATGGCTTCAGGTGAATATGTTTCTGTGCGTTCGCAGCGAGAAATGTTCGAGTATCAGATTGGCCTCGAGAAAGAAGAGCTCAGGCTCTACCCGGAGGAAGAAGCAGCAGAGCTCGCTCTGATTTACCATGCACGCGGACTGGAAATCAAAGAAGCTCAAATGCTCGCTACAAAGTTAATCGCTGATCCAGAGAGGGCACTCGATACTCTTGCGCGTGAAGAGCTGGGGCTTAATCCCTCGGAGCTGGGGTCTCCCACGCAAGCAGCTTTCTTTTCTTTCGTCTCATTTGCCAGCGGGGCGCTTGTGCCGTTGCTGCCATTTATATTTAGCAGTGGGAGGCCAGCGCTTATCAGTGCCGGGGCGCTCACGGGCATCGCGCTGTTTTTAGTTGGTGCAACGTTGAGCCTCTTTATTGGCAAGAGCGCTCTTAAAGGTGGCCTGCGCATGCTGCTCATTGGTGCCTGCGCGGCCACGGCCACTTACACGATCGGACATCTCATTGGCTAGTGTTAGAAATTTCCATCCGTGTTGCTCTCTGCAGCCCCTATCGCCTGTCCGATTTCCGCCTGCGCCTGCTGAAGCAAGCTTATCGCTGCCATCTTATGTGCGCCCCCGCGTGTCGCGTTTGTGAGATTGGTGATAGCGACACTTGTATTGTCATAACCGCGCTTTAAGTTGGGAAAATTGTCCCCCCAACCGGCTAACGCAGCGTATGAAGCGGCCATGATTAGGAGAATACTAGCACCTGCAAGTTTTCGATTTCTTGACATGTTTTTACCTCTTGTGGTTATGTTTAGATTGATATCGCTGATGAGCGATCTTTGGTCTTTTGCACTTGTCAAAAGCGTTGCAGGAGCTAAAATATGGCTTCGGAGCGCATTTATGTCCCAATATCTACCCGAATTTATGGTATTTGCCGTTGCCCACGTTCTTTCCCTGATCAGCCCAGGGCCTGATTTTTTGATGGTGGTCCAAAGCAGCCTGCGCTATTCTCGTCGAACCGCGCTTTTTGTTGCTCTCGGCATCAGCTGTGGTGAACTCATTCACGTGACTTACTCGCTCCTAGGTATTGGTCTTGTCGTTGCAGAGTCTCTCTGGCTGTTCACATTGCTCAAATATTTGGGCGGCGCATATCTTGTTTACATTGGTATTCAATCGCTACGCGCTAAGCCGCAAGAAGCCGCACAGATTATTGCCGATAACGCCGATCAGCATAGCTTAGTTGGAGAGCCAACCGCTTGGGGTGCTTTCGGGAAGGGATTTCTCACCAACGCACTCAATGCCAAGGCCGCGTTTTTCACCCTGAGTTTTTTCACCGTGCTGGTGAGTCCGACCACGCCCTTTTATGTGCAGCTGGTTTATGGCGCTTTCATCCAGGTGAGCACACTCGCATGGTTTTCTCTCGTCGCGACATTTCTGACACACGGCACAATACAAGGCCAGTTTTTGGGCGCCAAACATTGGATCGAGCGTACCTGCGGCGCGCTACTCGTCGTGTTAGGCATTAAGCTCGCGGTGACGGACCTTGAGACACTCACTGGGAGCAATCTGTAAAGGTCATTGCATAATGCCTTTGACGACGTTAGCTCTTGCTCGCGGAGGAGAAGATGCTGGCACTCGTATCAACCGGTCATCCCCAGGGTCATGTTGCATTACAACAAATTGATGTTCCAAACCCTGACTCGCACGAAGCCGTAGTTGCAGTCCATGCAATCTCTCTCAACCGCGGAGAGCTTAGGCGGCTCAAAAGCAAACCTGCCGGCTGGCGGCCAGGTTGGGATGTCGCTGGCGTTGTCAAACAAGCTGCTCGAGATGGGAGTGGACCACCTGCAGGTACACGCGTCGTAGGATTGGTAAATGATAAGGGTTGGGCACAGTATGTCGCCATCCCGACCAAAACCCTGGGCACCCTGCCAGATACTTGCGGCTTTGCTGTCGCAGCAACGCTGCCCGTCGCGGGGCTCACCGCGCTTTGTGCATTGCGTTGTGCGGGGCTATTGATCGGCAAAGATGTGCTCATCACCGGCGCGTCTGGCGGCGTCGGCAGATTCGCGATCCAGCTCGCTCGACTTGCTGGTGCAAATGTCTCAGCGCTTGTTGGCGGGACACGATCCTGTGACGATCTTGCTGAACTTGGTGCTCACCGAGTGCTGATGCCGGGGCAGTTTGAGAGCAAAGATGCGTATAATATCGCGCTTGATTCCGTTGGGGGTGACACCCTTGTGTCTGCTTTGAAATCCATACGCAACGACGGCAAAATTGTTACTTTTGGCAACTCCTCCCAAAAAGAAACCACATTCAACGTCAGTGATTTTTATGGGCGCACCTTTGGAGCAACACTGTATGCGTTCGAGCTTTTTCATGAGCTTGAACGTTCTCAGAGCTGCACCAACGATTTGCAAACACTCACCCATCTCGTGGCCGAAGGGAAATTAAAATCGTCCATTGCCCTCGAAGAGCCTTGGGAGAATATGGGCAAGGCGCTACAAGCGCTGGAAGAGCGAGGCGTTGCCGGAAAAGCAGTACTGCACATCAAGCAATAAAGGACTTTTTGTGAAAAAACTTCTTATGCCATTTTTACTGAGCATGTGTTTTCAGAATCTTTCTTTGGCCGAAGAGATAGAGAAACTCAAGGTTAGTGCACACGCGTCAAGCCCGGACGACTACAAGACTCGCCCGGAGAAGTGGCGTTTCGGAGTGGACATTAGTGCCACCGGGAATTGGACCGTCGATAGAAAATTTGTGGGTGTGACAGACGGACATTACTTGTCTTTGGGAGGAAAAATTGTCGGCACTGTAGGTTATGTGATTGGTCCTCATGAGTGGATCACAACGCTTGGTCTACTCGAAACCTTTAGTCAAACACCGCTAATTGATGCGCTTATAAAGTCCGCCGACCAACTCAATTTTGAGAGCGATTACTACTATTATCTTGCCAACTGGTATGGGCTATTTGGCCAATTAAAATTGGACACCTCTATTTTTGCGAGCAGTGATCAAAGAGCTGCACCTGTCACCTATCAGGTCTCCGATGCAAGCGGGGCTGCACTGGCGCCCGTGACCGCATCAAGTTTCGGTCTGACGACGCCATTTATGCCCCTTTACCTCCAGGAAAATCTGGGCGTCTTTTTTAAACCCTTTCGCGAAACTGCATATACCTGGGAACTCTACGTCGCAGCGTCATTTCGTGAGACTTTTGCCAACGGGCAAAAAGTTGTCACAGGAAACAGTAATAACGTAGTCAGCATCAAGACTCTCTACAATTTTGAAGAGATTGGACCCATGGTTGGCACAGTCCTCTCGGGCGAGATCTATGATAAGCGCGTTAGCTATAAGGCCGGCATCGATACGATGTATGTGCTTTTTAGATTTGCGCCATACCCAAGCTCAAGCAGTTTCGTTGACCACTTAAACACTGAGGCGTTTGCCAATCTTTCTTTCAAGCTGTTCAAATGGATGTCGTTGACTTGGGATTTTAAAGCGATTCGGACTCCGGAAATCATTTCTGATTTTCAGATTCAAAGCAATTTGCTGCTCACGTTCAACTACGTTCTTTAAAGTATCCGATTGGGGAGAAAGGGCGTCCTAAGGTCTGGTCTTTGCATCTGCGTTGGTATACAAGCACGAGCATGATCTACCAAACAGCAATTCTTCAGTTTTCAAAAATGCTCAAAAACCTGTTAGCGATTTTGGACAAAGGCGCAAAATCTGCCGAAGACAGAAAATTCGACGTGGGCGTGCTCCTGCAATCGCGTCTCGCCCCCGACCAGTTTAATTTGATTCGCCAAGTGCAAGTCCTATGCGACACTGCCAAGGTCTGCGCAGCTGCATTGGCTAATAAAGAAATCCCCTCACACCCGGACACCGAACAAACCCTGCCCGAGCTCAAGCAGCGTATTGAAACCGTGCTTTCCTATTTGAGCACGTTTTCAGCGGCAGATTTTGCAAATGCGCAGGAGCGACGGATTGCTCGACCCAGATGGGAAGGAAAACACATGTCAGGCGAAGAGTTTCTGCTCCAGCATGCGCTCCCCAATTTTTACTTTCATTTCACAGTGGCCTATGAGATTTTGCGCCATAACGGCGTTTCTATCGGGAAGAAAGATTATCTTGGGGAATTGCCTTACCAAAAGTAATTTGGGGACATGGAAAAATATAGGCTTACGCAAATCAGGCTTCCTCTCAATCATGCTGACGATGCAGTCTCGCAGGCAATTCTAGAAAAGCTTGGCATCAAAGCAAATGAGTTGGTCAGCTACTCGGTATTTAAACGTGGCTATGATGCGCGCAAGCCGAATGCCATCTTTCTAATCTATACCCTCGATGTCATGACCACTCGGAGCGTCGCCAACACGACGCCAGCTCCGGACACCACTTATCACCTGGTTGCAGAAGCTCCCAAAAATCTCACCGAGCGCCCCATTGTCATTGGCATGGGGCCTTGCGGCTTATTTGCCGGACTAGTTTTGGCAGAAATGGGATTTCGGCCCATTATTCTAGAGCGTGGCAAGGCAGTCCGCGAGCGCACCAAAGACACGTTCGGTTTATGGCGCCAAAGCAAGCTAAATCCCGAATCAAATGTCCAGTTCGGCGAAGGCGGTGCCGGTACATTCTCCGACGGTAAATTGCACAGCCAGGTCAGCGATCCTGAAAACCGTGGGCGCAAGATACTCACTGAATTTGTGAAAGCCGGCGCACCCGCCGAAATTCTCTTTGTCAGCAAGCCGCATATAGGTACGTTGAGACTTGTCTCGATGGTAGAAAAAATGCGCGCCACCATTCAGTCGCTCGGCGGGGAAATTCGCTTCGAGAGCAAGGTGGATAAACTCAATATAGAGCAGCACCAAGTGGTCGGTGTCACCCTTGCTAGCGGAGAGCAAATTGCTAGTAGGGATGTGGTGCTGGCGGTTGGTCACAGCGCTCGCGATACTTTTCAGATGCTCTATGACCTCGGTGTTTATATCGAAGCGAAGCCATTTTCGATTGGCTTTCGCATAGAGCATCCCCAATCGATGATCGACAAGTGTCGCTTCGGCGTTAACGCGGGCAATCCGATCCTTGGAGCAGCCGATTATAAGTTGGTCCACCACTGCAAAAATGGCCGCTCCGTCTATAGCTTTTGTATGTGTCCAGGCGGCACTGTGGTTGCGGCAACTTCCGAAGTCGGGCACGTTGTCACAAATGGTATGAGCCAGTACTCACGTGTTGAGCGCAATGCCAACAGCGGGATTGTGGTAGGCATTACACCAGATGACTATCCCGGCGGCCCTCTCGCTGGGATTGCATTTCAGCGTCACTGGGAAAAACTTGCATTCGAATTGGGTGGGCGAAATTACAACGCCCCGGGGCAACTGGTTGGAGATTTTCTGGCCAATCGACCCTCTACTACATTTGGATCCGTTCAGCCTTCGTACAAGCCTGGCGTGCGGCTCTGCGACTTGAGCAGTTGTCTGCCGGACTATGTCATTGCCGCCATTCGCGAAGCGCTGCCTGCTTTCGAGCAGCAGCTCAAGGGCTATGCGATGAACGACGCGATTTTGACGGGGGTTGAAACCCGCACTTCATCACCCATTCGCATCAAACGTGGCAACGGATTTGAGAGTCTGAATACAAAAGGGCTGTACCCTGCCGGCGAGGGCGCAGGTTATGCTGGTGGCATTCTATCCGCGGGAATAGATGGTCTTAAAGTTGGTGAAGTAGTGGCATTGAATATGCTAGCGCGTTTTCCATCGTCTTGATGACTGATTCGCATATCGCTACTTCATGCCATATGGCTGTGCACATGTCCACAAGGAGTAAACATGCGTACAGGTACAAAGAAAGTTCTTTTTGCAGCAATGACATTTGGAGTGGCGATTTCCACAGCGATGTCCGCAAACGCCTATGCTGGTTTGGGAGAATGGTGCTCGCCAGTGCGACCCTGTTACCCTGGTTTTGAGTGCGTACCAGCCTATTTTCCAGCTGGTGCTGGTGTCTGTCGAGAAGGTGGGTGGGACCATGGCCGCCCCGGATGGGACCATGGACGTGACGGCTGGGACCATGGCCATGACGGCGATCGCCACGATGGACGTGGGGATCATGGTCGCGATGATCATGGCCATGATGACCACGGTCGCGATGACCACGGTGGCCACGGCGGACACCGATAAAGCCTTGTCTTTGCGATATCAACCTGGCTGATTATGGTCAGCCAGTTGTTTCGCTCCAATATCCATCAGCACCTGAAACGAACTATAAATATTAGCAAGATCATTCGCCTGCATCAAGATATCCGATCCTATCGAACAACTTCCTGATTGGCTCGCTCTGACTCCCAGTGAAACAGCGCCATTGTCTCCCATCGTGGTCTTTCTTTGTAAAACGTCGCCACCATGCAGCGAGCATCGACTACCCTTTCCGTTATCGTAGTCTTTGCTGAGATTTTCCGACACCAAGAACAGGTAATGATCATCACGCAGCGCGTTCTCAAATTGAATATTGATTGCGACGTTATTTTTGCGATCCCGAGCTATTTGCTCAATCTGATTGGCGAACTGATCCCGAAGAGCTTGATCAACTCCAAGTGCCGCAGAAAAAATCCAACCGACGAGCGCATGGCTGCAAGTTTCGTGGTGTTCGGACGACACCGGGCAAGGAGAGTCCACATGAGGTGGCACAGGATGCGGGCGCAGAATGGGCGGTGCTATATGCGGTGCGTGTGGCCCAGTGCCGGCGAAGACATCGGTAGCGTGAATGAAGGCTAATGCCACCACGAAAAACTGTACTTTCATGTGCATAAAACATGCCTTTGCCGCGCTCTATTCCACAGGAGTCAGACAAATATCAACCATCATCATTGTTTTCTTAAAATTATCAATTGTATACTTTTATACTGCGGCAGTATTGCCGAAATTTTGGGGGCAATAATGAATAGAGTTTATGCTTATGTGCTTATTGTAATTTGTGCTGGATGCTCAGCATCGAGTAACCAAGGTGCATCGACATCGGCTCCCGCGCTTACGACGATGCCCCCACAACAATATCAGGCGGGAACCTTAAGTGTGATCATCAACAAAGCAAGCACCTCCGCCATTCATGAATTTTCCCTGAGCACAGGCAACACGAACACCCTGGCTGGAACTATAACGCTCAATGGCAGTTCTGGCGTGACAAGCTTAACCGTGACACTGACATTAAATCCGGTTCAGAACCCGCCACTTGGGATCATCTCTCCGAGTAGTTGCGTTCTTTCAAGCCAAAACAACTCGTGTACATTTGAAATACTTGGTCTTCAGCCTACTTCGTTAATCTCTGTAACAGCTTCTGCCGACGGATACCCCACAGCCCATTCGCCTACCGTTCAAGCCGGGACAGGGGCGCCAAATGTCGTCATTGGCGGCGGCAGTTCTTTAGGCAGGTTAAGCATCTCGATGAGCCCAACGATTGCAGTTGGATTTAGCAAAACCGCTACTGTGTCGCTATTTGGCTCCAATAATCTGTCAAATGTGGTTGTAAGTTTTGCCTCGAGCAATCCTGCAATCGCCGCTGTCGCTTCGCCTTCTTGCACAATACTACCGTCAATCGGTAATACTTGTACAGTGTCTGTCAACGCATTGAGCGTCGGAGAGGTAAACATTTCAGCATTTGCGAGCCCAAGCACACCAGTGATTGCGCCTTTAACTGTCTCTCAATTCTGGACGCAAATTTCGAATGGTGGCGGTCAACCTACAACAACGACGAGAAGCCAAGTTAACCTAAATGCCACACCCACTTTCACGCTGGCGACAGATAATTCCAAGCCCGCAAATATATGGGATTTTGCAAATGGCACTTGGACCCAATTAAACGCGGCCGTACCACCAGGCGTGATTGAAATATTTGGGAACCCAACACCCACATCCATCGCGATATGGGACGCCAGCGTCCATAATAATCTTTGGATATATAATGGAGCAGCTTGGCAACAGTTCACCACCGGAATCGGCCCTCCTACGGAGCCCGCCAACATCGATGGCGGCATTGTTGGCAATCCGACACCATCGTCTGTTGTTGCGCAAGATGCGCCTCTAAACCTATGGGCTTATAACGGTACGGTTTGGAAAGAGCTCACGAATGGCACTGGCTCACCGACACAACCGGATGCTCCCACGTGGAGTATTAGCAACAATGCAACTGCTTCATTTATCCTGATTGCGGATAGCCATGGGTATTTGTGGGAATACAATGCTGGAGGCGGTGGAACGGGTTGGACTCAACTCACCAATGGTGTTAGCACACCATCGAACGCCCAAAGCGGTATTTTTGGTCCCTCGACGCCTTCTTCAATTGTGATCCAGGATAGAACCGATGTTGTCTGGACGTCGACCAATAATGGCGCAAGCTGGACACAGCAAACTGGTGGCGCTTCACAGCCAGTGAGCGCCGGATCAATTATTTTAGGCAACCCAACAGCGTCTTCGATCGTTCTTATCTCCAATCAGTTGTGGGCATTTAACGGGACAAGTTGGACGCAGCTGACGGGCGGCGCCGGACAACCTGCAACGCTAGGGTTGATTGCGCGTAACCCAACGCCCTCGTCGATTCTCATTACAGATGCTAATAACAATGTATGGATCTATAATGGCACAAGTTGGACACAGCTCTCAGGCAATGGTTCCACATTTTCCCCCAACCCTGGGGATGGCAATTTTGGTTTCTTTGCTGGCATTCCGACGCCAACCGCAATTGTTATAGCGGATTCCAATTTTAATATCTGGTCGTTCGACGGGACAACATGGACACAGTTGACTGGAGTTGGCTCTAGTTTGCCCGATCCTAAACCGGCAAGTAATGTCAATATTACAATCTCGAGGGCAGCGACACCATCGGCAATTGTTGAGCGCGACGCGAGTGGGAATCTTTGGGTTGGGCAAAATTAGACTATTCTATTTGGTGCGGACGCGCGGAATCGAACCGTTACTACATCTATTTATTTACACACAGTTAACCATGATTTAACTAGCACATAAACATGCAGATGTTGAGTTTTCTTGACATTGGCACATATCATGCGACCATGCCTCCATTATTAATCATCAAGAGGCTAATGTGAAGAAGTATATTTATTCTCTCATTTTTCTTTTATGTTCCGTCGCCAACGCCGGGGGGTTCGTTGAAAACACGCTGGTTAAAACGCCCCAGGGCTATACCAAAATAGAAGACCTGAAGGTGGGTGACGAGGTGCTTAGCTGCGATTACAAAGAGCATTGTATTGCCAAAAAAGTCACTGCAACACATTTGATAAAAGCGCAAAATTTTGTGGTGGTTCAAGTCGGAGGGGATGGCTTTGCTTGCGACAAAGACCAGCTTGTCCTTGATACACAAAAAAGAGAATGGGTAAAAATATCAGAATTGGCTTCTGGCGATCTGCTGGTAACATCCAAAATTTTTCCAGCCAGCATTGGCAGCGTTGACATTTGGAATGATGCCCCAGTCACACTTCACGCAATCACGGTTGAGGATAATGAGAATTTTTATGTGACCCGCGAAGACATCCTTGTGCATAATTTCGCTCAGGCGATTGCTCAAGGATTAAAATGGGTATTTCAGACAGGGGCGCCACGCGTTCTTGCAGGTGCCGCTCCTGCGGGAGTAATTCCTTTCGTTATCGGCCCAACCGTGGAAATCCCACAAATACAAAGAGATCGTGGTCGTACCTTTGCCACCCAAGCAGAGGCGAATAAATACTATGAGCAAAAAGCCCAGCAAAGAGAATGGGACGAAGATCGACTAGCGGCGGGATATGAGAGATCTCTTGCCCAACAGGCCGCAGACCAGGATACGTGGGAAATTGTTAATTATGCGCGAGAATTGCTTACCTACCTTTCTCCTGATTCGATAGAGTATAAAACGCTTTCGGTCGCAAAAAGACATGAGGTGGAGGCAAGACGCAAAAGCATAAACCAGGTTGTGCAAGAGATCATAAGAGGCCGGGCTCCGAAATGTGTTGATCAGGCTCACCCACCACATGTACCAGGCGCCCCAAATGAAGAAGACCACATCCATTTTGACACAGGTTATGCATTAAATAGGGGCGGATCAATTCGACACCCGGGAGACGGTCCCCCAAAGTGGACGCAAAGACTTAAAGAATGGCTCAAGCGCATGGGCTGGAAACTACCGCCCGGCGTCATATAAAAGGGAAAAAAATGAAATTTCTAGTCGCAAAAAAGGGAGAAGAAGACCAGGCCGTCTCAATGGAGGTTGGAGAATTGGTTGTGATGACCAAAAAAACCAAACATTTGAGAATGATCGGTGCCTTCTTTATGGAAATAGCAGGAGAGATTGAGATTTCTGGCCCTGGCTGGGATCATTACAACCTCAGCAGGCGTAAAAAAAAGTGGAATCGCCACTTTCCTGATATTTGCATCTACGAAAAGCGCGACATCGGAAAGCTAGCCGACTAACTTGATCTGCCCCTCTTGAGCAAGCTGCCTCCAGTCAGCAACCTCAGCGTGGGCAGTTCATAATAGGGAGCGTCCTCCGCATACCACGCCGTGAAGGCAATTAGGCCTCGTTCTTAAGAAGTTGGTCGGGAAATATTTGCTGCGCCGCCATTAGCATTGGAGCCGACGAGCGGAATCGAACCGCTGACCTGCTGATTACGAATCAGCTGCTCTACCATCTGAGCTACGTCGGCCTGAAAATGATCCTAGCAAATTGAAGAAACCGCGAAAGTCCGTCAATGGGCTGTTTCGCTTTTTCCCGAATCCGTATAAACGCAATTACGCTCATCCCATCGCACATATCAAGGCAGGTCACAATGAAGAGCCGTAATTTTTTGTTCACCAGCGAGTCTGTCACGGAAGGCCATCCAGATAAAATGGCCGATCAAGTCTCAGATGCCATTTTGGACGCCATGCTCACCGTCGATCCAAACGCGCGCTGCGCCGTGGAGACGCTCTTCAAAACGGGCGTGTGCATCGTAGCCGGTGAAGTGCGGACCAAGGGATGGGTGGATATCCCACAGGTTGTGCGCAGGACCATTCAGAATATCGGCTACACCTCGTCAGAACAAGGTTTCGATGGGCTTACCTGCGGCGTGTTGGTGGCTATCGAAGGGCAGTCAAACGATATTGCACAAGGCGTGGATTCTTCCAGCACCAAAGAACAAGGCGCCGGCGATCAGGGCATGATGTTTGGCTATGCGTGTAAAGATACGGAAGAGCTGATGCCCATGCCGATCGCATATGCGCATCGCTTGACTAAACGGCTCGCTATTGTGCGTAAAGAGAATATTCTGCCCTGGGTGCGGCCAGATGGCAAAAGCCAGGTAACGGTGGCATATGAGAATGGTCGGCCAGTTGGCATTGAGACCGTCGTGATTTCAACGCAACATGCGCCCGAGATCGAGACTTCAGCGCTGCGAGAGGCGATTTTGAAAGAAGTCATTCACCCCGTCATTCCGAAACACCTCATGTTGCCTAATATGCGCTTTCACATCAATCCCACGGGCAAGTTTGTGATCGGTGGGCCAATGGGCGACACCGGCGTGACCGGGCGCAAAATCATCGTGGATACTTACGGTGGCATGGGCCGCCATGGTGGTGGGGCGTTTTCTGGAAAAGATCCGTCAAAAGTGGATCGTTCAGCGGCATATATGGCGCGGTATATTGCCAAGAACATTGTCGCTGCTGGGATTGCAGAACGATGCGAAGTTCAGCTGGCTTATGCCATCGGCGTGGCAGAACCAGTCAGCGTGATGGTGGAAACATTTGATACGTCAAAAGTAGATGAGCAGAAAATCTCGCGCGTCGTGCGTGAGGTGTTTCCGCTGCGGCCGGCACAACTGGTAGAGCATCTGCAGTTGCTTCGGCCCATTTACGAGAAGACAGCGGCATATGGGCACTTTGGACGCAATGACCCGTCGTTTACATGGGAGAAAACGGATATGGCGGAGAAACTGAAAGAGAAGCTACTTTAAGATACGCAAAATCCCATCCAAAATGGTAAAAGGGTGCGGTGGACAGCCGGGGACATAGAGGTCCACCGGCACCGTGCTCTCTGCGCCATTGCAGACCTCCTGGTGATCCATAAAGGGGCCACCTGAAATGGCGCATGCTCCCACAGCGATGACGATTTTGGGTGAGGGAATCGCATCGTAAGTGATGCGCAACGCTTCTTGCATGTTCTTGCTCACCGGCCCAGTGATGATCAAACCATCCGCGTGACGAGGCGAAGCAACAATCGAAATGCCAAAACGGCTCAAGTCGAAAGCGATAGTAGAGAGCACATTCACTTCAGCCTCGCAGCCATTACACCCGCCTGCGCTTACCTCGCGCAGGCGCAGCGAGCGCCCATAGAGCGCGTGGATGCGGCCAGATAACGCAGTGGCGAGCTGAAGTGCTTTTCCGTCGAAATGAAGCGCGGAGCGTGTGCGTGTGGCGAGGCGATAATCGTTGCTAAACTGGATTGCTCCTTCAGGGCACGCGTCCATGCATGCAGTGCAAAACAAACATCGGCCAAGATCAATTTGCACGCCATCACCGATACGAATCGCATCCGTCGGACAAGCTTCGACGCACTCCGCACAACCGGACGGACATTTCGCCAAATCAACGCTAGGTAATCCGCGAAAGCGATCGGGAAGCTGCGGTTCCACTTTCGGAAACGCGCTGGTGCGATAACCTTGTTTAACCCTTGCAGCGATAATGTTTAGCATCAAAGCCCCCATCGCTCATAAATCGTGACCACAGTAAGACAAGTTAAAACTCTTGTTACATAACGGGAAATCAGAAATCTGCTGATTGCGCAACGCCATCGCAAGACCAAACCAATTGTGAAACGACGGATCAATAATCTTGTATTGTTCGAAGCGACCCTCGGTATTTGTAAGTCCAATGTGACAGATCTCTCCACGCCAACCTTCCACTAAGTTGATCACCAATGCGTCTTTCTCCATCGCTCCGACCGAAGACTTAAGCGTTCCGGCTTCAAGCTGCTGCAAGGCTGCATCGATAAAATCTAACGAAGTCTTGATTTCTCGCCAACGCATCCGCGCGCGTGCATAGACGTCGCCAGATTTTTTCACAATCATAGGCACCGCAATCTGCGCATATGCGCCCCGGGGGAACTCTGTTCGCACGTCATGACCTACCCCGCTTGCGCGCGCGGCCATCCCCACCAATCCCAGCGCCAAGCAATCGTGTTCCGATAAATGCCCCGTCTCCTCAAAACGCGCCATCGCAGATGGGCTTTTCCAAAGCAACGCGACAGCGTTCATCACATCTCTTTTGGCGGCCTCGAGGTTTGCATGAAGTTCGGCCCTACGCGCATCATCGATATCAAAGCGAACGCCGCCAGGGCGCACCATATTTCGCCCCAGCCTACTGCCACAAATCCGTGCGGTGGCATTTAAGAAGTCACCGCGCAGACGCCCGCAATACGAAGCAGTTGGCAAGAACCCAACGTCGCCAGCAAGCGCCCCGAGATCACCAGTGTGATTAGCCAGGCGCTCGAGCTCAAGCATGATACCCCGAAGAAGTTCTGCTCGAGGAGAAACGGCACTGCCAGACAGGGACTCAACATTGTTGCAATAAGCCATCGCATGTCCGATCGACGTATCACCAGCGATCGTTTCCATCTCAAATATGATGCGCTTTGCTGGAAGCATCGGGATTGCTCGCTCAATGCCCCGATGTTGAAACCCCAAAGCGATTTCTAAATGCAACACACTCTCGCCATGACACTGAAAACGAAAGTGCCCCGGCTCAATCACGCCGGCATGCACCGGACCAACCGCAACCTCGTGAATATCGGTGCCGGTGACAGCGAAAAAATCGTTGTAGGAGAGTTGCTGTCTCACCGGTTTTAGAAACGGATGTCCGACTGGCTTGACGTGCCAGTTCTCATAGATTTCGCGCTCGAACATGTGCATTTGTGGGCAATCAAGTGTGAGCGTTTCAAAGTCTCCCCTCACCTCGCTTTGGCAAACCAGTAGCGACCTCCCCGACATTGGTGCAAGAATAGCAAACAGCTTAAATCTACCCTGGTGTGGCTTGGCAAAGAACGCCACAACGCGATGTTGCTCTGCCACGGCATCGATGATTTGCGCGCGAAACGAAGCAAATGGCAGTTCGGGAATCTGCCCTTGTTTTAACACGCCACCATTTTGAGTCGACGCAAAATTCATCATGGGTTCTCAAACAAAAATGGTGGCACATAGAAGCATAAAACCAGCGTGCCGACCAACAGTAGAAAAGCGGGCGCCACACTCAGAACAGCCTCGGGCTTGCGCAGATTTGACGGCAGCGACGCTGGCCCCTGCACCATGCGCATCGCCACAGTGACCATGCCAATAAAAACAATCGCGAGAAACACAAGTACGGTCAAACCAAATATCGCGCCCCCCCGATCAAAGGCCGATTTCAAAATGGCAAACTTGCTCACGAAAATACCAAAAGGCGGCATACCCAAAATGGCCAGAATGCCGGCGAACCACATCGCTCCGGTGAGAGGCATCTCTTGCGAGAGTCCTGTGATACTCTCGGTCGACTTTGTATGAAAACGCGAGAGAATATTACCCGCCAAAAGAAACAGCGCGCTTTTGGTCAATGAGTGGTTCGCTGCATGCAAAAACGCGGCCTGCGTGCCCGCGCCACCTGCGCCAATGCCAATCGCCAAAAGCCCCATGTTTTCCACACTCGAATAAGCGAGCATGCGCTTAAAATCTGTAGAGCGAAGCAAAAATACTGCTGCTACCGCAAGCGACAGAAATCCAAGGACCATCAGCAAGTCACCACCAAACTCCGACAAACCAGCGAAGCGCAAAACTTGATACCCTCGCCAAATTCCCAAAAACGCACAGTTGAGCAACGCACCTGAAAGCAGCGCCGAGATCGGAGAAGGCGCTTCGCTATGCGCATCGGGAAGCCAGCTGTGTATGGGCGCAAGACCCATCTTGGTGCCATAACCAACCAGCAAGAAAATAAAACCCGCCTTAAGCCAAACCAAGGGCAGTTGGTGTGCACTTGCCAGAATAAAAGCAAAATTGCCAATGAGCGCGAGCGCAATGCCCACTGAGCAAATCATAAGATATTTCCATGTGGCCTCGAGAGAACGCCTGGTGCGATGAAAATAGATAAGAGGCGCGCTTGCCAGCGTGGTAGCCTCGATAGCTACCCATAGCAACCCAAGATTTTGCACCAAACATACCAAGTTCATGGCAGCAAAGAAAAGCAATATGCAACCAACAAAGCGCGATTGTGACGCATCCTCATGCAGGGCTTTCTCCCGCCTAAGATAATCGAAGCAATAAAACGAACAGGCAAAAAAGATGATGCTGGTAATTGTTAGAATCGTTTTACCCGCATGATCGAGAATCAACCATCCACCGCACTCAGGAGCTGGTGGCGTCATCCAAACCAATGCCACCAAAGCAATGTGAACAGTCGCGATGAAGAGTAATGCCCAACGCAAGGCTCGAGCTGAGCGCAGAAGAAAGCTAACGAGACCTGCCGCCGCGGGCAGCAAGCACAATGCAAGTAACATCGCCTACTCCCGAAGCTCCGAGAGCTGATCCATGTCGAGCGCATCAAACTCTTGGCGAATGTGGTAAATCATCACTCCCATCACAAAAACACCGACAAAAACATCGAGGAGCGTGCCAAGCTCCACCAACACTTCTTCTTCCACATGCAGACTGATCCCGAGCAACGAAATGCCGTTTTCCAACACAACGTAACCGAGCACTTGCGATAACGCATGGCGTCTCGTCACAATCAACATGAGCCCCATCAAAATCGTTGCAAGCGCAGCTGGAAGCATCAGCGAGGACATCGGGGGTACGGGCAAGCTCAGACGAGAACCCAGCCACACACAATACATGATCAGACCCATGCCAAGCGCCATCGCCGTCGCATGGGGCAGAACACAATCACCCTGCTGCAAGAGCTTAATCTTCCGTGACGCTACCAATAAAAGCCATGGAAACACCACACCGCGCAAACCTAAGCTAAGCACCATCAGCCCATAACCGAACAAAGAATGAGGGGCGTCGCGCAATAGAAATGGCATCGCACCAATCATGATTCCCTGAACGGTGAGTAAATAGATCAGTATGCGAAATCGACTGAACGAGATCAACATGAGATCAACGCACAATAAAGTGGCCATGGCAGACGTCATCCGGGCCGGCATTTAAAACACCTCGAGCAACAAAGTGAAAACCGAGAGCATCCCCGCACCCACAATCAGCTGCGGCACCTTCTCCATGCGCAGCCGCGCCATCATTGTCTCAGTAAGACCAATGGCGACACCAACCACGCCCATACCCGCCAGAAAAATGGCGCATTGCAGTCCCACCGGCAGCTCAATCGAGGGCATAAACAAGCCCACAATCAACGTAGAGAAAATCCACAGTTTCAGTGCCTGCATATATTCGATGAATGCAAGGTCAGGCCCACCGTGATCGAGCACCATCACCTCGTGAATCATGGTGAGTTCAAGATGAGTCGTCGGATCGTCTACAGGCATGCGCGAATTTTCGCTCAGCAATACAACGAAAAATACCAGCGCAAGTATGAGCAATATGATCGGAGCACGCGACCAAATATCTGGAACACCAGTTTGATAAATCGAAGAGAGAGAAAACATGCTTGCATGATGCGAGAGGGTAGCGATAGCCAAGAGAAGCACTGGTTCCGTAAGCGCACCGAACTGCACTTCCCGACTAGCACCCATGGCCTCGAAACTTGAACCGGTATCGAGGGCAGCAAGTACAACAAAAAGCCGACCCTGAGCAAGAAGATAGGCCAGAAACAAGAAATCCCCTGGGAACGCGAGCAGTGTTGGAATACTACCCATCGGCAGAAGCGTCAGCGCGAGCATCACGCCTGTCAAGCTCACCAAGGGCCCTGCGCGAAATAGCCACGTCGTAGTCTTGCTATATACCGCATCTTTGCCAAGAAGTTTGCGAATGTCCCGATAAGGCTGCAACCAAGGCGGCCCCTTGCGGCCAGCAAAGAACGCTTTTGTCTTATTAATGACACTACGTAGCAACGGAGCAAAACACAGCGCCAAACAAATGGGGATCATCATCAGTGTCATCATGACGAAAATCCAATTTTCCAGGTCAGAAGAACAAGCAGCGTGACCACAACGTTCAACACATAAAGACGTAGTCGCCCGTGTTGGATCAGGCGAAAATGGCTGAATAACGCAGATATGCGCAAAAATATGGGCAGATAAATCGATTCTCTAAAAGTATCGGTTACGTGTCTTTGCAAGGACGCTGCGCTCGGAAAAAAACCTGATGGCGCAGTTACCTCCGTTTTCATGGCTGCCAGCGGCGAGAAGAGCAAAGACAGCGGTTCAGAAAAAGACGTACTGGTATATTGCATTTTTGGCGTCCCCTTCGTGTACCCGCATCCCCACGTAACGCCCGTTTGCACAACGCGCCCGCGCAGCAACAAATACCGAAACAAAGCAAGGATACCGAGAACCGCCAAAAAGATGCCAGACAGCATTGCGATAGCAAAAGCCTGCCCCGCCACAGCCTGCAGAGTCATTTCCGTGGCTGCACTGTGATGGGGAAGCAATACGCCCACGATAGGCGCAAATTCTTCCAGAAAAAACCCGCTCCCGAATGCAATCGCAACGCAACAGAGCGCCAAGACCACCATCGGGAGCAGCATCCAAATTCCAGATTCACTCGCACGAGTGGAATGCTCCGAGCGTGCCCTACCAAGAAAGACGAGACCAAACGCTTTCGCGAAAGCAGCCAATGCCAAGCCACCAATAAGAGCCAACCCCAGCACCGCCGCCAAAAATGGCAAGTTTGCTGGAAAGCGTAATGTCAAACCTCCGCCCAGCGCAGAAAGATAAATGAGAAACTCGCTGATAAAACCATTCAGTGGTGGCAAGGCAGTGATAGCGATGCTGCCAAACAAAAAGAGACCACCCGTGATCGGCATCCGCCGCAAGAGTCCGCCGAGATCGTCGATGAGCCGGGTTTTGGTAGCTTGTAACACACTCCCTGCGGCGAGAAAAAGCAGGCCCTTAAACAGCGCATGGTTAAGAATATGCAACAACGCCCCTGCAAAACCGAGCACCGCAAAGCCAGTCGCTTGATACGCCATTCCGAGGAGGCCTAGCCCGATGCCGATGGTAATAATGCCAATGTTTTCAATGGAGCTATAAGCAATGAGGCGCTTCAAGTCTTTTTGCGATAGCGCCATAATAATGCCCGACAGCCCCGACATGATACCAATGGCAATCAGGGTGATGCCCCACCAAGCCTCAGGTTCTCCGAGGAAAGTGAGCATGCGTAGCAGCCCATAAATGGCAATTTTTGCCATCACCGCCGACATCAGTGCTGCAACATGACTGGGTGTTTCCGGATAAGTATCGGGAAGCCATACGTGAAATGGTGCGAAACCAGCTTTTGTGCCAAAACCAATCACGGCGCACGCAAAAATAGCCGCCAGTACTTCCGGACTCTGGGCAGAAAGCGACGAGAATGCATGAAAATCAAAGCTACCCGTCTTTTGCTCACATAAGAAAAACATCACGAAAAGAAAAATGGTCCCAAGATGCGTAGCGACTAAATACGTCCAGCCGGCTGCTCGTACACCAGGTTCTTGATGACGCGTTGTCACCAGAAAATAAGAGGCCAGCGACATAATTTCCCAGCCGAATAAAAACAAAAGCGCGTTGGCAGCAAGCACTACAAGCGTCATGCCAAACATCAGGGAGATAAAGAAAAACCAAGTTGTGCCGGAAGAATTTTTGCCGAAAACAGCCGTAAGCACACCGAGAAGTAAAATGAGTGTTAGAAAAAAAGCCGACAACGCGTCGAGATTGAAACTGAGGCTACCATAAGGTACATGCCACGCGTCGATAGAAGACAAAGCAAGCTCCCGGGTTTCATTTGCTCCTGGAAGCAATAGCACCTCAAGCGCCGGGCGCAAGTTCCAACGCGAATTGGCTACCTGATATTTTGAATAATACCCTGGTTGGATTCGTGCATCAGCCTCATGATATTGGAGACAAGTTGAGTCATTTCGCTTTGCTTGTTCATCAGAAACTGAAGTTTCTGCATGCGTATTGTTTCCGATTCAACAGGCGCAGCTCCACTCGCTCCCGAGGCTCCGCTCGTCCCTCCTGCATCAGACGTCCCCGAAGCTCCGCTCGCGCCTCCTGCATCGGTGACACCCGTACGGGAGCCGGGCCGCCTCGCTGGAGCGGCGCCGCTCGCGCCACTTGCTCCGCTCACACCAGCCGCACCGCTTGCTCCACTCACGCCACTCGCTCCGCTCACGCCAGCTGCTCCACTCGCACCGCTTGCGCCGCTCACACCACTTGTGCCACCAGCGTCGGTTGCCCCCGTGGTTCCCGGTGTTTTCGGGTCCGAATTGACCTCCGGGTTGTCGTTACCGCCGTTCAGCATGTTCATGACCCGGCGGTTCATCTTTTTCTGCATGAGAATGCCAACCATGAAGATGGCTTCTTCAAACGTCGGCGGCTTCGAAAAATGCATTTCGTCGGCGAGCTTTTGCGCGTCCTTACTCTCTAGTATTTTGTTTTTGTTCACAAGATTGGCAATCTGCTGTTGGTTTTGGGCAAGCGCAGCTGCCGCAATATCGGCAGGGCTAGCTGGCCCAGAACCGGGCCCAGTAATTGGCGCATATGTGGCATCCCCTGGTCCCTGCGCGGCACCTTGGGTTGGCGCAGCAACTGGAAATGCTGCGCCACCGGACACTGGTGTGGTTGTACCTGGGGTGCGCCCACCGGGAGTCATGGTATCGACGGTACTGCTACCCGGCGTTCGTGTGCCTGCAGTACGGCCCCCACCTGCCGCAGCGGTTGCCCCTGGGGTGCCTGTTGTAATGGGTTGTCCCGGCGTGCGAGTTGACGATGTTGGAAACGATATCGGCATTTCTTTCCCCTTGTCCGCGCAAAACAACGCTCCTCCGATTGTACCAAATGACGTGGTTTTTTTTCCAGTGCGCCTGACTCCTTATTTTTGTATATTTTTAGATGCCCCAAGAATTTGACATGTTTTCGGCCAAACTGTTACATTAAGTAAATAAGCAGCGGCCTTCGCTCGTTTCAAGACGAGGACTGCGAATTGGGGAAAACACCATATGCTCATTCAAAAAGTTAAACGGCCACCCAAAACAGAAATTGAGTTGGAAATGGTAGATGGCAAACCCCAAACTCTCACCGTCAAGAATCTGGAGCGGTTCCTGCTTGGTGAACTAACTCTCGCGCAGGTGCAAGGCATCACGATGGAGCAAGCCTATGCCTATGCTCAGCTCGGCTATAACGTCCTTCAGCAGGGCAAGCTTGAAGATGCCAGAAAGGTGTTTGAAGGGCTCGTGGTGCTCAACCCCTATGACGCCTATTTTCACTCTGTCCTTGGTTCAGTCTTGGCCCGCCAAGAAAATAAAGATCGCGCTTTGAAAGAATTTACCATCGCCATCAATTTAGAGTCACAAGATCCCTATGTCTTCGTGAACCGTGCAGAATTGCTGCTCGAGAGAGAGCAATATGATGATGCGCTCGAAGATCTCAATATGGCCATCAAGCTCGACAAAACGGGCAAGCACCCCGCTATTCAGCGCGCTAAAACGCTGCTTGCTGCCACCAAAAAGCGAACGCAAGGGACGCGCAAAAAAGCTGGAAAGTAAGACGGTATCGTGTAATTTGCTGCAATGGAACCAAACTGGAACGATTGGCGCTGGCAGCTTAAGAATGCGATACGCAATGGCGATGATTTAAAATCTCAACTTTCTCTAACGCCTGAGGAGGAAGCGGGTCTTTTATCGTTGCGCGCGCAAGGCGGCCTGCCTCTGACCATCACACCGCATTTTTTGCGTTTGATCGACGTCGACAATCCGCTTGATCCATTGCGGTTACAGCTGGTTCCACGCGCGAGTGAATTCAAGTTACAAGAGAGCGAGCGTCGTGATCCGCTTGGCGAAGAAGACCACGAGGTCGTTCCTCATTTGGTGCATCGCTATCCCGATCGTGTTTTGCTTTTAATCACCGACAGATGTGCTTCCTATTGTCGCTTCTGCACGCGCAAACGATGGGTTGGACAGGGCCCTACGCCCAAAGCAAGTGATCTTGAACAAGCGTTGGCTTATATTCGTGCGCATCCAGAAGTGAAAGAAGTCCTCGTGTCGGGTGGTGATGCTTTGCTGCTGGGTGATGAAAATCTTGCGCAGTTGTTGTCGTCGATTCGAGCCATTCAGTCGGTTGAGATTATTCGACTGGCGACGCGCATGCTCACGTTCGCACCGATGCGTATCACCAATCAGCTCGTGGATATTTTGCAGCAACACCACCCTGTTTATGTGATGAGCCATATTAATCATCCACAGGAATTAGCTAGCGAGGCAAAAGACGCGATCCTCAAATTAACCAACGCAGGCATTCCGGTGTTGAACCAAACGGTGCTGCTACGACAGGTAAACAACGATGTGCAAGTTTTAGCAACACTGTTTCGTGAACTCACGCGTTTGCGCGCACGGCCATATTATTTGCATCAATGTGATGTGGCTTCTGGAACTGCCCATTTTCGTGTCCCAATTGGGGAAGCGCTGGCTTTAGTAAAAAAGCTGCGTGGCCATATTTCTGGGCTATGTATTCCAACCTTTATGATTGATATTCCCGGTGGTTTTGGCAAAGTTCCAATGGTGCCTGATCCAGTGGTTAAGCGGGAAAAAGATCGTATTTTTCTTGAGGGTTTTCGCGGTGAAATAGCCGCTTACCCGACTGACTAGCGCTTGTGCTCAGTCTTGAACTTCAACATCTTCTTGCGGACCAGCTCGCGCTTTAACCGGCTTTGGTGATCCACCCAGAGTTTACCATCCAAGTGATCAGTCTCGTGCTGCAAACAGCCAGCAAGATAGTCCACAGCGTCAATCTCTTGCTGGTTGCCATCAAGATCCATGTAGCGCATCACAACATGTCGGGCACGCGTGACATAGCCAGCTTCACCGGGCACAGAAAGACAGGCTTCTTGCCATTCCATCTTGCCCTCTTTTTTTATAAAAACGGGGTTAATGAAGGCTTGCTTACCGTTCGTGCCGTTGCCGTTATTATCTTCTGGTGGGATATCAACCATGAAAACGCGCTTGTTTACACCAATTTGTGGTGCTGCAAGACCGGCCGCGTTCCCCTCGTGGTTCATGGTGTCGATCAGATCGCGCACCAACGCCCGCAGCGCCGCATCAAAATGCGTGATTGGCTCTGACGGCTTGGTTAAAGTCGAATCTGGCCAAATGCGTATTTCTTTAGGGGACATCTCCCATTTATAGCATTCCTGTTTAAATAATCAACTATGGCCAAATGCCCCTTCTAGTATACACTTGCTGCAAGCGCTCCAACGCGATGGCATAGCAAGCAGTACGTGTATCGACCTTCAGGAAGCGGGCCTTTTCAGACACCAATTGGTAGGTGCTACTCATTCTGGTCTCAAGCCGAGAGCGTACGTCTTCAATATCCCATGTCTCGCTACGCTTGTTTTGCAACCACTCATAGTAGCTCACAATCACACCACCAGAGTTTGCTAAAATATCGGGGATGATATCGATCCCGCGGCTGAGCAAAAGATTTTCACCATCAATGTCTGTGGGGCCATTGGCACCTTCCACAACCACCTTGCAGTTCATGATCTTTGCTTCTTTCTCTGTAATTTGTAGCTCCAAGGCAGCTGGAACAAAGATGTCGCATTTTGTCGCAAAGAACTCATCTCTGCTAATGGACTGGCCGCCCGGATAGCCTTGCAAGCTTCGGTGGGCGCGCACGTATTCCGAAATTTTGTAGGGATTAAACCCTTCGGGGTGGCGCCAATAACCCGTGTGATCGCCTACAGCGATCAGGCTTACACCCATGCGTGAAAGAATCTGAGCGGTGTTAGACCCTACGTTGCCAAAACCTTGCACAGCCAATGTACTGCCAGGCAAGCTAAAACGCTTTTCCAATGCCCATTGATTGATGCAGTGCACAATCCCGCGACCCGTTGCTTCCTCACGACCCGGACTGCCACCACAAACAATCGATTTACCCGTGACGACGCGCTTAACAGCTTGCTTATCCGACATGGAAACCATGTTGCTGTAGGTATCCATCATCCAGTCCATGGTCTGCGAATTAGTGCCGACATCGGGAGCCGGGATATCCCATTCCGGGCCTATATTGGTGCCGAGTGCATGGGTAAATCTGCGGGTGATACGCTCCAAATCTTCCATGTTGTGTGCGCTTGGATCAAATTTGACACCACCCTTGCCACCACCAAAAGGAATATTTTGCAACGCACATTTCCAAGTCATCCATGCCGCAAGTGCTTTACACTCATCCAAATAAACATTGTGATGGTAGCGCATGCCGCCCTTGAAGGGCCCTAAAACATTATTGTGCTGAACACGGTAACCTTTAAAAAGCTGAATTTTGCCACTGGTGAGGCGTACTGGAAAGTGAATGATGATCTCATTTTTTGGTTGCTTCACAATGGTCTGCAAAGATTCATCCAGCTGTACGACTTTAAAAGCTCTTTCTAGCTGTTTCTCGGCGACTTCGAACAAGTTTTCCTTTTTATCTATCGGTTCATCGGGATTTTGTTCGGGAGCAGGAATCTGATCTGTTTTCATGTAGGCAAAACTCCAAAATATGCAAAATCAAGCGCAGCTAACATAGCACACCAAAGTTCACGCCAACATCATCTTTTCAACCAAGGGTGTAGCTGGTTGGCCCTATGCTGTGCTAACGGTTAGGGAGACAGCAACAAGAAGGTTTGAAAGTGGCCACCCGCGAATTGAAAAAAGAAAACGCGACCAGTATGGCAAGCAAAATTCGCGAGATTTCTATTTCCGAATTTTTCAGCAAGAACCGCCATCTGCTCGGATTTGATAGCCCGCTTAAAGCGCTCCTCACCGCCGTACGCGAAGGAGTCGACAACGCTTTGGATGCTTGTGAGGAAGCACAAATTTTACCCGAGATCGAAGTGCGCATCAGCGCCGTGAGCGAGAACCAATTCAAAGTGTCTATCTCCGATAACGGGCCAGGCATCGTCAAAAGTCATTTGCCCAATATTTTTGGCAAATTGCTTTATGGATCTAAGTTTCATCGGCTCAAGCAAAGCCGAGGTCAGCAGGGCATCGGGATCTCTGCAGCGGTGATGTATGGGCAAATGACTACAGGTAAACCGGCTGAAGTCATTAGCAAGACAGGTAAAGGCAAACCTGCACATGAAATCAAATTGCATATCGATACAAAAAAGAATGCGCCGACAGTCATCGGAGATCGAGAGATCAACAATGCAGAATGGTCGGAGAGGATATCGGGCACTTGCATCAGCATGACTTTAGAAGGCGCCTATAAAGAAGGGCGCCACGGCGTGCTCGCTTACTTAAGCCAAACGGCGCTCTCGAATCCACATGCGAATGTGACTCTCATCGATCCCAAGGGGCAGGTGCATAAGTTTCCTCGATTGGTGAATGAAGTTCCAATCACGCCCAAAGAGATTCGCCCTCATCCGCATGGCGTTGAACTCGGCACACTCATCCAAATGCTGCACGATGCCAAGAACGAAACCGCAGCACATTTTTTGCAGCATGAGTTTTCTCGCGTGACAGATGCCATCGCACAAGAGATCTGCGAAAAAGCAAAAATAAAACCGCGACAACAAGCAGCCAAAGCCGGACGCCAAGAGGCTGAAGCACTTTATAAAGCGATTCAAGACACAAAAATCATGGCGCCACCCACCAATTGTTTGTCGCCCATGCACGAAGATAGCATTCTGAAGGCGCTCTATTGGCTCTTTGTTGAGTCTTCAAAATGGGACCTAGGTGACGCCGAAAAAGTCGATGTTGCGCCTGTTTCTACGCCGGAACCTGCGGGCAAAAAAAAGGGCAAAACCAAACAAACAGAGTTTTCGTTTGAGGACGAAACTGAGGCGGAGGCTCCAAAAGATTCTTTAGCGGCAGTGCGTGCTTTAAAGGGCGATGAAGAAGGCTCTGTTCAGTCGGAGCATGAGGGATATTTTGTCACGGCGATCACCCGTCCACCTTCTGTTTATCGAGGCAATCCTTTCCAAGTCGAAGTGGGACTTTTTTATGGCGGCGGCCTGAAAGCCGATGCGCTTGCGCAAGTGTATCGCTATGCGAATCGTGTGCCGCTGCAATATCAGGCATCGGCGTGCGCAGTCTCTAAAGCAGTCATGAGCGTACCTTGGAAATCCTACAACCTACAGCAATCGAAGGGCGCGCTGCCGACAGGGCCGCTGGTCGTCATGGCACATATTGCGTCGGTGTGGGTGCCCTACACTTCGGAATCCAAAGAAGCGATTGCACACTATCCGGAGATCTTAAAAGAGTTGCGCCTTGCCCTCATGGAGTGTGGTCGTCGACTACAGCGCTACTTGAGCCACAAACGCCGTCAAGCGGACGAGGCTAAGAAGCGTGGCTATATCGAGAAGTACTTGAATCCCATCGGGGATGCACTGCAAGAAATTTTGCATTTTTCGAACAACGAAAAATCGCAAACGATTGCCAATTTGCAGGCCATATTAGAAAAAACGCGCGATACCGTTGGGCCGCTAAAAGAAGAACATCATCGCCCCATCGCCGATGAATCAGGAGAATAGTCCATGGCAGGCAAAAGGCAAAAAGGTTCAGAGGCGAAGGATAAATCCACCATCGAAGCAATTGCACGCAGCGCGCTGCAAATTCATCAAGACATTCAAAAGAAAAAAGCGCCCAATATTAAGATGCCGCTCAGAAGTCTTAGTAATGTCAAATATGACAAGAAGATGGGATTCTTTGAGCTCGGCAAGCATGTCAAAAAGCGCACGCTGAGTGTGAATACGGTGAAGGCGTTTGCGCAAACGCTAAAGATGATGTCGCTGAGTACCGAGCTCGTTAAAAATGATGATTTTGCCACAAAGCGAGACGCTTACTATCAGTCCAAAAATTGGGGAGATGCGCGCTTTTTGGAGCAGCCTGAATCCGACGCCATCATGGATGACATCGAGGCTATGTTTGCGATTGAGGGTGTCACGCGCGAACAGCTGCGTTTTATCCCCGATCAGCATGGTGGCGCTGTGGCTGGCGAACTCGTCGTGGTGGATCACGATCTAGAATCTGGGGAGGCCATTGAAATCGATTGCACGCGCTTTGGCTCTGGAGCTTATGCCGTACCATCTTGGGTAGAGCATCTCGAGTTCAAAACCAAAGCCAAGTTTATTTTGTGCATCGAGACGCAAGGTATGTTTCAACGCTTGCAGAGCCACAACTATTGGAAGAAAGCGAGCTGTATTTTGGTGAGCATGGGTGGCGTGCCCACACGCGCCTGCAGACGCTTCGTGCGCAGGCTCTCCGAGACAGCGAAGATTCCCGTCTATGCGTTCACCGATTGCGATCCTTATGGGATTGGTAATATTTATCGGACGCTCAAAGTTGGCTCCGGAAACGCCGCGCACATCAATCAATTCTTCTGTGTTCCGCAGGCCGTTTATCTTGGGTTGACACCCTATGACATCGATCAATATGGCTTGCAAAAAGCCACGCATCCTCTCGGAGAGCAAGACAGAAAGCGTGCCCTCGATGCGCTAAAAAACGACCCATTTTTCCAAGCGCACAAACCTTGGCAAGATGCATTACAAAAGCTTCTCAAAATGGAAGTGCGCGCCGAGCAACAAGCACTCAGTTTGCACGGGCTTAATTTTGTGATGGAAGAATATCTGCCACAAAAGCTAAAAGACCCGAGAAAGTTTTTACCATGAAGAAAAAACTTGCCCAAGCTGCTGAAGCGCTGTGCCTCAACCAAATCCAGCGCCATATTTTGCTTTGTTGTGATCAGGCTAAGCCTAAGTGCTGCGAGCGGGAAGTCGGCATTGAAGCATGGAAATACCTGAAGCATCGCCTCGAGGAGTTAAACTTATCGAGGCAAGGTGGTGTGTTTCGCACCAAAGCAAATTGCCTACGTGTCTGTGTGGGTGGGCCTATAGCAGTGGTTTATCCCGAGGGCATTTGGTATCACTCATGCACGCCCGAAGTGCTCGAGCGCATTATACAAGAGCATCTGATAGCGGGTAAGCCGGTGTCGGAATTTGCCTTCGTGGCACATCCTTTGTCAGCTGCCCATTCTCCATGCGAAACGACTGATGCTCCGATAGACTAAACGGTAAGGCTTCCAAATGTGTCGTCGTCACAAAGGTTTGCGCCTGCAGACGGTTCACCGTTGAAAGCAAATGTCTCGCGTTGCTTTCATCGAGTTCGCCAGCAACGTCATCGAGGAGCAAGATGGGTGACAGTTGTCGCTCGTTTGCAATGGCGTGTAGATGGGCCAGCTTCAGTGCGAGCACGATTGCCCGCGCCTGCCCGCGGGAGGCGATCGCTCTTGCAGGATGTCCGCCCAGCGAAATATAGATGTCGTCGAGGTGCGGCCCACATAGTGTTGTTTTGCGTGCACGCTCTTCCCCTCGGAGCTGTTCGAGTCGAGATAAAAAAGCATCCTTAGTGGCTGCAGAGCAAGCGTAGGACATCTCCGATACAATCGTGTCACAGGTAATCTGCGAAAGCACTTTTGCAAACAACGGCAACCAGATCTGCATTGCCCGCGCACGAAGCTCCACCACGGCGAGACCAATGTCCACCAGCACCTGAGTAAACGATTGCAACACATCCATGTTAAACATGGGAGACCTGAGAATCTGATTACGTTCAACTAGCGCTTTCTCATACTGGCGATAGATGCTCGCATGCGCAGGAAAGAGTCCAAAGGTGAGTTGATCCAATGCCCGACGTCGATGCGATGCAGATCCCAGAGCGATCAGCAAATCGTCGGGCACAAAAGTGACCAACGCCGCACGGCTATGCAAGCTCGAACTATCGCGAATGGCCTTCTGATTCATGCGTACGCGCTTGCCCTTGCCTTCGATATCTATTTCCACAGAAAATGGTTCTGCATCACCAAAACCAGCGCGGATGGCCGCCTGTGGTTGGCCAAAAGCAATCAGATCGGCGCTGTGCTTAACGGTGCGAATACCCTTGAGGCTGACTGCAAACGCGATGGCCTCGAGAAGGTTGGTTTTGCCCTGTCCATTTTGCCCATAAAACACATTGAGCTGGCGATGGGGTGTCAGTTCAAGTTGCTTGAGGTTGCGAAAATCATGGGCAAATAATTTGGTCACATAAACAGATTTCATTCTCAACGCTTTTGGGCATACCTTTTCACGGCGTCTTTTGCAGCAGCTCGGCTGGGTTTTTCAATGTCAGAAGAGTGCTTCGCTACGTCCGTAAATAGAGTGCGGGCACGCTCTGTATCGCCTTTTTGGTTGCGTTCTTCAAGGGCGGCCGCGAGTCTTATTGTCGCCTGTGCTTTGTCATCTTTATTTGTGCTGTGGGTGGCCAAATGTGTGAGCTGAGCGATGCGCTCATCGTTGATCTTGGCAACAGTGTCTGCCGGCGCATTTGCCTCCCGAGAGAACGTTGCCAAATAATCAAGCGCCATCGTTTGTACAAGTGTATTTTTCTGCGTTTCGTTAAACACTTTTCTAAGCTCAAAGATGGCTTGCTGTAGCTTGCCCTTGGCTCTCAGACAGATGGCATAGGAGATACGCGCCTGCGTGGTCTCTGCACAAGGGATGTTTGCCGTACATATTTTTTGCAGCAGCGACATCACCTCATTCAGATTCTTTTCCTGATGCAACACATAAAGCGCAAGCCGATAATGAGCCATCACGTTTTCAGGCGAGTCAAGCTCAAGAGCCAAGATGGACTCCCGTATCCTAGCGAATTCGCCCGTGTTTTTCGTTTCGACGGCCTTGCCAAACTGGCTTAATAGTTCTGTTGCAGTGCTCATCGTTTTATCCTGACATAAAGCCGATGGAAATTCTAGCTCTGGGGCGCTATGGCACCAGGTATGAATCTCTCCCTTTTTAACACCCTAGTGAGGCGTAAAGAAGCTTTTCAACCTATCGAGCAAGGGAAGGTGCGGCTTTATACCTGCGGTCCCACCGTTTATAACTTTGCTCATATTGGCAACCTGCGCACTTATATTTTTGAAGATATTTTGCGTCGCACCCTTGAGGGTTGCGGGTTTCAGGTGAATCACGTGATGAATATCACGGATGTAGGCCATCTCGAGTCCGATGCTGATGATGGCGAAGACAAGATGGCATTGGCCTCGAAGCGTGAGCATCGATCACCGTGGGAAATCGCACGCTTTTATGAGGAAGCATTTTTTGCGGACACCAAGGCACTGCATATTTTGCCCCCCACGTGTGTGTGCCGCGCAACCGAGCACATCCCCGAGATGCAGAGCATGGTGCAGATGCTGGAGAAACGCGGTTATACCTACACTGTCGATGGTAACGTGTATTTTCGTATCTCCAAGTTTCCGACTTATACCGAGCTCTCGAGGCGAAATCTCGATGAGCTCATCGAAGGGTCTCGGGTAGAAATAGATCCGCGCAAAGAAGATCCACGAGACTTTGTTTTGTGGTTTTCGCAAAGCAAGTTTCCCAATCAAGTCATGCAATGGGATTCCCCATGGGGGCGTGGCTTTCCCGGATGGCACATTGAATGCTCTGCGATGGCGTCAAAATATTTGGGCGAACACATCGATATTCATTGTGGAGGCATCGATCATATTTCGGTGCATCACTCGAATGAAATCGCGCAGTCTGAAGGATGCTTTGGCCATAAGTGGGTGAACTATTGGCTGCATGGCGAGTTTTTGGTGATCGATAAGGGCAAGATGGCCAAATCTGCCGGTAATTTTTTAACGTTGAAATCTCTCACGGATCAAGGTTTTGATCCGCTGCACTATCGTTATTTTTGCTTGGGTGCGCATTATCGCTCGCAATTATTTTTCAGCTTTGAAGCACTGACGGGTGCAAAAAACGCATTTGAAGCGTTGAAGAATCGGGCGATTAGCTGGAAGCTCGCTACGGGCAAGGGCGGCCAATCGGACAAGATCACGCAATATGAACAACGTTTTTGGCAAGCGATGGCCGATGACTTGGACACGCCAATCGCGTTATCGATTGTTTGGGAGATGGCGAAAGATGCGAGTCTGCATCCAGCAGATAAGTGGCATCTGATTCGCGTATTCGACAAGATACTTGGATTTGACGTCGAGCACTTCGCACGGCCGGAGCTTCCACAGGATCTCGACGAATTGGTGCAGCAGCGTGAGCAAGCGCGACATTCAAAAAACTGGCAAGAGGCAGACGCCATGCGCGTGCAATTGGCTGCACGAGGCATTCAAGTGAAAGATACTCCCGAGGGAACAGATTGGTATTACGTCTACAAGGACTAAGGATTTCTCTTTTTTGCGGCGGCAATAATATTTGCCATATCGGATGGCAAACCATCTACGATTTTTTGCACTAGCAACATGCGCCAAAGAAACGTCAATGGGCCCGTGAGCGTTACTGTTGTCTTGATGCGCAATCCTCCGGTCTTCGTTTGCTGGATTTCATGGTGGCCTCTCACTGTCGCGAGAAAGAGCTGACATTGATCGACGAAATATTTGCCTTCCTCGCATTCCGCGATCTCGAGCGAAAGCTTCGAGCCACCCTTGGGTTTGAGCTCAAAGTGGCACCCTTTGCCGAAGGGCTCATTGGTGCGCGCGTATTCCATCATGTCGTCCCACTCATTCCACCTGTTGATATCTGTCCATACTTGCCAAATTTGCTCGGCTGATACGCCGTGCGCTTCTGCTTCATAACTCCGTTGCCACATTCTAACACCTCACAGGTAAAAACTATGACGCAAACAACATCCAAAGCCCCACCGCAGCACAGGTCGAGCTAACACCAAGGAAGAACGCAAGCCAAAATCCAAGCCGATCGCAAAAGATGAGCGGAACAAAAAAAAGCAGCGTCAGCGGGATAAGAAACAAGGTCTCTTTGGCCAACCGCGAAATCACCCCAGCCTGCTTTGTTTGCATCCACGTCATCGCAAACGTCAGTCCACTCACAAGCGGCAGGCTAAAGAAAAGCGCACCAAGACGAGGCGCCCGTTGTGCTAAAAGCGGTACGACGACAACAATGCTGGAAATGGCGAACGTGCGTGCAAGAAACCAGAGCATTTACGGGCCTCATATTGATATTGCCGCAAATGCCGGTTGAAATGCAACACGGCGATGCATTCATACATCGCCGTGCCTCATTTCTTCTTCTATCCCCAGGATTATTTTCCTGGCTCTCGCAAGATAATAATCTCTACACGTCGATTATTAGCGCGTCCCTCAGCATTCGCGTTGCTGGCAACCGGGCGATCCTTGCCAATGCCACGCGCTTCGATTAATTCCGACGGATATCCGCTGGAAATAAGAAACGAGCGCACTGCATCTGCCCGACGCTGGGACAAACGGTAATTATAAGAAGCGGAACCAATCGAGTCTGTATGGCCCTCGACAAGCAACCGACGACCCTCAGACCCGAGAATCGTTTCAGCAACCTGCTTCAGCGTCGTTTGCGCAGATGGCAAAAGCGTCGACTGGTTAAAAGCAAAGAGGACACTACCGGATAACGTCATCACAATACCGCGGCTCTCCTCTCTCACCGTTCCAAACTTGCCTAATGCCATCAACAAGCGATTGTTTTCTTCCCTACTCTTGTCGAGGTCACTCTTTGTTTTGCTGATAATTTGCGCCTGAGCTGCCTGAAACTCTTTGCTTGCTTGCTTGCCTTGTTTGCGTGCAGCGACGATGCCTGCTTGCACTTCAGCCATTTGGGCCTTGCGTTGAGCTGAATAAGCGAGATCCTTGGTATGATATGAAGTGGGGCGATCAGCATAAGATGCCTCCGCTTGCGTGAGCGCTTCTTGCGCCCTGCTCAACGCTTCTGGCGCCAATTTTGCTGCCGGCCCTCTACTCGCTTGGTCATAAGCTTGGCGGGCATCAACAAGTTCTTTTGGGACTGTCGCACAGCCTACTGCGAGAACTGCGCATAACGCGAAACTTAAATATGTGATTGTTTTCATGGATTGCTCCTGTCATCTGATACTGGCATTTGGTTATCCTGTCTGAGCTGCTTGACCCGAGCCATTGTTTCGGTAGCATCAGTCTTTTCTGCGTCCTCATGCGCAAGTGCAGCGGCAAGCTGAGCATCTGCGTCGGCGCGAAGCAGCAACGATACCGCCTTTTCCTTCTCGTCGTCTGCAGCTAACTTTTGTGCAGCCGTTAGTTCTTCTTTGGCAAGCCCCAAATAGAATGAGGCGCTTGGAATTTTAGTGGCGCCAGCTTCCTCGGCGGCATTGATCGATGGTGAAGTAGGTGCGGGGCCCTGCTTGGCTTCCGCATCGGTTGCGCAACCGATGATTGCCGATACAGCAGATAAGCACCCTGCTATAGCGACCATGTGTAAATACCTCATTGTTTGCTCCTTTATTTTGCCGCAATTTAGCCCGGTTAATCCGAGCGATCTACGGATCATTATTTTACCATAAATTTAGGCGAGCCAACTATATGGGGTATTTTTACTGCACAATTGAGGATTGACGGGCTGTTAGCCTGTGCGTCTGAAAAAAATCAGATTGCTTGCGATTGACTTTGCTTGTACTGTGCCGCCAAAATGCGGAGAAGAGCTGATGAGAAATGATCCTCCCTCGCAAGCATCTGAGCAGAACGCTGATGAAACCTCTGCTCCGAATGAAAAACAGGCATGGAGCACCCCAGAGGTTCTAGAACTCGATTTTAGCACGGGAACACAGGGTGCCGGAACTGACTTATTCGAAGATCAGACAGGTGCTGCCACCCAGAGCTAGGAGATGGACAATGCGAGTAGGCTGCTTTTTTCTCATGGCGCTGTTTTCACTGAATGGCGCCGCAGTCGATATTTTCTCCATTGCCAAAGAAGGCTTGCCTCCACATATACTTTCGGGGAGCAAAATATTCACCTTCTCCACGCCCTCAACTGTCTCCAATAATTACATGGAATTATCCTTCCAAATCACCGACGGAAAACCCGGAAGCTGCTCAACCTCGACTGTGGTTGCAGTGCCGCGCGGGTGCAACGACAGTTCGCATGCGGGGAAAAATTATTATATCGATCAAACACTCCTATACACGTATCTCACCAACTTATCCGGAGAGAGTTTTGCAGGCTTTAGTACCGTGACAGGAGCAAACTGCATTAAAGGGACAGATGGGTACTCTCACTCCAATGCCAGCAGCGCATTGACACTTGATTGCGCAAGTTTAGCCAACAATTGTTCCTCGCCCTCTTCTTACGCTTTCGGTCAATTGGTAGATGGTGGGACCACATGCACGCCAATCACTCTTGGGACGTCCTCCAATTTCGTTGTGTTGGCTCAATCTTCGATCAGCGGCGCTCCAACTTCGGTTACAGGCGATGTCGGATTGGGCTCGGTTTCCGGAACGAATATAACTGGAATAACATGCGGTGAAGTAACAGGAACGATTTACACTATAGACGGGACTGGCCCGAGCTGTGCAGTGAGCGCCTCGGCCCGTCTCACAACTGCTCAAAGCGATTTCAATTCCGCGTCGACCAGTATTACTGGTCAAGGATCTGCTACTACGATTTCAAATTCCGGTGATTTAGCTGGCCAGACTCTGACCCCAGGCCTCTATGATTCGGGAGCCAACACGATTGTGATATCTGGGGGTGGCACCCTGACTCTTGATGCACAATACGACGCCAACGCGGTCTTCCTCATCAGGAGTACAAGCACAATCATCACCTCAACCTCGAGTAGTGTCGTCTTAATCAATGGCGCGCAGGCTAAAAACATCTATTGGACAGCGGCGTCAAGCGTGACTCTAGGAAGTAGCTCGACGATGAAGGGCACCATGATTGCAGCAGGCTCTATCACGATCGGTACCAGCGCAGCTCTGGTGGGAAGAGCGATTGCTGGTGCCGCGGTTACATTGAACTCTTCTTGCACCGTCGCTTCTCCGTAAACATGTATTATACCCAACAAAATGGGGCTCTGGTCTCTGGCTGTTCATTGTCAGAGGTTATTCGGCAGCTTCATAAAAAGCCCGTTTTCAACCACGACTATATTCAACGTTATCTATGGCGAGGGGTATATTTTTTTGCACCCAATGACGCTGAAACAATTTTCAAAGACATTTACCGAGTTCCTTTTGAAAGCAAGCATTCTATAGCGCTTGCCTCCATTAAACCCCCAGACGATAAGCGCACTGCCTTACAACAGTTTCGCCAGGAACTTCTATCGGCGGTGCAAGCCTGCATCGGTGGCGATAAAAGAGTTGCCGTGGAACTAAGTGGCGGCCTGGATTCCTCCTCGGTATCCGCACTCGCCCGAGCTGCTATCCCAAATGCAGACATTGTTGCTTTCACCAATGGTGTTCCAAAATATGCCCACCCGTCTTTTCAGTACTTTTTGCATGATGAGTCGTCGCAAAGCCAGCAGGTTGCAGACACCTTAGGTTTAAAACATGTTGTAATTGAAGATGGTTTTCGATTTCACGAGGTCATTGAGAAGTACACAGAGATTCTCGGCACATTTAGTGAAGTCATGTTCCCTGTTTTCAACCATCGTTCCTATGAAATTGCCCAGCAGATGGGTATAAGCGTATTGCTATCAGGATTTGGCGGCGATGAAATGGTCAGCCAACACGCCAGAGAATTTTTGATCGAATTGAAAACAAAAAGAAAGTGGGTGCGATTTTTTTATGAATGTTTGCGAGCCCGTCGATTTGAACCCAAACCAGCGCTGCCGTTTATAATTTCTAAGGAGCACGCAGCCTTGCTGCGGATTCCGGTGCCGCCCATCGAGATTCCTTTTTTTTCCACTGTGAGGGAATTTGAACATGCTTTGGTCGAAGGGGCATTATCGCGGCATTTTTCTCTGCGCATAGAGACCTCGAAACTCATTGCACAGCACTATGGAATTCGGAACGAATTTCCATTGGCACATCCACCACTCATGCGGTTTTTCCATGCATTGCCGAGTTCCTTCAAGCGTCGACATGGGACAGGGCGATATTTCATGCGCCTCGCCATGCAGCCATATCTGCCTAAAGAAATTGTGTGGAGGCAAAATAAATCGGGCAGCACCGCTCCCGCTGCTATGGCGGCATTTCTTACACAACTGCCGCAACTTTTTCTTGAGCGAATTACGCCAAACCATCAGGGATTGCTCGCGGATTACATCGATATTCCAGCGCTTGTTCAATGCATGGAAAAGAGCGACGGTGTTCCGCCTGAATTACAACGATTATGCCTAATGGTAATGATGTTTGCCCATTTGGAAAAATGGCTCAAAAGGATCAGCTCGGGCTAATAGCAAGACCTCCAGCGGAGAGACCGCTAAAATCTTCTAGGTCTATCGCGCCTGCAGCGGTTAATGAACTCATTGTGGATAGGTCGCCGTTACCGTTGTTGTTGCCACCGCCTTGGCCTGCGCTACCACCACCGCTGCTCCCCTCTTCGCCACCACCCAGCGAGATATCAGATCCTCCTTGGCCGCTGCCAAATTCGTAGTTGCCTCCATTTCCAGCGTAAAAATCGATGCTTTGTGAGTTATACTTCTGGATACCAAACCCTCCACCGCCAAATTCGCTACCACCGAACCCGTTTCCTCCTTGGTCGTTGCCACCTTGATTGCCACCGCCCTGGCTACCGCCATTTTGGTTGTTTTGCCCGACACCCGATTCGTCATCAGCTTGCGCGAGCCGCTCGCTGATAACTTCCGGTTTTTCTAGGCACATTTCGGGCTGCGCAGCGTGTGCTTGCAAACAAAATGAGAGAAAAAAAGAGATCGCAGCGACGGTAATCCGATTTGGATGAGTTTGACTTAAGTTCAACATTTCTTCACATTTCCCGTTTTTGTCGTCGCCATGTTAAGCACGGGAAGAATATGAAAGTCAAATTTTTAAAATTTGGGGGTACTTAATAGCATTGGACCTCCCCGTATTTTGCAAAAAACGGGAAGGTCCAGTTTGTTATCCTAAGCATATCGATCCGCCTAAGGCGGATCCATATGCCTTAGGGAGCAGGTTTTACAACCGTATTATGGTCAAGAACAACCTGAGTCTGTGCCATCAATCTGCTGTTCGCCGATGCGCCGGTACGCAGAATGACCTGTTTAGCAGACAGTATCGTTCCCTCCATGTGCGCGGTCGTATTCAAGGTCGCTCCAGTAAGCCCAGCGACCTGCCAGAAGACATTGCTGGCGCTTGCACCACCTGCCAGGATCACGCTCACGCCGGGCGCCATGATAAGATCTCCCGAGATCTGGAAGATCCAGACATCAGTTGCGCTACCTGATAACGTGACACTTGTTGATATATTCACATCGGTGCTCCATTTGAAGAGGCCAGGGACGATGGTTAGCCCGCCAATCTCTCCAGCGCCCAGTTCTGTAGCATCAGGTAATGTCCGTCCCTGAGCATCACCATACGCGGTTACCATGTCAGCTACAGCGTTATCTACCAATGTTTTGTTTGCGCCACCGCCTAAACTACATGGAGCAGGACCAGCCGCATCGACGGCGTATATGTTTGGCACTACGCCTCCGTTCACTTCTGCGCACGTTACAAGAATAGCAGCACCCGTGATTGGACTAGCTCCAACGTATCCTGTGATGGGAGATGCAGGAACGTCCGTAACTCCCGTTTTTGTTAGAATAGCAAAAGGCTCAGATGAAAGGAGGTTTACCTTCGCCCGAGATGACGTCGTAGTTGTGCCGGTTGTGAAGCTCCAAGTAAAAGGACTGACCATGGCATTGCCGGAGGTATCCTTGACGCCTGTCGTGATCGTACCCGTGCAGACCGTGCTGGCGGGAAGAGTGGCCGTCGGGGTAAAGGTCGCGACGGTGCCGGCTCCCGAGAAGCTTATGGTGCCCGCAACGGGTGTTCCGGTAGGACATGCCAGCGAGTAGGTGCCGGTGGTGATGGTGAGCGGGTCCATCGCCGTGCTGAACGTGGCGGCGATAAGCGGGTTCCGCGCCACATTGATGGCAGCCGCAAGAGGAACCACGGAGCTCACGGTGGGATGCGAACTGCCAGGAGCTGTGCCCGTCGTAAAGGTCCAGGTAAAGGGACTGGCCAATGCATTGCCCGCCAAGTCCTTGACGCCCGTCGTGATCGTACCCGTGCAGACCGTGCTGGCGGGGAGAGAACTCGTCGGTGTAAAGGTCGCTTTGTTGCCGCTCACCGCGTAGCCCACAGTGCCAGCAACAGCTGTTCCCGCGGGACACGCCAGCAAAACAGTGGCAGTGGTAATGGTGAGAGGATCCATTGATTCACTGAACGTGGTGGTGATAAGCGAGTTCAACGCCACACCGGTGGCTCCCGCTACAGGAGCCGTCAAAGTCACGGTCGGGGGGGTGATATCGGGTCCCGCAGCGGTCGTGAAGGTCCAGCTAAAGGGGCTGGCCAATGCGTTGCCTGCAGTGTCTTTGACCCCCGACGTAATCGTCACTGTGCAGACCGTGGTCGCGGGGAGATTACTCGTTGGGATAAAGGTTGCAATAGTGCCGCTCACCGCATAGCTCACAGTGCCTGCAATGGGTGTTCCGGTTGGGCACGCTACCAAAAAAGTGCTGGTGCTGATAGTGAGCGGATCCATCGCTTTACTAAAAGCAGCAGTGATGTGCGAGTTGGTCGCCACGTTGGTGGCACCCACGACGGGGACAGCCGAACTCACGGTAGGAGCAGTGGTATCTGTTGGCCCTCCCCCAGGACCACTGCCAGATGCGCCTGCAGTTGTGAAGCTCCATACGAAATTGGCAGCCAACGCATTGCCGGCGAGATCTTTGGCCCCGGTTGTGATTGTCGCAGTATATTTGCTACTGACTGCGAGATTGCTTGTTGGTGTAAACGTCGCAATGAGGCCCGCCCATGCCACAGTGCCCACAACGGGTGTTGACCCCTGCATTAAGGTAAACGTCGTCGCGTTGATCGTTGCAGGGTCCATCGCCTTGCTGAAAGTTGCGATAACCTTCCCGTTGATGAACGCACCGGTGACACCAATGCCAGGGTATGTAGAACTCACGGTTGGAGCGGTTGTGTCCGTCGTTGAACCCGTTGTAAAGCTCCACACAAAATCAGCAGCCAATGCATTGCCTGCCAGGTTTTTGGCTCCGGTCGTGATAGTCACGGTATATTTGGTGCTGACTGCGAGATTGCTTGTGGGTGTGAAGGTCGCAACACTGCCCAGGGACGTTACGCCGGCAACAACAGTGACAGTGCCCTGCACGGGTGTTGACCCCGCCATTAAGGTAAAGGTCGTTGCGTTGATCGTTGTAGGGTCCATCGCCTGACTAAAGGTTGCAACAATTTTCCTATTGATTGGTACCGGTGTTTCGCCAGGGGCGGGGACTGTCAACGTCACGGTTGGGGCGGTGCCAGTGGTGCCAGAAAGTCCTCCTAGGCTGCTACCAGCCCCCCCTGTGCAGCTACTACCGCATTCGGCTATAGAAACAGCCAGAAATAGGCTCATAAAAAACATGCTATAAATTCTCATACCGTTTCCCCTCTCTTTCCGCGCTGGACGCAACTTTTTTGCCATAATTTGTCCCTTCCAATGAATCTTAGAGCAAGGTTAGACATCAAAGCAAATGTTTGCCAAAATTATTTTTATTTGTGCGAAAATGTCATCGAATAAAATGCATGACCAAGGAACCGATAAATAGCACCACGAAGATGAAAAAAATCACCTTCGCAATTCCCGTGGCCGCACCAGCGATGCCTGTAAAACCCAGTCCGCCTGCAAAAAGGGCAATGACCAGAAAAATCAAAACCCACATTAACATAGCGTCCCCCTATGGCAGTTTGTCAAGACTAAGCCCAGTGCATGCGACCAAGCTAAACCCACCGCCCTGCTGCGTGCGCCAGCAGGAATCTTTCACGCACGCGACACAACCTTCACTGAAATGGTTAAATATGCATTTCCCAGTGCAGTTACTTGCGGAGCATCCCGCCATCTCACCAAAACAATTCGCGCACCCTTCGCTCAAAGTTGGATAAACCTTCTTGAGACACGCGGCAGTGCTATCCACATTGCCCATTGCGCCACTCGCACAGCCATCCATCTGGTTTTTGAACTTGCTGTTGTGCTTATGAATGGCCACTTTCACATCGGCTGCATTACAGCCATGAGACGCGGAATGGGATGCTGCATGAGACGTCTTCGCTGCGCTCTTTTTTTGAACTTGTGCGCAATTAACAGCAACAAGAACCGCGCTGATTGCAAACATCAATGAAACATATCGAACCAAGTTTACTTTCCAGTTTTTCATTTACCAACTATACCACGCAAAGGAGAAGCAAACTCACTCAGCGAGAAAATTTTTGTCTTCCCAACAAGCCACCCGCCACAGACGTGCCTGAGCCGCATAATAGAGATGCGAAATAGACCCACCATGCAAGTAGAATGATCTTATCTTTTTGCTTATCGCTTGGCGTTGGAGCACTTTTTTCGCCCCCACTTTTGATGGTAGTCACTGCTGTTGCTTTCGATACGTGCACGTCAGTCATCATGCGAGGTGGGTTGACGCCGCTAAAACCGCGTTGCACGCCCTCTGCAACTGCACCCAGTGACACCAATATCATCAGAAAGAACGCCATCAGCGCCCATGTCCCCAAGCTGTGAATCACGGAATCAAAACGGAGTTGCTGGTGGGACACTTTCGATGCAATGAATCCAGCGATAAAAAATGCCAACGTCAAAACAATGACCGACAAAATAGCCAGAAACGCAAGGAAATCGCCCGACGGAAGTTTACTCCCTTCAGGCCACGCGCTGATGCCAACGGCAACACCGAAAACACTAAGCGTAATCAAGAAACCGACACCAATCAGTGCACCAAAAAAAATTGAACCAGAACTGAATTCCATTTTCTTTTGTTCATTTTTAGTTGCCATCTTTAGATTTTAATACAATCAGCTGTAGAATATCTACATTAAATAGAATAAATATATATAATCAGGCGGCGTAGCGCTAAGTGGCCTTGTGCTTGGCCTCATCTTCCGTTGCCGGCGTTAGTGGCTGAAAGTGGGACGTGAGCGAAATCAGACAGCAACTCGCCACCACCACAAGCAAGAGTGACAGCGCCACAACAAACTCGTGAGTCTGATAAATCCGTACGCCTGCTGCATCAGACTGACCACTCCACCGAACATCGAGCAAAAAGCCGATGGCTTGTTGCAGTATTGCACCGCCCAACATGTTGAGCGTGTTTACAACGCCAAGCGTCATCCCAGAGGTTTCTGGCGTCGTGTAGCGCACAGCACCTGTAAAGCACATCATCTCTGCCCCGCAAAAAATGCCAAGCAGAATGAGAAGTGCCGTCAACCCCCCGATGCCAACATTTGGCCCAAATAATATGAATCCAAACACAATAAAGATGCCAAAGCCACATAGCTTGATCGCTTGGTCGAGCATGTTCCATTTCTCGCACAGCCAGGGGAGCAGCAAACTGCCAATGGCTAACCCAAAATACATCATCATGGATGTTTGCGCAGCGTCAGCACGCGTCAGTTGAAACTTTTGCATTAAGAAAGCAGTGCCCCATAAATCAGCCAGCACCGATAGCGGTGTGTAGACTCCGATTGCTAACACGGCGTAGATCATGACGCGTCGATTGCGCACGATTTGCCAAACGCTTTTCCCAATGTCGGCCCATTTCACTTTTGGTGCCTCGCGTTGACGCTTCGTTGGCAAACGCAAAAGAACCAGCACCAATATTAAGACCAACACACCGACCATTGCCGTACCTACAACAGTGCTGCGCCACCCAATAGAATCAATGAACCACACAAGTGGTTTCCCTGCTGTCAGTGCACCGATAGTACCAAGCGTGAGGGTAGTGCCCATCAGCAGGCCGCGCTTACCCTCGGGCAGCCAGTCTGCTGCGATCTTAAGAGCCGACATAAATGCGCCCGCTGAACCTGCGCCAATACATATGCGGCTCAGCTGCGCGCCCAGCAGGCTCTCGGACCACGCGAGCATCAGCGTGCCCAAGGTGCATAGCGCTACAGAGCCTAGCACCGTGCGCCGCACGCCGATGCGGTCGATCAAAATACCGAGAGGAATCTGCAACAGTGAGTAGGCATACAAATACAATGCACCAAGCGATGAAAACTGCTCGGCGGTCATGTGAAATTCCGCGCGCAACTCGGTCACCATGACGCCCGGAGACACACGCAAAATGTATTGGTAGTAGTAAAACAGGGCCGCTGCAAACCAAGCAAGGTAAGCCGAGGCAGACTTCAAATTGTTCTCTTGGGAAACCATCTATCGCTCCTTCAACCACGAAAAAATTCCTTCTGGGGGATTTGTCGCGACAGGGAACGAATAGTTTTGAATTAAGTGAAAAGGCGTCCCTGCCGCTTGCGAGGCTGTGGAGGGGGTGGGTTTAGGAAGGCCGTTTTCATGCCCGCACTTTGACGATTTATAAACGACCTGTCAATGATGGGATATGACTGACTTAACACCAACCCTTCCTGACTTATGGCAAGGCCGAGATGATGGGCCGCGATTACATCAACTGGTGCAGTGTACAGAGCTGTCTCGCTTGAAGCGTTCTCATGAAGCACGTGCAATCGCTTTCGTTGGCTTTGCCTGTGATGAAGGTGTGAAGCGCAACCAAGGTCGTTTAGGCGCAGCAGAAGGGCCAGATGCTATACGCCGGGCTGCGGCCAACATGCCGCTGCATTTGCACCGCAAAATGGAATTCTATGACGTCGGCACAGTGCGCGGCATTGATGGAGATTTAGAAAGATCGCAAGCACGACTGGGCGAAGTTATTGCCCACTTGCACGCAAGCAATGTCCTTCCCATCGTCTTTGGTGGTGGACATGAAGTTGCCTTTGGTCACTACCAAGGTATTGCGAAAGCCAGGCCCGATCTTTCTTGCGCAATTGTGAACTTCGATGCGCATTTCGATCTAAGACCTCTTCTGCCGCAACAAAAAGGTTCTTCAGGAACATCTTTTTTGCAAATTGCAGAGCACTGCAAATCTGTAGGAAAAGACTTCTCCTATACTTGCTTGGGCATTCAAGAAGGAAGCAATACCACAGCGCTTTTTGAACAAGCCAAGCGGCTTGATGTCAACTATGTCATGGCCGACGCGATTCATGCACAGGGAAGCAAAGCGTGTCATAAAGCCATTCAAAACGTCTTAAAAAATCACGATGCTGTGTACGTCACTCTTTGCATGGATGTTTTTGCCGCCGCTTTCGCACCTGGGGTGAGCGCACCACAGCCGCTGGGGCTTTATCCAATGCATGTTGCACCACTAATCAAAGAGCTTGCTCAATCAGGCAAAGTGATTGGTTTTGATATTGCTGAACTCTCGCCAAAGTATGATCAAGGTGATATGACAGCGCGCTTGGCTGCGGCAATGTTATTTTCATTTTTATGGGCGTATTCATGAAATTTCGATTCATCATTATATTTTTAATGTTTGCATTTCAATCCAATTTCGCACTTGCTAATTACAGCAATATTCTCGACGGTGTTGAAAGAACATTTGACCCAAATTATCTCTACGACCAATCCTCTCTCGGTGAGAAACCCACCGATGATGCTGTGGTTGCGGAGTTTTTATCAAGAAAAAAGTCGCTGCTTTGGACGCGATGCCAACAAGCACTACTCAATGCTGCGGGAACTGCAGGCACCAAAATCCTCATGTGCGGTGGAGCTGCCTACGCAGGATGCCACTACATCAACAATCAAATGATCGCAGGTGCGACCCTTGTTGCTGCTGCCACGCAGGCGCTTGAATCGCTGGGGAATGTCTTAGAAAAATCTTGGCAGTGCTTCAATGAGATTCAGCTAAATCGCAAACCTGATCCTTTGGAAGAACTTGAAATCGCCTATATCAAAAAGAAGCGCGCAATCCGAGATCCTTCCTTAAGAACTACTATTGAACGCAAATTGACGACGGACTGCCGCAACGATTACACAAAGGCAACTTGCGAGATCTTCATCAAGGCCGCTCTTTCTTTGCCAACGCGCAATCAGGTTATTGACTACGATCCCCAGCTCATTGCAAATAACCTTCGGTACTATCCAAAAAATATAACCGAAGCGCTCACAGATTACTGTTTAAACCGCTACATCTCCCAGCCTAGCGAATTTTCAAGAAACCCCGGCAAAAAGCGGATTGCCTATTTTCAAGGCCCCCCAGGCACGGGCAAATCCGAGGCTGCTAAATTGATTGCTAAAAGCTTGAAGTTGCCCCACACGCTGATATCGCTTGCGGAAGCAACCGGCGGTCAAAGAGGCGTCGAGAAATTGACAGGTACCCGCGAAGGATGGGGACATGGTGATCCAGGCCTTATTGCTGACGCCATTATGGGAAGAGGCGGAAATCAACCATCGGTCATGAACAAGGTACTGATCCTGGATGATGTGGATCGTGTCCTGAATAGTGATGACAAAGACAATCCGCTGAAGGCGTATATGCTTTTATTGGCTGATCCAGAAACCAAAGAGCTTGACCATCCTTATTTCAATACTCAGATCGATATTTCTAATTTGATCATCATTGCAACGGGAAATTTCGATATAATCGACGAAGCGCAGAGAAAAAGATTCGACATATTTTACTTCCATGGCTTTGAGCCCGACGACAAATTCCGACTCGTGATGGAAGTATTTGTTCAGGGCTATATCGACAACATGAGACCAGAATTGCAAAAGTATGCAACGCTCACCGATGACGATAAACAAAATTTGAGAAGAATGGTGGACGAAGATAAAGATCCAGGTCTGCGCACTATTTTGCCGCTGGCTGAAGGCTACATCATCAAAAAAGTCAAAGCAGCGCTGCAGCCAAATGTCGGAAGTTCCAACAATAACCCGTGTGAAAAAAACACTTAGCTGGTCGTTGTTAATTTGGACGCTTTCCGCACAGCCACTTGGCGCTTGGGATAGCCATTTTCTGCTCACGTTTGCGGCGTTGAAAAACATGCCTGAGATTGCCGCTGCGCCGGATGTCCACGTCGAGACACTGGCGTCTTTTGTTGCGGCAGAAAAAGTAGGCTTGGCAAAAGTGCTCGCAGAGAATGAAGCCTGGGCGAATAAGCATGTGCCGACTTACCCGCACTTACCCGCGCAGCTTGCGTTTAGCAGCGCGCACCCGGCAACAGCGACATTGCAAAACGCGTTCTTGCAAAGCATTCGCGTCAAACCCGATTTGCCATTTGCATTGTTTTTGCAGTACCCACCAGGTTCAACGCACCGCATCCGACATTCCCTCTCCCTCGGGAACATCATGCTCGGCCCCCTCGTCGCTGACTTCTCGGGGCGCGTTGCAAAGGGCCGCGTCGAGGCTGTTTACCCATCAGACAAAGTGCCTGCGCTCGAGGTGATTGCAACAGCTGCCGATGAACCCGACTACGGGCTCGACATTGGTCTTTGGCAAGATAACCACACGCCCTATGGCGATATCTATGGCTTTGGCGAACAGCCCTTTGGTAACCCGACAATATTTTTCTCTAGCCAAGCGCCATTTCACATGGGCTTCTTTCACGAATCGTCGTTGCTCTACATGCTTGCAGGTTTCTTAAAGCGCTGCTATCCGGAATATCGCATTCACACCTACCTGGCACTCTCTCGTTATGCATTTCGCTCGGGGCATCCCTATTGGGGTTATCGCTTTCTCGGATGGGCCATTCATCATGTCCAAGACTTGACGCAGCCTTACCACTCAACGGTCGCTCCTGGAACACACACCGCATATTTGATTTTTGTAAACGCTCTCAATAGCATTGGCATTACGTCGCCTCGGAAAGCGGTGGTGCAAAAAGTGACACAGGAGCATTTAGCATTGGAAGACTATTATTTTCGACTGCTACAAGCAGATTTTGCCAACCCTGCGCCATCGAAGATGATGCAAGCTTTGATGAATGCCAGGCATGATTTTCACTATCCACGTTATGACGATTCATACCCGAGAGATGTCGTCGCAAAAGAGTCCCATGCACGCGCAGCGCACGCAGACAGGCTCATGCAAGAGCTGGACAGCATGGGTGAATCGATCGGATCTCACACCCGTAACGTTGTGCGATATGCCACCTCTAGTTGGCCTCTGCGACCTTCGGAGCCTTGCCCAACAAGAAGAGATCAGCTGTCTGTTTGTCCTTCAGCTCCGCAATGATCTTGTTGAAGAAAGATACTTTCTCATCGGCTGCACCATATCTAAAGCAGGCGTAGGGAATTTTTAATCTCTTCAAAACTGCATCCATGTCTTTGACATTTTTTTCACGGTCATCAACAAAAACAATTTTCTTAGGCGTATATCCCACTACTTTCAGAAATTTCTCAAGCACAATTCCCTTGTCGTTCGTATCACCAACAAATAGCACCCCTCGCTCGAAGATGGCATCTTCTGGCAATCCAAAAGTATCTCGCGATAGGACTGCTTTTTCGTTTGCCACGCTATGATTTGAGAAATCAACTCCAATCGAATTGATTTGCTTTTGAGTTGTTTGCATCACCGCTGTCGAGCGGGCAGTAAGAGCCATCGTTCGAATTTTTTTGGCTTGTTGCTGTTTGACAATTGCAGGCGTGTCTTTTTCGACGGGTTGCACCTGAATCTCGCTTTGCGATAGATTCCAAACTCTGTCTGCTTCTTTCAGTGCCTCGGTCGCATTGAGGCCATTGAGCTCATAGATCCGGAGCAAAAAGTCAAAGTGCTCATGGCTTCCCAAATATCCCGTCGGCCGATACAGCGTATTATCCAAGTCCCAAATCACCAAGGTACCAGGCTTCACCTCAGCGACAATGTCGCGCATATTTTTGATTTCATAGATCTGCGCAAAGCTTGCCCAGGCAAAAAGTTGAATGCTTAATAGAAAAACACTTCTGAAAATGACTTGTTTTATCAACGCTGGCTCCTTTACACTGTCATTGCCGGAGCAAGGGCCCTTGGTCAATTGCCTAATCGAGCCTTCGCACAACAAATAAATCCGGGCACAGCAGCGCATCAGCATTGGGATTGGTTGACCTAATCCCTTTTAACACTCTGCCTGCAAATCGCTGGCCACTGTCAGGCGCGGGAGAGAGAATGCGCACCATTTCAAATCGGCTCCCAGCGATGGGGATCACATATGGCTCCGCAGGATTACGCATTCTGAAGCCAAGGTCTTGCAAAAAAGCATAAATAACGTTGTCTTCTACATAAAGTCTTCCACCGACTTTAAGCGCTTTCAAGTACTTCAGCATGAGGCCAACCCTCCCCCTGATGTGCTTAGAGAATCTAAGGCGTGACTGAGCGAAAGCAACGCAAACATAAAATCCACCGAATTCTCGTCGATTTCAAAGGACCGAAAATCAGCTTGGATGCTCTCAAAAGCCCTGGGGGCGATTCTCGGTGGAACTCCCCTTAAAAACGTCTCCAGCATTCTTCTATATGTTTCTTCATCAAAACCAAAATTGCCTTCCCGATCGACAACACTTTGTGCCAGAGAAAAATCGTAAACGCTGGACGGAAGAGCATTCAGAACGCTTGCGGACGCGTCCACGACTATAAAGCGATAGCCGGCAAAGAAGCGGAGAAGCTCATGCATGAACGGTGAAAACGTCGACGTCGTTAATCCAGTTCCGCTAGGGATAAGGCCAGCCCCGAGGTTAACCAGCGTTCCAGAAGTTGGGAGACTAGGAAGCTCCTGCAAATGTCTATTCAAATGTGGGTAGCGCAACGGCATGGTGTGCTTAACCGTCGCAGTCAGGCTTTTAGTGCGCTCACCGATCGATCCTTTTTGGCATCTCGGCAAGCACTTCTGCTCCGTTGACGGGCGATGATACGGCGAACCATTGTCATCGCCAAGGATGAGATGATCATTTTGTTTGAAAGTAATTTGCCTCGGTAAATTACTTGCCACCACATATATTGCCGTTCCCACGACCGCTGCAGCTATGATAAATTTCTTCGCCGATCTCTCCGTTTTTCTCTCTCCATTTTTCGCGCCTTCTTCAATCAATTGAGATTTGACGTCGCCACATAAAAGACAACAAAAAATTATTCTCGATAATACGTTATTCATGGACAGTCTCCGCCGCTAACGTAAAACAAAACCACGCCTTTGCAATCCGCATCCGCATGCCATTTTTTGCATCTTCGTTTTTCGATTGACTACGTCGATAAATGTACTATGTTAGCTTCTCGACTAAATCGTTTTTCACAGTTCACAGCGAGGTGCCTTATGGTACTTTCGAGTCGAGTGGTTGCGCTCACATTAGCGCTCTTTAATACATCTTCGTCATATTGCGGACCGATTCATTTTGCAGCAGGCCAAATGCTACGAATCTACTCGCTTGCCACAGCGATAGATTTTTCTGAAATCGAAAATCCGCCGGAAGAACCGCGCGTTTTGTCGTCGAGACGCGATGATCCCGAACCGGGCAAGCATGAGCCCGAGGAGCCACATTCCGAAGAAGAAGAGGAAAAGGAGGAAGAAAAGGAGGAAGAAAAAGAAGAAGAAGTTGAAGAACCTGGAAAAAAAGTCCGCAGGAAAAAAAGGCGGCCCCTCACACTGCCTTAGCAATCCAGGATATACAGTGTCCATCGGGGTTAATCGGCCCCTTCACAACCTGGCAACCACCGCAATTCCCAGTCTTTGGCGGTACAACAAACAAACGACAGTTTTGACATTTCTTATCGGCGTAGGGCGAATGCTCCACATATTTCAAGGCTTCACGCGCGGTGCGCTCTGCGGGCGGCAAAAGACTCACATCGGTGCAGTTTAATTCCTGCGGCTTCTTCTTGCAGCTGAGCAAGCTCGCACCAACTACAATTGTCGCACCAGCCAGCATCGCACTCTTCAAAAGTCCTCGTCGTGTGAAAGTAATCTCGTCCATACATCGCTCCCTTTAAAGAGGAGAGTGCCGTATCGTGTTTGACGCACCATTGCAAACTCGTTTAGACTCAAGAGATGGAGAACGAGTTTCTAAAAGCCTTAGGTGAAGGATTCCACGCTTCGTTCTTGCAGTTCATCAAAGATAAAGACCAAGCAGCGGCTCCAAAGAAACGCGCAAAATCCCGCTTAACGCGTCCCAAGCCCGCCGACATTGAAGCAACCATTGACCTGCATGGTATGACCACCGAACGTGCACGAAACTCACTCCTGGCGTTTCTACGCGTCGCTAGACAAAAAAAACAACGTTGCGTTTTAATTATTCATGGCAAAGGAAGCGGGAAGGTGAAGCAAGAAGTCCTGCATGTTCTGCGCGAGCATGCAGGCGTATCTCATTTTAGCAAGGCGCCGTTAAAATCAGGCGGTGATGGGGCCACCATCGCTGTGCTAAAGGGTGGGCCCTCGTGAGCTACTTTCTTTTGGCTCGCTCATAACTCATTTGCTGGCTACCCACGGAGAGTTCGCCCATCACGCCCTTTTTCGGCATCAAAAATACAGCAACTCCGTCTTTGTAAGCAGCTTCAGACGCCGAACCTCTCTTCAATGCAACCCCGGAAGCTTGCGCACTCAGCTGCGCCTTGCCCTTCTTTAAGTCGGCAAAAGCAGTCTTATTTTCAAAAAACACAATTTCCCTATAGCTTTGCCCACCAGCTTGCAGGCCAGCGCTCACTTTTGTCAGCTCTGAATAACCAACTAACGAAAACTGGCCATCTGAACCCTTTTCGTAGACCAGCCCCTTACCATGGGCTCCTCCAACAATTAGGGCACCTTCACCTACCGACGGATAGATCACATAGGCGCAAGATTTATCGAAGAATTTCTTTATGGAAGGATCTTGTTTCTGGATGGCTGTAATTGCCTCCGCTGCATGGTGCATATCAGCTTTCGATACAACTCTTTCTTTCATCGCATCAGATGCAACCAAAGATGTACTTGCTAGCAACAACAATGAAACAGCAAAACTTGATATCGTTTTCATAACTACCTCCTGTGGTCCACAATTGTAAAACAAAAACAAGTTTTATTGCAACATGTGCGCCATTACAAAAGAAGCGTTACTTCGTGTTTATTTTGAAGAAGGTGAATCACACGCGCACCCGGGATAGCCTTGAATCGCCCGATAACTTCCAGGTTTGTCGCGCCTTGCAATTTGATGGTGACAATCATCCGCTTGGCCTTTCCCGAATTGAGCCAAGCCATGATGAGATGGTACGAACGCTCAGGATAGCAAGCTACGTCGCAAAGCAACCAATCCACCGCTGTTTTCAAGTTCGCCGGGTTTAGCGCAAAAGCACTTTGTTTGAGAAATGTGACGTTAGGCAACTGCGCAATACGCGGCTCAAGTGGCGCTTTGTCCACTGCTGTCACGTTCACGCCTAGCGATTGCATCACATACGTCCAGCCCCCGGGCGATGCGCCAAGATCGATCGCCGTCTCTCCCTGTGCGGGATAGCACCCATATAGAGCGAGCGCTTCCCACAGTTTCAAATACGCACGGTTCGGCGGATTCTCCTTGTCCTCAATAAACTGAAAATCACCGAGCGGCGGATCTTTCCAGCGCTCCTGCGCATAGACCAGCGTGTTTTTGTCTAGCAGGCTGAAGCAGCCAATCTGCGGCAGTGGTGTGCTGATGGGAAAAGACTGCTTGAGGTTTGGTAGCTTTCGCAATTGCTCCGCGATTAAGTGTGATCGACGAATGCTCTCGACGGGATTCAGAAACCAGTACTTTCCTGCGGCACGCAAAATACGCACTGCCTCGGAGATAGATTCAAACTTGACGATCTGCGCGCGAAACCAAATATCCGAAGCAAAACAAATATCTCGCTTCTCCTGCGTGGAAAACACCAGATTACCGGCCACAGATGAAACATCGCCCAGCTCTTGGCACAGCGCGCCAAGGTAATCTGGATGTGCGATATAAACAGTCAGATCTGTCACCAAATTCCCGACCCCGAAGTAGCACAGCTACTCCACACACCAAGTGGCCTCCCAACCATTGTCAATGCTCCTCTTTGTTGAGCGTAATGAAGGGATAAAGCTTGAAACATGCGCATTGCTATTACTTCTTGCTCTTTGACAGCATGAAAAACCGTTTGCAAGAACCCAATCATACCATTAACCATTCCGAAAAGTGCTGCTTCATCGATGGGATCAGCGGGTATTCTACGCACACCGTCAACTGCATTCACATATGCATCACGCACGCGCTGAACTCCATTCATGCGTGTGTGACCAACATGGAGTTCCCGCACCATACAAAGAAGCAGCGCCAGTGCATTGCGTTCGCGCCCAGCTGCACGTGCTGCAGCAAACGCAGTTCTACCATTGTGATCCAACGCGTGCATACTTCCTCCAAATCCTGCAAGCAAGAAGATCATTAAGGGGCGATCGGTATGCATGGCAAAAAGATGGAGCGCTGTTTGACGAAGTGGGGTTAGACGTCCCACCGCAAAAGGAAGAATCGACGCCATACCAGTTAAAGATGCATGATGCAGAGAATCTTCAATAATGCTTTGCTGCGAAAGGGCACCAAAACGCAGACTCGCAAAGACGCGTGGATCGAGATTGAGAGCGACTTCCTCACGCACAAAGCTATGCTCCACCTCGGCAGGCGGCGTAACAGTTGCCGCTAGATTCTGGTTAAGTAGAGGAGTAAGTTCTGCCAACACTCTACTAACGGCCGCATCATCGCGAATGTCTTGGCCACGATTTTGTGCGCGCATGACAGCGCAAACCAATAAAAGCGTGACCATTTGATGATTGCCTGCTGCAAGGGCAATTGCAAAAGGCGTTCTTTGCTGTGCATCTATTGCATACAAATCCCCGCCGTCTGCTAGCAGCGCCTGTGCAGCCCATCTGTTGCCAAACCGAACGGCGTCATGCAACGGTGTTGCTTGAGAGATCTGCGACAGAAGTAAAACCGTACCAAATAAAAGATAGTGGCGCATCATTGACTACTCGACTCATAAAAAGAACCGAGGCTAGTGCCACCCAAATGCTGTGTCAATGGCGCTGCAAAGCTGCAATCGCCATGATTTGCGGATTAAAGCTGCCATCCGGCATGCGTGCACGTAACCCACCACGGTTCTGTACGGCGAGCTGGAGGATTAATTCAACCATGTGCTGCAAAATTGTTGGGTGCTGATAAATTGGGTTTCCAGCTTCGCCGAGCGCTTGAAGGGCCATCCGAACAGCGATAACGTCGTTCTGCTCGACGCCAAAACCATACATAAAAGCGCGCGTCAGCAAATAATAGTCTTCAGGAGTGAGAGTTTCGCCATGCAGCATTCGCTGATTGTTATAAGCCTGCTGCTCTGCTTCAAAGCGCAGCTCGTTTCGCAAAAACCTTATCGCCCTGTGGTCTCTATCGGCACGGGAGTACGCGAAAACGATCCTCTCCCTTAAAAAATGCTGTAAAGCACCCTCGGGGCCGCGCGAGCGCCCATATAACATCCAGTACCGGTCGGCGATGACTTCCCAGTCCTGTTCAGTCACGGCAAGTTGCTCTGCACGCCTACACCAGAAGAGCAGCGCACCTCCCTCTCGGATGGGGTATCTTAAAATCCAAGCAAGATCCACAAGATCCAGCGCCTCACCTAAGGTGACTTCTATCACCTGCGTGCTGTCGTACTCAGACTCCGTTCCAAATAAGGTAAGCCCACCACGACCCGCTCTCGCCAAACCCAGCAAGCGGCGTGCCATCCGCTCACGACCAACGCTATAGTCGGTGCTTTGATTTGGAGCCATCGCGATATCAAGCGCCGCTCTGGCGTCTCTCGCATCTTGCGCGCTTCGGTCCTCATCGGCAAGCACAAGCGCGGGCGCAGCTGGCCTCAACAGCACATGGCTTAGACCACCATCACTTACTTTCATCGCGAGTGGCGATGAACAGAATAAGAGAGTGAACAAAATTAAATTGAGTAGAGTATGAACTTTAGGTCGCATATGAGCCCTCGCCTGGAGCTCGTAATGCGCGCGAAATCAATTCTCAATGGACTGTGGCGAAAATTGAGAAGGCGCACCGGTTATGTGTAGCGGTACGCGTATCACATTTTCGCTGATATATACCAGCCTCAGCGGCGTGTCTTGATCACTTATGTCGAGTAAATTCAATTCAGGAATATCGATGTAACCCCTCTCCCAGCTTTTATCGGAAATACGAATTCTATAACGACCAAAAGGAAAATCGGGATCTTTGGCGGGTAAAAATTGAATCTCAAATCCCGCACTTCGCAGATAAGATTCCAAACGCGAAAACTCCTCTTTGTCCGGCCGCACGGGTCTGCCTGGGTTTGGGCTCTTGCGACTATTTCCGTCCTTGCAATTCGGCTTCCTTTTCGCAGATCTCAAATTTTGCAGGTTTCCAAGTATCACCTCGATAGTGGTTGAACTCGTGGCCACGAATCGTGCTCTGAATCGTCTCCTGCAATTGACGCTCGCAGATCTTAGCTTGCCTATCTAGTCGGGTAACTTCCGAAAGAGCAACGCGCATTGGCGCAACAACAATTGGATCTCCAGAGTTCACGATGTTCCCGGGCTTCAAGATATCAGTGCAGGAGCCCCCAGTAATGCAGGGCTGTCCCTCGCCTACAACGCGGTGATCGAAATGCGCAAGCCAATCCAAATCGGGAACAGAAACTTTCAGCTCAATGCTGCCATAGCCTCTCGCCGTGCAAAACACTGTTTGATCATTGAGCTCAAGCGCCACCCACGTCGTGCTATCTTTTAAAACACGCGTTGATTCCACTGGCTCTGCCAAGACCTGAAAATGAACCGACAAAATTGCCAACATGATGATTTTTTTCATTTGCTCTCCTTGTGACACTCAAATTAGGTGTTCTCTCGCTAAGAGTAAAATCGATAGTCTCTATGTTTGTGATAGCCAAAAATTATGCTTCCTTCTCACTCAGACATTTCGTATTTTCTCGAGGTCGCGACCACGCAGAATATTTCTCGCGCGGCAGAACGTCTCGGTATCACGCAACCATCGCTCAGCATGGCACTAAAACGGCTGGAATACGCGCTCGGAATAGAGGTTCTCATCCGTAAAAAATCTGGCGTGGAGCTCACAAAATCAGGGCGGCATTTTGCACAAGAGGCTGCGAATTTAATTCGTGAGTGGGAGTCCCTCAAAGCCAGCGTTCTAGGACACGCTCATGACCTTGCTGGACGCTTTAGCATTGGCTGCCACGTTTCCGTAGCCAGCTATTCTTTACCGACCATACTCCCCAAGTTGCTCGACAAATATCCGCAAATCGAGATCCAACTCAAGCATGACTTATCTCGAAAAATTACCGAAAGCGTCATTTCTCATCATTTAGATTTTGGCATCGTCGTGAACCCTGTTTTTCATCCAGACTTAGTTATTCACCATCTCTGCGAAGACAAAGTCACGCTATGGGACAACACCGGTCAATACAGCAACATGCTCATCTATGATCCTGACCTTCTACAAGCGCAATTTATTCTGCAGAAACTGGAAGCTAATAACATACGCTTTAAAAGGATAGTGACCTCGTCAAGTCTCGAACTTATCGCAGACCTAGCGAGTACGGGCATGGGAACCGCTATTCTCCCAACTCGCATTGCGGCTCGCAACAAAACAATACTGAGACATTGCATACCCAATGCCCCTTCTTTCAACGACAAAATCTGTTTCATTTACCGGGCCGACAGCCAGCGTACGGCTGCATCCAAGGTTATTGTCCAATCGATAAAAGAAGCGATTTTCTGATTTCTCACTGAGCTTGCATAAAATTACGCTCACGAGATATCCTGGACCAACAGTTTACCATCGGTGGTTTCGTGATTGCTAAATTGGGAGCCATAACAACAGCCTTTCTCCAGGAACTCTCGAGCCTCGTATGGATGGCACGTGAGACTGTTGCAGAGGTCTATGAACGCATCTCGACCAAGAAATCCCCGTTTCGATTGACGGATTTTTTCGTTCAAACAGACCGCGTCGGAATGGGCTCTGTTTTCTTGGTCTCGCTCGTTTCGATCTTTGTCGGCCTGACCTTGGCCCTTCTGACCGGCTACCAACTTGAACGTTTTGGCATGGTGATGCTCGTGCCTATCACGGTGGTCATCTCTTTCACCCGTGAGATGGGGCCACTGCTGACAGGCATCGTCCTTGCCGCACGCGTTGGGGCATCGTACACGGCGGAATTAGGAACAATGACCGCCTCCGAAGAAGTGGAAGCGATAGAGGGAATGGGAATCGGCCCATTGCGCTATCTCGTCACACCACGTTTCCTCGCCATTTTTTTTATGACGCCCTGCCTTTCCGTAGTGGCAATTGTCTCAGGCATTGTAGGTGCAGCGTTCATTTCAAATCTCTCGTTGGATCTCAATTTCTCCTACTTTTACGACCAGACCATGGACAGTCTTTTGGTCAAGGATGTCATCTCAGGCATGATCAAGAGTTTTCTCTTTGGGGGAATCATCGGCTGGATCGCCTGTTTCAAAGGCCTGGCAGTGCGCGGAGGAGCAGCGGGGGTAGGTACTGCAACAACCTCCAGCGTCGTGACTGCTGTGACAACAGTGATCGGTTGCGACACGCTCTGCAACATTTTCATGGTCTCGGTATTCAAATGATCACGCAACAAGAAACCTTGCTGGAAATGCACAACGTGAAATTTCGCTACGCGGATCACGTCGTAATGAATGGCCTGAATCTCTCACTCAAATCACAAGAAACACTGGTCGTCATGGGCCCAAGTGGCGGCGGTAAAAGCACACTTCTGCGTCTCTTGCTGGGTATTTTGAAAGTCGATCACGGATCAATCCGATTTAAAGGAAAGGACATCACCAAACTCAACCGCCATGAATTAAACGAAATGCGTTCGAGTATTGGCATGGTGTATCAATATTCAGCACTGATGAGCTCCATGAACGTGCACGACAACATTGCTCTTCCCTTGCGGGAGTTGTCAAAAAAAACGGCCAAAGAAATCGATAAAATCGTCGATGCCAAGCTCGAATTGGTTGGCCTCAAAGACATCAAAGAACAACTGCCCTCCGAGCTTAGCGGCGGAATGAAAAAACGTGTCGGTCTCGCGCGCGCCATGGCTTTGGAGCCTACTCTTATTCTCTTCGATGAACCATCCTCTGGCCTAGATCCCATTAACAGCGTGCTTATCGATGATCTCATCGTCGCGTTGCGGGAAGAACACAAAGTGGCATCGATTGTCGTCACCCATACGATGCCTAGCGCATTTCGCATTGCTACATCCATGGCCATGTTACACGATGGGAAGATCGTTGAGGAGGGATCTCCAGCTGACTTTCGTCAGTCAAAGAATAGATTCGTCCACGAATTTCTTTCTGCGTATTTGACGCATGGTCACGCCAAGGAACCCAAACATGCAAATTCATAAAAACGAAGTCACAACTGGCATCTTGACCCTGGTCACCCTCGGGATCGTCATCGCCATCTTGCTGGCCATTGGAATACCGGGCGTCATTTCCAAGGTGAACACCTATCGGATCTATTTCGACAATGCTTCTGGCATACGCCCAGGAGCGCCGGTGCTCTTGGCAGGCAACGAGATTGGCAAGGTAAGCGCCGTGTATACGCCAGTTCCTGTAGAAAAACGCCCTAAGGGTCATGGGAATTATGAGGCCGCCATCGACGTCAAAGTCGATCACACCGCACGCGTTTACAATGACGTGACGGTGCACCTGAAGCAGCAAACGCTCATGGGTGTCAGAGTCATTGATTTTTTTAAGGGAGACGAAAAAAGCGGTTTGGCACCTAATCACACCGAGTTTGTTGGTGAGCGCATACCGGATGTAGGAGAATCTGTGACAGATGGCTTAAAGCAACTTGCTGGTCCTGGCTCAGATCTAGCTGCTACACTCAAAAATGCGCGCGAGTTCACCGATGTGATTAAACGTGAACCATGGCGGCTGTTATGGCCCGCTACCAAGAAATTTCCGGAAGATGAAAAGAAAGAAAAGGCGCATAAAAAACAATAACGAATGCGTCCTTTTATTTGGGATTGCTAATAATTTTGCGCAGCGCATCTATCGTTTTTTTCTGTGCCTCCGTAAGAGTGCCTGGTTTCTTTTGCTCTCGCTCGGCCATGGCGTTCACCAGTGCGTTGGTCACGCTTTGCCAAATAAGCCGAGTTGTGCTGCCGACTGCTTGTGGATCGTTGACATGCTTTTTCAGCGTATCTTCCAGCCGATCCATGATTTCAGCATCGCTCCATGATCGCAGCGATTCTTCGGTGACATCCGCGGGCTTTACAGCCGGCGCTCCTTCGGATGCATTCGCCAGCACGTTCGCCCGACGCTCTTTTAGCATGGCAACTTCAGCGGTTTGTTTTTGAAATGTGTCTTCCAGCTTTTTGAGATTGGATTCTTGCGCAACGATCTTGGCAGGAATTTCTTCTTGCTGGAGCTTTAGTGATCGCAGTTGCTCTCTGGCGTTTTCGACAGCCGAGCGGGACGTTTCCAGATTTTTTTGTGCAGCGTCGAGAGCCGTAAAGTCTTCTTTGAGAGTTACCATAATCGCATCCTCCTAAAATCAAGCCAAGTTTTGCTCTTTCATCATATCAGTAAGACCTAGCTATAAAAGGAAAAAATATCATGAGACTCTTCTTGGCGCTTTCGATCAGCATGCTTTCACTGTCTGTTTTTGCCACCGCGCCGGACAATAGTTCCCACATCGTGTGGCCATCAACGAAGTAGCTTATCTGTGTGCTGCCCGGCAAGGTGACGCAGCGTGTCCAATCTCCTCCTCGGGCCGGATCTATTTCACAGAACACGTGCCAAATGTGAGCGTGGAAGCTGGTAGTTCTTCTTCGCCTAGCGTCGTTTTGCTCCATAACGCTGGTAGCCTCGACCGGCGCCAGGGAGATGCCGCCCGCCGACTTCTACAGCTGGTGCAGACCCTGTGCGCGGTCTCTTAATCAATCCTTCGAGTTCCTTTGGCCACGGCGCTTCAACAGTCACCCTTTCTCCGGAAACTGGGTGATTGAAGGCAAAACGAAATGCGTGTAACGCGATGCGGCCAATGGGGTCGCTCTTAGCACCATATTTGACATCGCCAACAATCGGGCACCCGAGATCCGACAGATGCACGCGAATCTGGTTTTTTCGGCCTGTCTCGAGTCGCACCTCAACCAGGCTAAACCCCGGCATTTGCGACAGCACGCGATAATGCGAAATCGCATGTTTGGTGTTTGGCCCCTCGGTCGTCGAATATACTTTTAGCGCGCTATTTTCTGCCAACCAGCTCTCAATCTTGCCTTCCTTTTGCTTGGGTGTACCTTCGACTAGCGCGTAGTAAAGTTTGTCGTTATTACGCCAGTCGTCTTCGAGTCGTTTTTGTATATCGAGCGATTTGGCGAAGATCATAACTCCTGAAACCTCGCGATCGAGACGATGCACCAAAAATGCACGCTCTCGACCTTCCGAAATCTCCCGGACATAAGCATTGACGAGCTTGTGAAACGTTTTAGAATTTTCATTTTCCCGATTAACCGAGAGAATTCCTGCAGGCTTCACTGCAATCAATACGTATTGGTCATCATACAGGATCTCAAATGGGGGTTTTGTGCGCGGATGTGTATTCTTCTTTATTATTTCAACTACTTGACCAGCTTCGATCATCTCATCTGCACGCACAACCATCTGGCCATCGATTTGAACAAAACCGTGTTTGAGGAGTTTACGCGCTTTTGTTGTTGATGATAAACGAAGCGACTTGAGGAGGAGGGCAAGAATCGGCATTTGCTCGGTGGCAGTAATTTTCATTGGCCTGCTTGTACCATATTAATTTTACCTCTGGTATTCTGGCCTACATGAAAAAATACACCCGCATAAACTTGTGTCTGTTGGTTGTTTTTCTTTCAAACGTGGCTTTGGCCGACACCGTTCAACAATCGATAAAAAAAGCGAATCTCGGTTGGCGAGCCAAAGAGTCATGGCTAACGCGACTATCCAAGAGAGATTTTCGAAGATTGCTCGGTCAACAAAAGCCACCGACTGGAACCTTGAATTTTGAACCTATCGGGCCTGAATCTGTGGAAATTCCAAGCGCCTTAGATTGGCGCAACAATAACGGTGTCAACTGGTTAGGCCCTGTTATGAATCAAGGAAATTGCGGAAGTTGTGTCGCGTTTTCAGCGGTGGCAACGCTCGAGGCCCGGTATGCGATCGCCGCAGGGCTCCCGTGGCTGCATCCCACCTTCTCTCCCCAATCACTGTTCGCATGTGGTGGTGGAGGCTGCGATGCAGGTTGGATGGCCGATCAAGCCGCAGATTATCTGCAAAATACGGGGATACCAGATGAGGCTTGCGCTCCTTACACCTCCGGCTCCACCGGCGTAGACGGGGTATGCAGCACGCAATGCAGCGACGCGAGTGCGAGAAGCGTAAAAATCGCCGGCTACACCATGCCTTCCAGCGGTGGTGGAAGTGCCGATGCTGTCAAGATGGCGTTGAAGAATGGCCCACTCGAGACAACACTGACAGTTTATGCCGATTTCGTTACCTATAGCAGCGGCGTTTACAAGCACGGGAGTGGCGACGCATTAGGTGGACATGCCGTGAGTATCGTAGGCTACGATGACGTCAAGCAAGCTTGGCTTATCCGCAATAGCTGGGGCCAGGAGTGGGGCGAAAAGGGTTTTGCCTGGGTAAGCTATCAGGATGATTCTGGCGTGGGCTCCGAAACTTGGGCGTATGACATTCAACCGGCATCGGCGAATCTGTCCGTTGCAACGCCTTCCGACAAGCAGTATGTTTCGGGCAATACAAGCTTGGAAGCCTCTGCCAAAGGGCTCTCCGCAAGCGACGTTGCGGCGGTACAATTCCACGTCATCGACAACAACCAACAAGAAGTTCTTGCACCAGCGTGCGTGACTTCAACTGAGCAGGGCTGCATGGCCCCGTTTGACACGACCAAGATAGCTGAGGGGCGCTATGAAATTTTTGCTCAGACAAACGGTGTGAAATCCCAGGTCAGAGAGTTTTATGTCATTAACAGTGTGCCTGTCATGGGTCTTTCGTTTGATCCTGCTGACGGGACAGATCTAACGCAGCCGCAAAACGATAGGCCGGAATTCTTAGTACACGCGCAATTCTCACCGGTACCGATTCAGCATCTTGAACTTCGAGTGATTGATGCGAATGGAAAAATCGTATCCGTCAAAACCAATGACGATGTGTTAAACGAGATGACAATGGGATGGCGAACGATGACTGTTGCAGACGGGCAGTACCAGATTCTCTTTCACGGCGAGACAACTTATAAGGGCAAAGTCTACACCGTCGACTCCAACGCGGCTTCCATCACCGTGCAGAACTAAGATTTCCCTCTCCCGCTCGCGGGAGAGGGACCAAGGGTGAGGGTGGGAAGCAGCGCTAAGCGTCTTCTTTGAAATATTCTGCATAGCCAACTTGGTGATCAATCATTTGCGCGTCTTTGAATTCAAAGACGCGATTGCTCACCGTCTGCGCAAAATACTGATCATGCGTTGCCAACAGCACAGTCCCCGGAAAAGCCACCACAGCATTATTCAACGCCGTAATCGCCTCAAGATCCAAGTGATTGGTAGGGCCATCGAGCACCAACACATTGGGCCCCAAAAGCATCATCCTCGCCAACATGCAACGTACTCTTTCGCCACCCGAAAGTACGTTGACGCCCTTCAGTGTTTCTTCGCCGGAAAAAAGCATGCGCCCGAGGAAGCTGCGAATAAAATTCTCCGATTTATCCTCCGAAAATTCGCGCAGCCAATCGATGAGGTTGTGCTCTTTACCATCAAAATAAGCGTTATGATCTTTTGGAAGATAAGCTTGATTCGTCGTCACTCCCCATCGGAAATTGCCCTCGTCTGCCTCGATTTCTCCCATGAGGATTTGAAAGAGAGTAGTTTTGGCAATCTCATCTTGCCCAACGAAAATTGCCTTGTTCCCTCTTTTGACGGAAAACGAAATGTCATTGAGAATTCTCTGGCCGTTGATAGATTTAGAAATCCCCTGCACTTCAAGCAAAATATCGCCCGCATCTCTCTTCTGCTGAAAAAGAATATTGGGACGCTTACGGGTAGAGATAGGCAATTCTTCCAGCGTCAACTTTTCGAGTTGTTTCTTTCGCGAAGTCGCTTGGCTCGACTTGGATGCATTGGCACTGAAGCGTTGAATGAAAGATTCGAGGTCCTTGGCTTTCTCTTCTTTTTTCTTGTTTTCATTGCTGCGCAACTCGAGCGCTAACTGGCTCGACTGCTGCCAAAAGTCGTAGTTACCGACATAAAGCTTGGCCTTGCCATAGTCGATATCGACCATGTGCGTGCAAATTTTGTTTAAGAAGTGACGATCGTGAGAAATAACAATCACGGTATTTTGGAAGTTGAGCAAATAATCTTCCAACCAACGAATCGACTTGTCGTCCAAGTGATTGGTTGGCTCATCCAGCAACAAATTATTGGGCTTACCAAAGAGCGCCTGCGCGAGCAGTACTTTGACTTTTTCCGAATCTTTCAGCTCTTTCAGCTGCTTTTGTAAAAGCGCCTCACCAATTCCAAGCCCGTTCAGTAAAGTTGCCGCATCGGTTTCTGCTTCCCAACCACCGAGAGTAGCGAATTCAGCTTCCAGCTCCGCAGCCCTGTTGCCATCGGCCTCAGAAAAGTCGGGTTTTGCATAAATAGCGTCTTTTTCTTTGGCAACAGCATCAAGCTTTTCATTGCCCAGCAAGACCGTCTGCAGCACGGTTTCTTCCTGGTAGCGAAACTGGTCCTGCTTCAAGACAGAAAGCGTTTCGCCGGGGGAAATATGCACTTCGCCCGAAGAAGGCTCTTGCTCACCCGAGAGAATTCGCAAAAATGTCGACTTTCCAGCCCCATTTGCGCCAATGATTCCGTAGCAGTTCCCATCAACGAATTTGATGTTCACATCTTCGAATAACTTTCTACTGCCAAAAAATAGGCCTATATTGCTGGTGCTTATCATATAGGCAATACAATAACGAAATAGAAATAAAAGGCAATGGCATGCAGACGCGACTGAACAAGCACATCAGCGAAACCGGCATCTGCTCCCGAAGGGAGGCGGACAAGCTGATCGAGCAGGGAAAAGTGACGGTGAACGGTGTCAAAGCTCTCATGGGCACCAAAGTCACTTCTGCGGATGACGTCAAAATAAATGGCAAGCCCATCAAAGAAAAAGAAAAGCCGATTTACATTGCGCTCAACAAACCTGTGGGAGTTACCTGCACCACCGACAGAAAAGACAAAGACAACATCGTCGATTTCATGAAACATCCGAAGCGGATTTTCCCGATTGGTCGGCTGGATAAAGCATCCGAGGGATTGATTTTTTTGACCAATGACGGTGACATCGTCAATAAAATATTGCGCGCTGGAAATCTCCACGAGAAGGAATATGTTGTCACTGTGGACAAGCCGATTACCGCGGCGTTTCTTAAAAAAATGAGCGGTGGTGTTCGTATTTTGGAGACTGTGACGCAGCCATGTGTTGTGGAACAAATGGGAAAGAACAGCTTTAGGATTATTTTGGTGCAAGGACTAAACAGGCAAATCAGAAGAATGTGCGAAGTGCTCGGATACGAAGTGATCAAGCTTAAACGCACACGCATTATGAATGTGACATTGGCGGGCATTGCGCCTGGAAAGTGGCGTTATTTGACACGTGACGAAGGAGAGACGCTCAATCGTTTGGTTGCGGGCTCAGTGAAGACTGAAGAGGCATCTACTAAGCGCCTACATTTATCCCATTGATTTCCGAAATTTACCGAGCTAACTGTGTATCACATTTGTAATGGATAAATTATGAAAATTTTAAAGACACTACTCGTTGCCATTCTCATAGGTTCTTTAGCCAGCACTCCCCTCTCTGCGGCGTGGACGGACTTTATACCAATACCTTCCATGACAACTGTCGCTACAACGGCGTTCAAGACTACGGCAGCTGCTGCTAGTTTCACAAAAACGCATCCCCGGTTGGCACCAGTTCTGTTCGTTGCAGGGACAACAGGTACTGCGATTTATGGATATCTTTTGGTGACTCGGATTGTTAAAACAACGGTTACGACATTTATCCCCTTAGCTGCGATCCCGCTTTTGAATCAGCGCGCTGCGCGAGATGCGGTTACAACTGATAACGCTGGTATGTTCGACTACGCGCTTTCGATGAGTATGCTGATGAAGAATGTTCCATTCCTCGATCGCGTGCCTTATGTGGGAAAAAATCTCGGTCTAGATCTTCCTGGTGACGCGTTACATAGCGCTATTAGAGAACAACGTTTTGGTGTCGCGGATGTGATGATTCAGCGTTGTGGTGAGGCAAATATCGACATCAACAGATATATTGGCAACCAGACACCTTTATCCGCATCGTTAGCGACGCAATATGCGGATGAAACGTCGCAATTGCTGATTCAACAAAGAGCTGACTTAGCCCTAGCAGGGCGCGTAGGCAAACAATCAGCATTTCAAGATGTGGTTGCGACAGGAAAACGTCAACTGATTCAATCTGCGCTTGCAAGACCAGATTATTTGCAGTTTGTTGATACAATAAACGACGTTCATGCAAACACGTTGGCTCACCTTTGCGCGGTAAGTCGGGGATTGAGAGCCTTGGTTGTTCAAACCGGCCATCTGCCCACGCGCGACTCCTTTGGCCGAACCAATGCGGCTGGTCGCCTTCCTCTTGATATTATCACGGTGTCATTTACCGATCTAACTGCGTCCGGTGCAGAAGTTGCAGATGTTGTAAGAGCAACTCCAACAGCAGCCTTCGCCAGCACTAACCGCAATGACCTATTTGGCAGCGCTCTGCAGGATAATGACATGCGGGCTGCTGGTATTCCACGATTGCTATTTGATAATGGCGCGGTGAAAACGGCTTTCGCGGATCGTCGCGGACGCACCCCTCTTAGTCACACTGTCGCCAGCACAGATGCAAAGCTTGCCGAAGATATGGCAACCGCGACTGATGCGTCAATGATAAACAATATCGACATTGCCACTGCAGAACTTCACAATCTTAAAACAGCTGCTCAGATTTTGATGGCGAAACGAGTATCACTAACGGGCAAGCGCCAAACGATGGCGGATGTCTATAGCAGCCCCTACGATGACAGTAGATCCCTTTTGCGCCTCATGGCTCAGAACGACTATCCATTCGATGAAGCCAATTTTAGAGGGGTCTTTGCATTTCTTAAAAGCCATTTCGGAAGCGCACGTAACTTCTTAGTGGAAGAGCAGCTTCTTGACGTTGCTTTGAGAGCAGGCAATGTGGATGCAGCCAACCTAATTTGGAAGTTGATGAAGGATGAGGGTCTTGGCAATCAGGGACGCATCTTGGCAGACGCACGTGTCCTTCCAATGATCGCATACTATAACCCCTCAGCGATAGGCCCGGTGTTACAGGACTTAAAAAGAGATGCCCCAAGAATGTTAACCCGCATGGTGGAAGACTCAGTAGAAGCTGGTTTCATTGGTAAGGTGTCAGACAGTACACCCCTGCTACCAGGACCTCTTGCCATGGCTGCGCTTCCAGCACCGGATGCGCCTGCCTCTGCTGATGTCAGCATGATTCCGGTCTCATCTGCTAGCCAACTCCTTGTCATAGGAAGTGATCGCTATCAATTGGTTCCAGCAAAGGTTCGCGAATTTGTCCGAGATGAAAAATACAATGCCGCTCAAATGGCGGAATTGCATGAAGCAAGAAAAGAACGATTTGAAAAAAAGGCCTATCACCAAGACATAAAAACTCAAGAAGAAGATAGAAGTGGAGTGCCCGATACAATCGTCCTACGCAACATCGAGCGTCGCCCGCACGTCCCCGTTCCCCTCATCAAAAAACTCGCAGCCTACAACGGCTATCTCGGAACAAACGCCATCAAACACCGAGGCGCCCTCAACTACTTCATGATTGTGAGGGGCATCAAAGCTCCAGAAGCCATGGAGGACAATTTCAAATCCAGCTGGCAAAATGAACTCGCCTGGGCCATTGCACACTCCATGGCATCTCTTTCGATGGCCTATGGCACCAATCCAAACCCCGGCGCAGGCGTGTTCGCACGTAGCAACGTCGGAAATGCAGCGATGAATACGGCTGTATATGGCATCAATCGGCTTTGGACCGGTCCGGGTTATATTGCCCAAAACCAAGTCCCTGTTGATCCAGACTCCCAAGGTGTCCGCGACTTCACGTCGCGCTATGGCTTAAACATCGCAACTGACATGGCATTTACGTCAGCAGAAAGTTATATGATTGCCAGAATTACCCAAGCAAGCTTTGGTCTTCCTGGCGTTATCGTGCCCGCTGTGATGACGCTCGGAACAGATCTGTTGGTTTATTACCACGTGTATACTTACGATCCAGATCACGAAGTCCGAAGCTCCGCGATGAGTGAAGCGATGCCACATGCTGTTGCAGGCACGGCGTTTTTTTTATATCTCGCGATGCTAACAACCACCTATAGAGGAACATCGGGCTGGTTAACTACGGGGTACCATGCGATTCAGGCTTTGGTTTCGGCAATCGTTCTGTATTCATGGACGCATCAGATCTCTTCGCTGATTGGAGAAACGACTAAGAAGGCGTTCACCTGGCGATAGATCATTGAATTATATAGCTTGTCCTCCCCACCGGAGGACAAGCTAACCCCGGTAGACGACCGCCATTGAAGCACGTATACGCCTAGGTTCACATGAAGGCGGTAACACAACAACCAATCGACTTGCTCGCGCTCACTTTAGATGAGCTCAAAGCGTTCGTGTGCGAATTAGGCGAAAAGCCTTATCGCGCGTTGCAGTTATTTCAAGCTTTTCACGGCCAGGGCAAAACCCATCTCGATCAAGTCTCCAACATATCACGCGAATTCCGCGCATGCCTAAGCGAAGCAGGCCTCATGCCTGGCTTAGAAATCGATGCTGTACATAAAAGCAGCGATGGAACACGCAAGTATCAATTCAAAACCCACGACGGTCACACCATTGAAAGCGTGTATATTCCCAACGCCTCGGCCGAAGGACGCAACACCATTTGTATCTCTAGCCAAGTTGGCTGCGCCATGGGATGCACGTTTTGCGCGACCGCTGCAATGAATCTCACGCGGCATCTGACCGCGTCAGAGATTGTCAGCCAGATTTATTTAGTCCAACACGACTTGCGTCAAGAAATAGCCAGCGATTCTCGCCTACTGCACAACATCGTTTATATGGGCATGGGTGAACCGCTGCACAATTATGACAATGTCGTGCGCTCGATCAAGTTGCTGACCGCCGAGCATGGGCAACAATTTTCTTCGCGACGCATTACAGTCTCGACCTCGGGTGTGGTGAAAAACATCGTACGCCTCGGCAACGATACCGACGTGCATATCGCCATCAGCTTGAACGCAACGACAAACGACGTGCGTAACGACATTATGCCAGTGAACCAGAAATGGGACATCGCAGCTTTGCTCGAGGCTTGTAAGGCGTTTCCGATGGAAGCACGTCGTCGAATTACCTTCGAGTACGTACTGCTCGCCGGCATCAATGACTCCGATGATGATGCAAAGCGACTCGTCAAATTGCTCCGGGATTTTCGGTGCAAAGTTAATTTGATTCCCTTTAACGCACATCCTCTATCGCCGTTCAAGCGACCGGAGCAAGATCGGGTGTTGGCGTTTCAAGGGATATTGCAAGATCGTCATATGAGTGCGTTTATTCGCACAACCCGGGGCGATGACGTCGATGCCGCCTGTGGCATGCTCGGGGCAAAGAAGTTAGCGGATGCCCGTGGTAGCCTGCCAATTATAATGGGGTGACAACTTGAACCGCATCACCAGAGCAGCTTTGCTCTCGATGGTCACAATTCTGCTCGCGTGCGGGTGCACTGCGCATTTGCCGGTTAAGCAGACCCTGCTCGAGAACGACACGCAGCTCAAAACAAAATCGGGCGCGACTTTCACTGCTCCGAAGGGATGGTTCGTCACGTCGAGTAAAGAGTTTATTGTGCTCGAAGATCCAGACCGTCAACTGCTGATGGTTCTTCTCGAGAATCACGAGCCCAACGCCGCACAGGCAATTGAATCGGGATGGGAGCATTATCGTCCGGAATTTGCTCGAGTGGTCAAGCAATCTATTCAGATTCCGCCCCAAGATGGCTTGGATGAAGTGACGCAAGTTTCTTATGAGACCACCACACAAGAGGAGCGCATCATTTTGGGCGTGGGGTTGAGGAAGAACAAGACATGGTATGTGGTGCTCCTCGATAGCACGCGGGCGGCTCTCGACAGACGCAATGCGCAGGTCATGACGGCACTTACCAGTCTCAAAGTGCCTGGCGCTGAACCAGAATCTTTCGCAGGCAAAAAAGCACATCCGCTCGATGCGAAGAAACTAAAAGCGTTCGCGGCATTTGTAGAAGATGCGCGTCAGCAAAGCAAGGTTCCGGGTGCAGCTATAGCGATCGTGCAGGGCGACAAAATTATATTCGAGCGAGGATTTGGCGTTACACCAGCATCCTTGTTCATGATTGGCTCGACGACAAAATCGCTCACCACCTTGATGATGGCAAAGCTCATCGATGAAGGTAAATTCACTTGGGACACGCCAGTGACTCGCATTTCACCGACCTTTGCTTTGGGCGATGAAGCTGCCACCAAAAAATTAGAGATGAAGTACACGATGTGTGCGTGCACAGGATTACCCAGACAAGACATGGATCTGCTCTTCCACTATTCTAAAGAAACACCTGAGACACGCGTCAAAGAAATGGGCGCCATGAAACCGACGACGGGGTTTGGCGAGACTTTTCAATATAGCAATGGCTTGGTATCTGCTGGTGGATACATCGCCGCCTTGGCTGCTGGCAGTGAGAAAGACCTGGGGCTGGCTTACGATGCTGCGATGCAATCACGTGTGTTCGATCCCATTGGTATGAAATCTACCACGTTCGATTTTAACGTCGTTGCGCAAAAAGAACACGCGCTCCCGCATGGAGCAGACTTAAACCTCAATTACATCCCCATGCGCATCGAGGATGAACAATGGGTCACATCCATTCGCCCTGCGGGAGGAGCATGGTCGAACGTGCAAGATATGGCACGCTATATCATGTTTGAACTCACCAAGGGCACGACCGGAAGTGCTGCAAAACGACGTGAATCGCAAGTCAAGATTTCTGACAAGGTGAGCTATGGCCTGGGCCTCATGATGGCCGATGACCACGGCGTGCAAGTGATGGGTCACGATGGCAATACCATGGGATTTTCGTCGGGCATGTTCTTTATGCCCGAGCAACAAGTCGGTGCTGTTATTTTAACAAATGCACAGGGAGCAGGCGCTTTCACCGGCGCTGTGCGACGGCGACTCATGGAGCTTTTGTTTGATGGCAAGGCAGAAGCGCAAGAAACGCTCACAACCAATCTGAATCTATGGAAAGAGATTTCAAAAAAGGGGCTCGAGAATGTCTCTTTTTCGCCCGATCGCAATTGGCTGAGCAAAATAGCGGGGACATACGCCAACAAGAGTCTCGGCACAGTGACGATTCGGCTCAGCGGCGAAAAAGCAATTCTCGATGCAAGTGAGTGGAAAAGCCCCGTCGCACAAAAAACCGAAAAAGATGGCGTGCGCAAATTGATTTTGACGAACTCCCCTGTTGCTGGGCTTGAGTTTATCCCCGAAGAACACGCCGGTAAAACCACACTCAAGCTCGAGACAGCACAACAGAAGTATGTCTTCGAACCAATAAAGCTCTAAATGGAATTTAAGATTATGAAAAGAAGGTTTGCGTTTATACTCATGTTTTTAACGGTACTTCCCGTCAAAGCTGAAGAGTTTGACTATTACATTTGCGGAAATTGGATTGCGCAGCAGAGATTGTTGTGGGACTCAGATAACGAGCACGTTCAAAGGGTTTTTGATTCCGTCGGGACGGCCAACGAAGCAACTGAGTTGAATCGCTTGACGACGACAATCACTGACGCGCGTACTTGGATCGATCGTATAAATAGGAGACTCCAAGCTGAGCATACAAGGTATGCAGATATGATGGCGCTTGCCCCATACACTCGTCTTTTTAGCCCCACAGACCGAAGTCTTGACGCTTGGGGCCGACTGAATCGACGCGATCAGCCCATTGAATTGGGTCGAAGCCGAACATACGGTCAGGTTCGCTTAGCTTTTTTTGAGCGTTTAAGGGAATTCGCTGTCCACGAGGGCCTTGTGACAGAAATGCCGAACGGGGTGTCCTACGGAATGCCTTTCAGTGAGTTTGTGCTTTCCGATCGTCGTCGTTTTATTGATCCTTCCCGTGATACGCAACGTCTCGACCCTAAAAACTACTCGGTGAATCGTCGCGGGCAGATCGTCATCAGCACTCTCCAAGGTTTTATTCAACTCTTGTCTCTTCACTTTCAGGTTCCCATTGGATGGTATGACGATGCTTTCCAAGGGTACGTTTCTCGGCATGATTTTCACCAGTTTATGGAACTATTTGGAGCGGTCCATCATGAAGTTGCGGCATTTGACCGACAGACATCAGACCTAAGATCGGTCATTCGGCCTGCGGCAGAATCACTTGTGGAGCGACTAGAGCAGCTCCAGAACGATGTTATTCTTCAGCAATACGTACGCCGACAAACACCAACAGCGGCGTCTCCGTTTGCGCCTCCCCTTGTTTATGCTGCAACTCGCTCCGCATCTGCATTGGCGAGACGTTCTCTGGATATACGGTCCGTGCATATGCTGGGATCCCCAACCGCTTCATCCGAACATAGCTATCCAAATATCCCTTCTGTTGTGGGCAGGACACCAACATACGTGGCTGCAAGCACGCCACCGGCGCCTGTCAGGTCAATCAGTCAATCTCCTCTGTCCACTTCATCAGCCGGAGGAACACCAACGGCACCCTCTCCCACGGTTGCCAGTTCAAATTCACTCGGTGCAAGCCCGACAAGCCCCGCTTTCGCACGTAGACAATCCCTTCCATCTATAGACGAACACTCGAGGGCGCAAGCTGGAACCGCTGTGCGTCCTCGGCCCCGTGCTACTACTGCTACGCTTCCACCGGTTGCGCGACGACAGAGTCGTCCCCAAGGTCGACCTTCGTCGAGCAACGCCGATCCGTGCATTCGTTGCGTTCAGCAGAACCGATAAAGCGCTAAATGGAAGGCGATGCAAAATCAAGATAGGCATCAATGCGTATTGTCATTGGCTCTGCTGCTGGTGCAGTCGCATTGATCGGCGGTGCAACTTGAGGTGGGGTCAGTGCGGCATCAATCCGATTAAAGATGTGCTGTGCCAAAAATCGATTGTTTCGCATTGCAATCAATTCTGCGATCAGCTCATTGAGGTCAACATCCAAACGATTGCGCATACCTTCCAGAGCTATGATTTCGACATCTAGCCTATCTATGATTGCCCCGATGCGTATGTTCTCATCGAGGGCAATCTGTAAAAAAGCTAATCCTTCATCACTGTTCCATAAATAGTCCGACCCTTGGAAGATGTGCTCTTGGCTCCACTCATCAAGCACTGAAAGCCAAGCAGCCTCTAGCTGGACGCCGCTGCTCACTGCATGCGCGTCATATGCAGTATGCGCGGAAAACAGAATGGCGCAGCAAATCATCCGGACTTTAATATTCATGGTTTGCCCCAATTAACTTTAGTAGCTACTTACAAGCAAGTATCGGGTTCCATCTGCAGCGGTAAGTGACTGGTCATCGTGGGATAGGGTATAGTGACTCACGAGTCTTCTTCCCAAATGCGTTCTGCAGGCAGTTGTCACCGCTGTACTCTCGCCTCCTACAATCGTGCTATATGAGCAAGCTAAAGGCGGATTACCACCCAGTGTGCTGCTGTTGTCGGTCATCCACCCATTCTCCTTAAATTCCAAGCAGATGCTTATACCAGCAGTAGATCCCGGTGGGGCATTAATGGGGCGTGCCCGCTGGGCTCTACAATAAGTGCTTCCAGCCAATTCACGGCCTCCAGCGACAAGCGTTGCA